>NZ_CP012184.1:3658037-3969450 GCF_001420995.1 Pseudonocardia sp. EC080619-01 | reverse complement strand
GCTGTCGGCGTCCGGCCGGGTGATCGCGAGCGAGCCCTACGGCCGGTTCCCGGAACGGGTGCGGCTGCAGGAGGGCGTCGACCGGGTCCGGCTCGGCGACGGCCGGGAGATGGCCGTCGAGGCGCTGCCGGAGGGATACCTCCTGGTGACACCGTCGCGGCGGCGGGGCCGGGTCGTCGCCCGGACCGAGGAGGTCCCGCAGCTGGCGCTGCGGTTCACCGGGGGCTCCGGGCCGCGGATCACCCTGGACGGCACCGAGAGCGCGGCGACGCTGCGCCCGGCCGAGATCCTCACCGCGCTGGCACTGCACCCGGACGGGCTGTCCGGCGAGCAGCTCACCCTGATGCTCTACGGCGAGGACGGCAACCCGACGACGGTCCGCGGCGAGATCCACCGGCTGCGCGCCTCGCTGGGAGCGGACCTGCTGCTCACCCGCCCGTACCGGCTCGCGGCCGAACCGGACGCCGACTTCCTGCGGCTGCGGGTCGCGCTGCGGGAGGGCCGGGCGTCCGACGCGCTCGCCACCTGCCACGGCGAGCTGTTGCCCCGCTCCGACGCCCCGGCCGTCCGCGAGCTGCGGGACGAGCTCGTCGCCGGGCTGCGGCACGCGGTGCTCGCCGCCGACGACACCGAGCTGCTGCACCGCTTCACCGGGCACCCGCTCGGCGCCGACGATCTCGAGGCGCACGAGCGGCTCCTGGAGCTGCTCGTGCGCGACGACCCGCGCCGCGCCGCCGTCGCCGCCCGGCTCGAGCGGCTGCTCGACTGAGGACCGTCCCCGCTCAGGGCTGCGTGGCGAGCGGGCTGTCCGGCTCCGGCTCCAGCTCGCCGGCACGCCACAGCGCGGCGTAGCGGCCGCCGGCACGCACCAGCTCGTCGTGCGGTCCCTCCTCGACGATCCGCCCGCCCGCGAGCACGACGATCCGGTCCGAGCGGCGGGCCGTCTGCAGCCGGTGCGCGACGACGAACGCCGTGCGCCGCTGTGAGACCCGCTCCCCCGCCGCGAGCACCGAGGCCTCGGTCGCCGGGTCCAGCGCCGCGGTCGCCTCGTCGAAGATCAGCACGTCGGGCTCGACGAGTTCGGCGCGGGCCAGCGCGACGAGCTGCCGCTGCCCGGCGGACAGACCCTGCCCGCGCTCCCCGACCGGCGTCCGGAACCCCGACGGCAGCGATCGCACGAGATCGAGCGCGCCCACTGCGCGGGCCGCGTCCTCGATCCGCTCGGGCGACGCGTCGGGCCGGCCGTAGGCGATGTTGGACGCGACGTCGCCGGTGAACAGGTGCGCCTCCTGCGGCACCACCCCGAGCCGTGACCGGTACCCGGCGAGCGGGTAGCGGCGGACGTCGACGCCGTCGACCCGGACCTGTCCCTCGCCGGTGTCGTAGAACCGGGCGAGCAGCTTGATCAGCGTCGACTTCCCGGCACCGGTCGCCCCGACGAGCGCGACGGTCTCGCCCCCCGCGACGCGCAGGGACACGTCGTCGAGCGCCGGGGTGTCGACACCGGGATAGCGGAACGTCACGTGGTCGAGCTCCACGTCGCCGCGCAGCCGGTCCGGCACCGGGGCCGGGTCCTCCGGACGGTCCGGCACCGAGGTGGGGGTGCGCAGCAGGTCGGAGATCCGGTTCAGGCCGACCCGGGCCTGCTGGTAGCCGTCGAACACCTGGGAGAGCTGCTGCACCGGCCCGAAGAACAGCGTCAGGTACAGCAGGAACGCGGTCAGGATCCCGGCGGTGATCTCCCCCGAGACGATCATCATGCCGCCGACGCCGAGCACCACCGCGCCCGCGACGTCGGACAGGAACGCGACGAACGGGAAGTAGAGGGCGATGTAGCGCTGCGCGCGCAGCCGGGAGCGGCGGTACGCGTCCGAGCGCTCGCCGAACCGGTCGTAGCTCAGCTCCTCGCGGACGTAGGCCTGCGCGATGCGCACGCCGCTGACGTTCTCCTGCAGGTCGGCGTTGACGACGCTGACCCGTTCCCGCGCCTCGGCGTAGGCCCGCGAGGAGAACCGGCGGAACACGACCGTGCCGAGGACGAGCAGCGGCAGCAGCCAGCCCAGGGCGATGAGGGCGAGCTCGGCGTCGGTCGCGACGAGTGCCACCGCGACGCCGCCGATCGTCAGCACGCTGACCACCGCCTGCGCCAGCCCGGTCTGCAGGAACGTCGACAGCGCGTCCACGTCGGTCGTCATCCGCGTCATGATCCGGCCGGACAGCTCGCGCTCGTAGTAGTCCAGCCCGAGCCGCTGCAGGTGCGCGTAGCTGCGCAGCCGCAGCAGGTAGAGCAGGCTCTCGCCGGCCCGCGCGGTGACCAGTGTCTGGAACCCCACGACGACGGCGTCGGCCAGCACGATCAGCAGCCCGGCCAGGGCGGCGATCAGCAGCACCCGGCCCGAGGTCCCCACGATCCCGGAGTCGACCGCGACCCGGGCGATGCTCGGCAGCGCCAGGGTGGCCAGCGCGTCGGCGGCCATCAGCGCGACGCCCAGCACCAGCAGCCGGCGGACCGGGCGGAGCAGCGACGAGAGCCGGAACTCCGGATCCGGTGCCGTCGGGTCCCCCTCACCCCGCAGCCGCGGTGACTCGTCCGCCGGTGGCAGCTTCGCGACGGCGTCGAGCAGTTCCGGGGTGGCACTGATCCCGCCGGCCCAGCCCGCGGCCCCACCGCCGGCCTCCCGGCCGAGTGCGCGGTCCGGGTCCTCGGGGTGGTCCACGTCGGGCCAGAGGTCCGGGGTGGCACCCCCGGTCGGTGCCGTCGCGCCGTTACCGGACACCACGCCGTTCCCGGGGGCGAGGGCCGGGGCCTCCGCCTGCCCGGAGCCCCCGAGCTCGTCGGCGGGTCCGGTCGCCAGCAGCTCCCGGAACAGCGCACAGCGGCCGCGCAGCTCGTCCTCGGTGCCGAGGTCGACCACGCGGCCGCGGTCGAGCACCGCGATCCGGTCGGCCAGGGCGAGCGTCGAGCGCCGGTGGGCGACCAGCAGCGTCGTCCGGTCGGCCGTCAGGTCGTGCAGCGTCGCGTGGATCGCCGCCTCGGTGGCGGTGTCGACCGCGGACGTCGCGTCGTCGAGCAGCAGCACCCGGGGACGGGTGAGCATGGCCCGGGCCAGCGCGATCCGCTGACGCTGCCCGCCGGACAGCGTCAGCCCGCGCTCGCCGATCTCGGTGTCGTACCCGTCGGGGAGCTCCTCGACGAACCCCGCCACCTGGGCCGCCTCCGCGGCGGCCCGGATCTCGTCGTCGCTCGCGTCGGGCCGGCCGTAGGCGATGTTGTTCCGGATCGAGTCGGAGAAGAGGAAGGCCTCCTCGAACACCACACCCAGCTCGGCGCGCAGGTCGTGCAGGCGCAGCTCGCGCAGGTCGGTCCCGCCGATCCGCAGGCTCCCCGCCTGCGGGTCGTAGAACCGGGGCAGCAGCAGGGCGACCGTCGACTTGCCCGATCCCGGCGGCCCGACCAGCGCCAGCGTCTCCCCCGGTTCGACGCGCAGCGACAGGTCGTCGAGCACCGGATCGGGAGCGGCGTCCCCGTCGGGCCCGGACCCGGCGGGCTCGTAGCCGAACCGGACCCGGTCGAGCTCGACGGTCAGCGGGCCCCCGGGCAGCTCCCGCGGGCGGTCCGGGTCCACGATCCCCGGCTCGGCGTCGACGATCTCGTAGACCCGCTCCGCGGCGGCCCGGGTGAGCTGGCCGGTGACGACCAGCGCGCCGATCAGCCGCGCCGGGCCGACGAGCATCCCGACGTAGGTCGTGAAGGCCAGGAAGGTGCCGAGGTCGATCGACCCCTGCGCGGCCATCCAGCCACCGACGCCGATCACCGCCACCTGCCCGAGGCCGGGCAACGCGAGCAGGGCCGGGTTCAGCCGCGCGGTGAGACCGGCCGCACGCAGCCGCTCACCGTAGAGCCGGTGGGCGCGCCCCTCCAGCGCCGTGATCTCGCGCGACTCCTGCCCGAAGCCCTTGACCACCCGGACCCCGGTGACGGTCTCCTCGACCTGCTGGGCGATCTCGGCCGCCCGCTGCTGGGCGGACCACGTGGCGGGGAAGAGCGTGCGGCGGATCCGGTTGGTCGCGAGGAACGCCAGCGGCAGCATCACCAGCGCGATGACCGTCAGCAGCGGCGACAGCCACAGCATCGCCGACACCGCGACGACGACGAGCACGACGGTGCCCGCCGACAACGGCACCATCGACAGGAAGCCCTGCACGAGCTGCAGGTCGGAGATCGACCGGGACGCGACCTGCCCGGTGCGCAGCCGGTCCTGGCGGACCCCGTCCATCCGCTGGACCGCGGCGAACACGGCGCGCCGCAGGTCGTGCTGGACGTCCAGCGCCATCCGCCCGCCCAGATAGCGACGGACGAAGGCACCACCGAACTTCAGCACGCCGAGCACGAGCAGGCCCGCCACCACGGGCGTGAGCACACCCGGGTCCCCGCCGACCACACCGTTCACGCCCTCGCGGATCAGCAGCGGGCCGACGGCCTCCAGCCCGACCCCCGCCATGGACGCGACCAGCGCGCCGACGGTGACGCGACGGTGCTTCAGGCAGGCTCCGGCCAGACGGCGGATCCAGCCCGGGCGGGAGGGAGCGGTGGATCGGGACACGGGATCAGGCTATGCCCGCCCCCCGACAGTCCCGCGCCCGGCGAGGCGGGTGCCCCTCAGGTGATGTCGCGACGCCCGCCGACGACGACCGCCAGCGCCACCCCGGCGACCGCCCAGGCGGCCAGGACGAGCAGTGCGACCCAGCCCGGCGGCGGGGCGCTCACCCCGGCGAGGAACTCCAGCACCGTCCGCGCGTCCGTCCCGGCCGCCGAGACCGGCGCCTCGTACAGCGCGAGATCGCCGGCGTTGCCCGGGAGGAACGGGGTGATGCGGGCGAACACCGACGGGTCCCCGGACGGCGAGCCCCCGGCCTGCAGGGCCGCGGACACCACGTTCTCGCCGATCAGCAGGTAGCCCACGGTCAGCGACACCGCGCCGGGCTGGTTCGGCACCAGCGTCCCGACGGCGACACCGAGCACGCCCCACAGCGCGCAGACCAGCACGCCGACCGCGCCCAGTCCGGCCAGCTGGCCCCAGGTCGGCAGCTGCTGCCCGCCCAGCACGGCGCCGCCGAGCAGCGGCCCGAGCACCGCGACCACGAGCCCGTACGCCGCGGCGACGACGGCCGCGACCACGACCTTCCCGCCGAGCACCTGTATCCGTGAGCCGGTGAGGAACGCGAGCGTGATCGTCCGGTGCCGGTACTCGCCCGCGGCGAGCAGCGCGCCGAACGCCGCGCCGATGATCGCGGTCATGCTCAGCGCCGAGGCCAGCCCGGTGAGCATGAGGATCGCCGAGGTGTCGGTCGCGGCCGGGACGAGCAGCGTGATCAGGCTGCCGAACAGGCTCATCGCGAGCGCCAGCAGCACCACCGGGATCAGCAGCAGCCACCACAGTCTCGTCGACAGTGTGCGCCGGACCTCGCCGGAGAGCACCGCGGTCCAGCGGTGCGGAGCGCCGAGCTTCATGCCGCCTCCCCACCCGAGAGCAGGCGCAGGAACATCTGCTCCAGACCCACCCGCTCCTCGGTCATGCCGTACACGGCGACGCCGGCGGTGAGCGCCAGGTCGCCGACCCGGACCGCGTCGGTCCCGCCGACGGCCAGCCAGCCGTCGTCGATCTTGTCGACCTCGGTCAGTCCCTCCGCGACCAGCGTCTCCGCCAGCCTCGCGGGGTCCGCCGCCCGCACGAGCACCCGGGCGCCGTGGCCGGCCCGCAGCTCGGAGACGGCCCCGTCGAACCGGCAGCGGCCGCGGTCGATGACGACCAGCCGCTGCGCCATCAGCTCCATCTCGGCGAGCTGGTGCGACGACACGATCACGCTGCGCCCGGACGCCGCGAAGGCGTTCACGAACGAGCGCAGCCAGGCGATGCCGTCCGGGTCGAGGCCGTTGCCGGGCTCGTCCAGGACGAGGATCCGGGGATCACCGAGCAGCGCCACGGCCAGCGCGAGCCGCTGGTTCATGCCGAGCGAGAAGTCCCCGGCCGGACGGTCGGCGGCAGCGGCCAGGCCGACCAGCCCGAGCACCTCGTCGACCCGGGAGTCGGCGACACCGATCGCGGCCGCAGCCGCCCGCAGGTGGGCCCGCGCGGTGCGCTTGGGGTGCACCCCCTGCACCTCGAGGACCGCGCCGACGACCTTCCCCGGCGACTCCAGCTCGGCGAACGGCACGTCGTCGATCAGTGCCCGGCCGGACGTCGGGACGACCAGTCCGAGGATCATCCGCAGCGTCGTCGTCTTGCCCGACCCGTTCGGGCCGAGGAACCCGGTCACCGAGCCCGGCTCGACGGTGAACGACAGGTCGCGCACCGCCTCGACCGGCCCGAACCGCTTGCCCAGCCCCTCGACGGTGATCCGCCCGGGCTCGGCGGGTGCAGTCTCCTGCACGTGGGCCTCCCGCATGGTCGCGTGGCTGTGCCCGGGCGTTCCCGGGTGCCGCGTGCCCGGCCATCCTGACCCAGTACCGGATCCACCCGGGAACCGGGGCCGTGAGCGGGACGCATACGGCCGACCGGCCCTGGCGGGAGCGCGACGAAACGGACAGGATGACCCGCGTCACATGCTCAGAGCCGAGCCGTCCGGGAGTACCCGTCGTGATCGATCCGAACAGCACCGTCTCGTCCCTGCTGCGCACGCACGCGGCCGGACGCCCGGACGACGAGGCGTTGCGCTTCGGCGACGTCCGCCGGACCTGGTCCGAGCTCGACGAGCGGGTGCGCAGGCTGGCGTCCGCGCTCCGAGCGGAGGGGATCGGCCCCGGCGACCGGGTCGCCGTCCTCGATCTCAACCACCCGTCCTGCCTGGAGCTGTCCCTGGCCTGCGCGCGGATCGGCGCGGCGAACGCGGTGGTCAACTTCCGGCTGGCCCCGCCGGAGATCCTCTACGTGATCGACGACGCCCAGGCGCGGCTGCTGTTGGTCGGGCCGGAGTTCGCCGCGGCGGCCGCGCAGCTGCGGGACCGGATGAGCTCGGTGCGCCGGGTGCTGCAGGTGGGCGGTGAGGCGGACGAGTACGAGGCGTTCCTCGCCGCGGGCGATCCCGACCCCGAGCCCTACGACGCCGCGCCCGGCGAGTGCTTCGTGCAGCTCTACACCTCGGGCACGACCGGCTTCCCGAAGGGCGCGATGCTCACCCACGGCGCGATGCTCGCGCACGCCGCCCACGTCACCGCCGACTTCGGGCTGACCCCGTCCGACGTCGTGCAGGTCGCGATGCCGCTGTTCCACGTCGGCGGGACCAGCTACGCGTTCGTCGCGCTCGCGCAGGGCGCGCGGATCGTGATGGCCCGGATGCCCGACCCGGCCGCCCTGCTCGACATGGTCGCGGCGGAGCGGATCACGCACACGTTCTGGGTGCCGGCGCTGATGGGCGCCATGACCCAGGTGCCCGGCGCGGCGGACCGGGACTACTCGTCGATGCGGGCCATCTCCTACGGCGCCTCGCCGATGCCGCTACCCGTCATGCGCGCCAGCCTGGAGCTGTTCGGACCCCGGCTGCACCAGGTGTACGGGATGACCGAGGCCTGCGGCGTGGTCAGCTCGCTCGGGCCGGAGGACCACACCGACCCGGCCGTCGCCCACCGGCTCGTCTCGGCCGGGAAGCCGATCACCGGCGTGGAGATCGAGGTGCGCGACCCCGCGACCGGCGACCCGGTCCCGACCGGCGAGCAGGGTGAGATCTGGGTGCGGACCGACCAGCTGATGAGCGGGTACTGGCGCAAGCCGGACGCCACCGCGTCGGCGGTCACGGCCGACGGCTGGCTGCGGTCCGGCGACGGCGGGCACGTCGACGCCGACGGCTACGTCTACGTCACCGACCGGATCAAGGACATGATCGTGTCCGGTGGGGAGAACGTGTACCCGGCGGAGATCGAGCGCGTCCTGGCGGAGCACCCGACGGTCGGCGACGTCGCCGTCATCGGTGTCCCCGACGAGCGCTGGGGCGAGGTGCCGAAGGCCTGCGTGGTCGCCGCGCCGGGCGCGACGGTCGACGCCGACGGCCTCCTCGCGCACGCCCGCGCGCACCTCGCGTCGTTCAAGGTCCCGAAGTCCGTCGACGTCCTGGAGGAGCTGCCGCGCAACCCGACCGGCAAGATCCTCAAGAAGGACCTGCGGGCGCCGTACTGGGCGGACCGGGAGCGCTCCACCGTCTGAAAATGAGACACGCCGAAACTTGACTCGTTCCAGAAACGACGGCAGGCTCGCAGCCGTGTCGACCGATTCGGACCACGAGGGCATGCTGCGCGGGGCCGCGCTGCGTGTGACGCGCCCTCGGGTGGCCGTTCTGCACGCCGTGCACGATCATCCGCACGCGGACACGGACTCGATCATCCGGGCCGTGCGGAACGATCTCGGCGAGGTGTCCCACCAGGCCGTCTACGACGTCCTGAAGGCCCTCACCGGCGCGGGACTCGTGCGGCGCATCCAGCCGACGGGCTCCGTCGCCCGCTACGAGGCACGGGTGGGGGACAACCACCACCACGTCGTCTGCCGGTCCTGCGGGGCCATCGCCGACGTCGACTGCGCCGTCGGCGCAGCGCCCTGCCTCACCGCCTCCGACAGCAGCGGCTTCGTGATCGACGAGGCCGAGGTCGTCTACTGGGGACGGTGCCCCGACTGCTCCACCACCACAGAACCCGGAAGGATTTCCCGTGTCTGACGAGAAGGTAACCGTCGAGGGCGAGCTGAACAGGGAGGAGGACGGGGGCTGCCCGGTCGCCCACGGCCGCATCCCGCACCCCACCGAGGGTGGCGGCAACATCGACTGGTGGCCGAACCAGCTCAACCTGAAGGTCCTCCGCAAGCACCAGCCCGCGTCCGACCCGTTCCACGGCGAGTTCGACTACGCGGCCGCGTTCGCGACCGTCGACCTCGACGAGCTGGCCCGCGACGTCGACGCGGTCATCACCACCTCGCAGGACTGGTGGCCCGCCGACCACGGCAGCTACGCCGGGTTCTTCATCCGGATGGCCTGGCACTCGGCAGGCACCTACCGGACCTTCGACGGCCGTGGCGGCGCCGGCGCCGGCATGCAGCGCTTCGCCCCCCTGAACAGCTGGCCCGACAACGGCAACCTGGACAAGGCCCGCCGTCTGCTGTGGCCGGTCAAGCAGAAGTACGGCCGCACCGTCTCCTGGGCCGACCTGATGATCTTCGCGGGCAACCGCGCGCTGGAGGTCTCGGGCTTCACGACCTTCGGCTTCGCCGGTGGCCGCGCCGACGTCTGGGAGCCGGACGAGGACGTCTACTGGGGTGCCGAGACGACCTGGCTCGGCAACGAGGCGCGCTACGGCGGCAGCACCGACGTCGCGCACCGCGAGCTGGAGAAGCCGCTCGGCGCCTCCCACATGGGTCTGATCTACGTCAACCCGGAGGGCCCGGACGCCAACCACGACCCGGTCGCCGCGGCCCGCGACATCCGCGAGACCTTCGGCCGGATGGCGATGAACGACGAGGAGACCGTCGCGCTGATCGCCGGCGGCCACACCCTCGGCAAGACCCACGGTGCGGCGAACCCCGACGAGAACGGCAACGTCGGTCCGGAGCCCGAGGGCGCCGACATCACCGAGCAGGGTCTCGGCTGGAAGCAGAGCTTCGGTTCCGGCAAGGGCCGTGACGCCATCACCTCAGGTCTGGAGGTCACCTGGACCCGCACCCCGAACCGGTGGAGCCACGACTTCTTCGACTTCCTCTTCAAGTACGAGTGGGAGGTCGAGAAGTCCCCGGCCGGCGCCTGGCAGTACGTCGCCAAGGACGCCGAGGCGATCATCCCGGACCCGGAGGAGGGCTACCCGGCGCGCAAGCCGACGATGCTCACCACCGACCTCTCCCTGCGGTTCGACCCGATCTACAAGGAGATCTCGCTCCGCTTCCGGGACAACCCGCAGGAGTTCGAGGACGCCTTCGCCCGCGCCTGGTACAAGCTGACCCACCGCGACATGGGTCCGCGTGAGCGCTACATCGGCGCCTGGGTCCCGCAGGAGGAGCTGCTCTGGCAGGACCCGGTCCCGGCCGTGGACCACGAGCTCGTCTCCGCCGACGACGTCGCGTCGATCAAGGCGAAGGTGCTCGAGTCGGGCCTGTCGGTCTCCGAGCTGGTGTCGACGGCGTGGGCCGCGGCCTCGTCGTTCCGCACCTCGGACAAGCGGGGCGGCGCCAACGGCGGCCGCATCCGCCTGGAGCCGCAGCGCAGCTGGGAGGTCAACGACCCGGCCCGGCTCAACACCGTGATCTCGAAGCTGGAGTCGATCCAGGCCGACGTCAACGGCTCGCTGTCCGGCGGCAAGAAGATCTCCTTCGCCGACCTGGTCGTCCTCGCCGGCGCCGCGGGTGTCGAGAAGGCCGCCAAGGACGCCGGGCACGACGTCACCGTGCCGTTCGTCCCGGGCCGCACCGACGCGACCCAGGAGCAGACCGACGTCGAGTCGTTCTCCTACCTGGAGCCGACGACCGACGGGTTCCGCAACGTCCTGGGCAAGGAGAACCGCCTCCCGGCGGAGTACCAGCTCGTGGACCGCGCGAACCTGCTCGGCGTCACGGCGCCGGAGCTGACCGTGCTGGTCGGCGGCCTGCGGGTGCTGGGCGCGAACACCGGTGGCAACACCGCCGGCGTGCTCACCGACAAGCCGGGCACCCTGACCAACGACTTCTTCACGACCCTGCTCTCGGCCGGGATCGAGTGGAAGTCCGTCGCCGGTGACGACGACGCCTTCGAGGCCGTCGACACCGCCACCGGCCAGAAGGTGTGGACCGGCACCCGTGCCGACCTGGTGTTCGGCTCGAACTCCGAGCTGCGCGCGGTCGCCGAGGTCTACGCCAGCGCCGACGCCGGCGACAAGTTCGTCCAGGACTTCGTCGCCGCGTGGGACAAGGTCATGACGGCCGACCGCTACGACATCTGATCGTCGCGTAGCTCCACACGACGCCCGGGCCCGGTCCTCACCGGCCCGGGCGTCGTCGTGTCCGGGCCCGCCCCACCGATCCGCCCCGCGCCGGTCCCGCCCCGGTCCGCCCCGCGCCGGTCCGCCCCGCGCCGGTCCGCCCCCGCCGGTCCGCCCCCCGCCGAGATGCAGCCCAGCGTCGTCCGGTGATCGACAATTCGCGCTCGTGCGCATCTCGGCGGGGATGCTGCGTGCCCGGATCAGCTCCCGGGAGGGTCCGGGATCGTCGGGCTGTGACGGGTCCGTGCGGGCGAATGGCGCGCCATGCACCCGTCGGCATCGGGCCCGGGTTGACGGCGTGCCACTCGTGGGGTGCTCCGGCCGGCTCGCGGGTCACGCCGGGCGATCCGTCCCGGCCACCGCCGGTGCTACCGCAGGCCGTCGAGGAGGTCCGCGAGCCGCACGGGCTCGGAGAGCATCGGCCAGTGCCCGGTCGGCAGCGCCGCGAACGACCACTCCGGCCCGCCCATCTCGGCGAAGCCCGGCACCCCCGCCTCGATCAGCGGGCGCACGTCGTCCGGGGCGAAGCTGCAGGCCACGACGGTCTTCGGCAGCGCAGGGTCAGGTGTCCCCCGCTGCACGCCGGTCAGCACGGCCCCTGCGGGCTCGACCAGCGACCGGGCGCGGACGTCCTCGAACAGCGCGTCCGGGATGCCCTCCGTGCTCGTCCCGAACTCGTCGAACTCCTCGCGGGACGGCATCGGCTGCCCGGAACCGTGCCCGGCGATCGCCGCCCGGGTCCGCTCCTGCACGAACGGCTCGGTGAAGTCGATCTGCGCCATGCCGTCGGGCAGCGGGCCGGTGTCGACGAACACCAGGTGCGCGACCCGTTCCCGGGCCCGTTCGGCGGCCGCGGCGCAGACCGGGCCACCACCGCTGTGCCCCACGAGCACGCCCGGCCCGTCGAGTTCCGCGAGCGCGGCGAGGACGTCGTCGACGTGGGACTCGGCCGTGTCCTGCGGGTCGTGGCCGAGCTCGACCGCCACGACGTGGTGGCCGCGGCCACGCAGGTCCGCCGCGACCGCGTCCCACGCCCACGCACCCAGCCAGAACCCCGGGACCAGCACGTATGTCGTCATGCCCGGCATCGTGCCGGGCGTCGCGGACAGGTCCGGTCCTCGTTCGGCCGGCTACTTCCCCTGGCGGTTCCCGGACCGCTCGGCCTTCAGCCGCGCGGCCTCCCGGTCGGCCTCCGCGCGGGTGTTGCGCTCACGGCGCAGCCACTCGGGCTGCTCCTCCTTCACCGCCGCGATCTGCTCGGTGGTCAGCGGCTCGGTGATACCGGCGCGGGCCAGTCCGGAGATCGACACCCCGAGCCTGTCCGCGACGACGGGGCGCGGGTGCGGACCGTCCCGGCGGAGGTCGCGCAGCCACTCGGGCGGGTCGGCCTGCAGGGCGTTGAGCTCGTCGCGCGAGATCTCACCGTCCCGGAACTCGGCGGGGGTCGCGTCGAGGAACACACCGAGCTTCTTCGCCGCCGTCGCGGGTTTCATCGTCTGGCTGGACTTCTGCGGCGTCATCCCGCAAGGGTATCGAGGGCCGGCAGGCGGGCCCGTCACCGGCGGATAGCCTGGGCCGGTGACCGACCCGGGCGCCCCCGCATCCTTCCGGCTCGGCTACGTCCCGGGCGTCACACCGGGCAAGTGGGCCCGCATGTGGGCCGAGCGCGTGCCCGACGTCCCGCTCGACCTGGTCACGGTGGGCGCCGCCGAGGCGGAGGACGCCGTCCGGTCCGGCGCGGTGGACGCCGGTGTCGTCCGGCTGCCGATCGATCGGACCGGCCTGCACGCGATCCCGCTCTACACCGAGGCCACCGTGGTCGTCGTCCCGAAGGACCACGTGGTCACCGCCGCCGACGAGGTCACCGTCGAGGACCTGGCCGACGAGCTGGTCCTGCATCCCGCGGACGGGACCCTCGGCTGGGACGGCGACGGGCCGGGGACGGCGGCGACCGTCGTCCCCGCCACGACCGCCGAGGCGGTCGAGCTCGTCGCCGCGGGCGTCGGCGTGCTCGTCGTCCCGCAGTCGCTGGCCCGGCTCCACCACCGCCGGGATCTCACCTACCGGCCGCTGGCCGGCGCCCCGGCGTCGAGCGTCGTGCTGACCTGGCCGGACGCGGAGACCTCCGACCTGATGGAGCAGTTCATCGGGATCGTCCGGGGCCGCACGGTCAACAGCTCCCGCACCCCGCGCCGGGAGGACGCCCCGGCTCCCGCTCCCGCGAAGCGACCCACCGCCCGACGACGGACGGCCCGCCGCGGCAGGCCCCGCCGCTGAGCCACGGGTCCCCCGGACACGACGAGGCCCCGCACCGGATCGGTGCGGGGCCGGTCGTACGACGACGCGAGGGGTCAGGCAGCGGCAGCGGCCTGCTTCTTGGCGGACAGCTTCTCCAGCCGCCGGGTGGTGGGCCAGCGGACGTTGGTCGCCCAGCCGAGCTTCTCGAAGCCGCGGATGACCAGCGCCGAGATGTCGATCTGGCCCTTCTTGACGCCGTGCCGGGCGCAGGTCGGGTCGGCGTGGTGCAGGTTGTGCCACGACTCGCCGAAGGACAGCACCGCCAGCCACCAGACGTTGGCGGACTTGTCGCGGGAGGCGAAGGGACGCTCGCCCCAGATGTGGCAGATCGAGTTGATCGACCAGGTGACGTGGTGCAGGACCGCGACGCGGACCAGACCGGCCCAGAAGAACGCGGTGAAGGCACCCCACCAGGACATCGTGACGAGGCCACCGATCAGCGCCGGGCCGAGCAGGCTGATCACGACGATCAGCGGGAAGGCCCGGCCGACCCGCATCATGTCCTTGTCCTCGAGGAGGTCCGGCGCGAACCGCTTCATGTTGGTCAGGTCGCGGTCGAACAGCCAGCCCATGTGCGAGTGCCAGAAGCCCTTGACCAGCGCCTTCGCGCCGGTGCCGTAGAGCCACGGCGAGTGCGGGTCGCCCTCCTTGTCGGAGAACGCGTGGTGCCGGCGGTGGTCACCGACCCAGTCCAGGACGCTGCCCTGCAGGGCGATGCTGCCCGCGACCGCCAGCGCGATCCGCAGCGGGCGCTTCGCCTTGAACGAGCCGTGCGTGAAGTACCGGTGGAAACCGACGGTCACGCCGAGACCGCTGATCAGGTAGAAGACCGCGAACAGCGCCACGTCGACCCAGCCGAGCCCCCAGCCCCACGCGAGCGGGACCGCGGTGAACAGCGCGAGCGTCGGGAGGATCACGAAGACCCCCACCAGGAACATCGCGCCGGGCGGGCGCTGCCCCTCGGTCACCGGCGGCGGCGTCCGCTTCTCGGGGGTGGAGCGGGGAGGTGCTGCCTCGAGCGTCATGCCTCCATGAGACCGGCGGACGTACCCGCCCGGCAGTGCGGCTAACCCCCCTATCGCGAGTCGGGTTCGGCCGCGCGTGGACTTGACCCGCGAGTAACTTACGACTACTCACCGGAGGGTGAAGCTCTCCACGGTTCTCCCCTACGGCGACGACCCGATCCGCAACGCGGACGCGGTCACCGACATGGAACGCGCCGGCCTGGACGTCGTCTGGGCCGCCGAGGCGTACAGCTTCGACGCGGTCTCCCTGCTCGGCTACCTCGCGGCCCGCACCGAGCGACTCGAGATCGGGTCGGCCATCCTCCCGATCTACTCGCGCACCCCCACCCTCACCGCGATGACGGCGGCCGGCCTGGACGCGCTGTCCGGCGGCCGGTTCAGCCTGGGGCTCGGCGCGTCCGGGCCGCAGGTGATCGAGGGCTTCCACGGGGTGCCCTACGACAAGCCGGTCGGCCGCACCCGCGAGATCATCGAGATCTGCCGGAAGGTGTGGAAGCGCGACGAGAAACTGACCAACGACGGCCTCTACCCGATCCCGCTGCCCGGCGGCACCGGCCTCGGCAAGCCGCTGAAGATCATCAACCACCCTCAGCGGTCGGACATCCCGATCTGGGTGGCCGCCCTGGGCGAGAAGAACCTCCAGATGACGGCCGAGCTCGCGAACGGCTGGCTGCCGCACGTCGTGCTGCCGGAGAAGATCCAGGAGGTGTTCGGGCCGTCGCTGGAGGCGGGCTTCGCGAAGCGCGCCCCCGAGCTGGGCCCGCTGCAGATCACCGGTGGTGGCATCTGCGCGCTCGAGGAGGAGATGTTCGAGCCGGCCCGCCAGGCGGCCCGCGGCCTGTACGCGCTCTACATCGGCGGCATGGGCGCGCGGGGGAAGAACTTCTACAACACCGTCTTCGCGAAGCAGGGCTACGCCGACGCGGCGAAGGTCGTGCAGGACCTCTACCTGGACGGGAAGAAGGAGGAGGCCATGGCCGCCCTCCCGGACGACTTCATCGACAAGGTCGCGCTGATCGGGCCGGAGGGTCACGTCCGCGAGCGGATCGCGGCGCTGCGCGAGAACGGGATCACCCACCTGCACGTGAACCCGATGACCTCCGACGTCAACGGGATGTTCGAGAAGCTCAAGACCTGGATCTCCTGAGCGGTCTTGCCCCGCCCCACGCGGGCGTGCTGGTCTGGATCCCATGGTCGACACCGACGTCGGGGACCGCGATTTCGACGTGGTCGTGATCGGGGCCGGCTTCGCCGGGCTCTACATGCTGCACCGCCTGCGCGGGCTGGGGATGTCCGCCGTCGTACTGGAACAGGCCGGTGGCGTCGGCGGGACCTGGTACTGGAACCGGTACCCGGGGGCGCGGTGCGACTCGGAGAGCTACTACTACTGCTACTCGTTCGACCGCGAGCTCGAGCAGGAGTGGACCTGGACCGAGCGGTACCCGCGGCAGCCGGAGATCAAGGCCTACCTCGACCACGTCGCGGACCGGTTCGACCTGCGCCGCGACATCCGGTTCTCGACGACGGTCACCGGCGCCCGCGCGGACGCCGACGGGCGCGGCTGGACCGTCTCGGTGCAGGAGGGCACCGACCTGCACTGCCGGTTCCTGGTCACCGCGGTCGGCTGCCTGTCCGCGGCGAACGTCCCGGACCTGCCGGGGCTGGAGACGTTCGCCGGGCGCTGGTTCCACACCGGGCGGTGGCCGCACGAGGGCGTCGACGTGACGGGGCGGCGGGTCGGCGTCGTCGGCACCGGGTCGACCGGGATCCAGGCGATCCCGGTGCTGGCGCGGGAGGCGGCGCACCTGACCGTCCTGCAGCGCACCCCGAACTACTCGGTCCCGGCCCGCAACGGCCCCCTGTCCAAGGCCGAGTCGCGCTCCTACAAGGCGGACTACACGGACATCCGCGCGGTGCAGGCCGCCTCGGCGAACGGGCACCCGTTCGTCGTCAACCCGCAGTCGGCCCTGGAGGTGGACGCGGCCGAGCGGGACGGCGTCTACCGGGCCGCGTGGGAGCGCGGCGGCCTGCGCTTCCGGGCCAGCTACCGCGACCTGCTCGCCGACGAGGCGGCGAACGAGACCGCGTCGGAGTTCGTGCGGGACCGGATCCGGGAGATCGTGCGCGACCCGGAGACCGCGGCCCGGCTCCTGCCGCACGACCACGGGTTCGCCACCAAGCGCCCGCCGATCGACACCGGCTACTTCGAGACGTACAACCGCGACGACGTGACGCTCGTCGACGTCCGGGCCGACCCGGTCGAGGCCGTCGTCCCGGAGGGTCTGCGGCTGCGCTCGGGCGCCGTGCACGAGCTCGACGACATCGTGTTCGCCACCGGTTTCGACGCGCTCACCGGCCCGCTGCTGCGGCTCGACCCGACCGGCCCGGACGGCACGTCGCTGCGCAGTGCCTGGCGGGACGGCCCGCGGACCTACCTGGGCCTGGCGGTCTCCGGCTTCCCCAACCTGTTCACGATCACCGGGCCGTTCAGCCCGTCGGTGCTGACCAACATGCCGAGCTCGATCGAGCAGCACGTCGACTGGATCGCCGGGTGCCTGGCCCACCTGCGCGCCACCGGCGCCGACCGGATCGAGGCCGACCCCGGTGCCGAGCAGGCGTGGGGCGAGCACAACCGGGAGGCGGCCGACGCGACGCTGCTGCCCCGCGCCGCCACCTCCTGGTACCTGGGGGCGAACGTCCCCGGGAAGCCGAGCGTGTTCATGCCCTACGCCGGCGGGTTCGCCCGCTACGCCGGCACGTGCGCCGACGTCGCCCGGGACGGCTACCGCGGGTTCCGGCTGGGACACCGCCGGGCCGTCGCGTGAGACGTCCGTCCGGCACCGCCCGTCACTGCGCCGTTC
Organism: Pseudonocardia sp. EC080619-01; assembly: GCF_001420995.1. NCBI lineage: Bacteria > Bacillati > Actinomycetota > Actinomycetes > Pseudonocardiales > Pseudonocardiaceae > Pseudonocardia > Pseudonocardia sp. EC080619-01. Next base: position 3,952,282 of record NZ_CP012184.1, on the reverse strand, counting down.
GGCCCAGTGACGGGGGGCCGCGTCACGGCCGGTATCCGATGCGTACAGAATGTGTGAGGTCGTCCACGGTCACCGCGCACGGGGCAGCCCCCCGAGCACGACGAGGAGGAGCACCGACTTGCTGGAGCTGGCCATCCGGACCTCCGACGAGCCGATCTCCCCGGGGCAGTACCGGCACACGGCCACGCACGCCTGGTGGATGGGCACCTGGTTCGCCGGTGACGAGGTCTGCGTGCACTTCTCCGAGCACCTCCTCCAGCAGTGGACGCCGGTCGACCCCGGTGCGGACTGGCTGCTCGACCGCGAGCTGACCGGGCAGGTGCGCTGGCTGTCCGGGGACGGGGCCCGCGCCGTCGACGAGGGGTTCCGGATCGCCGACCAGTGGCCGACCGGCCGGTTCCGCGCCCCGCACGGCGACTTCTACGCCGAGCTGCACGGCCACCTGCCGGCCGCCCGGCCCGGCTCGTGGTCGAACCCGACGGCCCAGTTCCTGGCCACACTGCCGGTCGAGCCCGAGGCGATGCTGCAGCGGCTGATCGAGGAGAGCCCGCCCGGCCGCGGCTACACCGGCCCGTTCCAGAGCGCGGTCGACGCGCTGCGCACCTGCCGCGTCCCGGCCGCGCAGCGGGCCGTGCTCTACACCGCGTTGCGCCTGCTGCCCGCGGTCGAGCTCGGCGAGGCCGCGAACCTCGACGGCGACCTCCACCCGACCCTCGTGCACGACGACGGCCCGGTCCGCTCCGAGCTGTTCGTCTCCCCCGTCGACGGCCAGTACGCCGGCGAGCGCGACACCGTCCGCCGCCCGGCCCGCGTCGGCCCGCCGGTCGGCACCGTCGTCGCCGAGACGACCGTCGAGACCTCCGTGGTCGACGTCCTGGGGTCACCTCCCGGCTTCTGAATCGTGTCGTGTACCGGTCCGGTCCCGGATGATCACGGGAAGGTCACGGAATGGGACCCGGCACACTGCCACCGCTCGTGCGGAGGGGACTAACCTGGTACCCGGTCGCGACAAATCGAGCAGCTGAACAAGGCGGTTGACGCAGAGTGTCATCGAGCAGTACCTCCCATCCGGCGGGCGACTTCGGTCCCAACGAGTGGCTCGTCGAGGAGATGTACCAGCGCTTCCAGGAGGACCCGTCGGCCGTGGACCCGGCCTGGCACGAGTTCTTCGCCGACTACGGCGGCGGGGACGGTGAGAAGCGCCCCGCGTCCGGTGAGACGGCCGAGACGGGCGGCGCCACCGGATCCGCGGCCAACGGGTCCGCCCCGTCGGCGAGCTCCGGCGGAGTGACCCGCGGATCGGCCACCGAGGACGACGAGGGGTCCGACACCTCGTCGGCGCCGACCCAGAAGGCCGTCAGGAACGGCGGCCGGGCGAGCGGACGGTCGTCCGGCTCGTCGCGGGACGTCCCGCCGCCGGTCACGCCCAAGGCCGAGGCCCCGCCCGCCGACGAGAAGCTCCGCACCGGCAGCGCGCCCTCCACGAACGGCGCCGCGAAGCCGGCGGCCGGGAGCACGTCGAAGGCGGCCAGGCCGGCACAGGACGGGGGTGGAGCGACCACCACCCCGCTGCGCGGTGCCGCGAACGCCATCGCCAAGAACATGACCGCGTCGCTGGAGCTGCCGACCGCGACGAGTGTCCGTGCGGTCCCGGCCAAGCTGCTGGCCGACAACCGCATCGTCATCAACAACCACCTGAAGCGGACCCGCGGCGGAAAGCTCTCGTTCACGCACCTGATCGGCTACGCGCTGGTCAAGGCGCTGGCCGACTTCCCGAACATGAACCGGCACTTCGCCGAGACCGACGGCAAGGCCGCGGTCGCCACCCCCGAGCACGTCAACCTCGGCCTGGCCATGGACATGCCGGGCAAGGACAGCAGCCGCTCGCTGATCGTCGTGTCGATCAAGGGCTGCGAGAACATGTCGTTCGCCCAGTTCTGGGCGGCGTACGAGGGCATGGTCCGCAAGGCCCGTGACGGCAAGCTCACCGCCGAGGACTTCTCCGGCACCACGATCAGCCTGACCAACCCGGGCACCCTGGGCACCAACCACTCGGTGCCGCGGCTGACGGTCGGCCAGGGCGCGATCATCGGTGTGGGCGCGATGGAGTACCCGGCCGCGTTCCAGGGCGCGTCCGAGGAGCGGATGGCCGAGCTCGGCATCAGCAAGATCATCACGCTGACGTCGACCTACGACCACCGGATCATCCAGGGCGCCGAGTCCGGCGACTTCCTGCGCCGGGTGCACCACCTGCTGCTGGGCGAGAACAACTTCTACGACGACGTCTTCGCCTCCCTGCGGGTGCCCTACGAGCCGATCCGCTGGGTGCAGGACTTCCCCGAGGGCGAGGTCGACAAGACCGCCCGCGTCCTCGAGCTGATCGAGTCCTACCGGACCCGTGGCCACCTGATGGCCGACACGGACCCGCTGAACTACCGCCAGCGCCGGCACCCGGACCTCGACGTCCTGTCCCACGGGCTGACCCTCTGGGACCTCGACCGCGACTTCGCGGTCGGCGGGTTCGGCGGCCAGAGCCACATGAAGCTGCGCGACGTGCTCGGCCTGCTGCGCGCGTCGTACTGCCGGACCATCGGCACCGAGTACATGCACATCGCCGATCCCGAGCAGCGCAAGTGGCTCGAGGAGCGGATCGAGGTCCCGCACCAGAAGCCGGACCAGAGCGAGCAGAAGTACATCCTCTCGCGGCTGAACGCCGCCGAGGCGTTCGAGACGTTCCTGCAGACCAAGTACGTCGGGCAGAAGCGCTTCTCGCTGGAGGGCGGCGAGACCGTCATCCCGCTGCTCGACGCCGTGCTGGACAAGGCCGCCGAGCGCGAGCTCGACGAGGTCGTCGTCGGCATGCCGCACCGCGGCCGGCTGAACGTGCTGGCCAACATCGTCGGCAAGCCGATCAGCCAGATCTTCCGCGAGTTCGAGGGCAACCTCGACCCGGGCCAGGCGCACGGCTCCGGCGACGTCAAGTACCACCTGGGCGCCGAGGGCAAGTACTTCCGGATGTTCGGCGACGGCGAGACCACCGTCTCGCTGACCGCGAACCCCTCGCACCTGGAGGCCGTGGACCCGGTGCTCGAGGGCATCGTCCGCGCCAAGCAGGACCTGCTCGACAAGGGCGACGGCGGCTTCACCGTGCTGCCCGTCCTCATGCACGGCGACGCCGCGTTCGCCGGCCAGGGCGTCGTGGCCGAGACGCTGAACCTGGCGCTGCTGCGCGGCTACCGCACCGGCGGCACCGTGCACGTCGTCGTCAACAACCAGGTCGGCTTCACCACCGCGCCGGAGCACTCGCGCTCCTCGCAGTACTGCACCGACGTCGCGAAGATGATCGGCGCGCCGGTCTTCCACGTGAACGGCGACGACCCGGAGGCCTGCGTCTGGGTCGCCAAGCTGGCGGTCGAGTACCGCGAGCGCTGGAACAACGACGTCGTGATCGACATGATCTGCTACCGGCGCCGGGGCCACAACGAGGGCGACGACCCCTCGATGACCCAGCCGTCGATGTACGACGTGATCGACGCCAAGCGCAGCGTCCGGAAGATCTACACCGAGTCGCTGATCGGCCGGGGCGACATCACGATGGAGGAGGCCGAGCAGGCCCTCAAGGACTTCTCCAACCAGCTGGAGCACGTCTTCAACGAGGTGCGCGAGCTCGAGAAGACCCCGCCGGTGATCTCGCCGTCGATCGAGCAGGAGCAGCAGGTCCCGTCCGACCTGGACACCTCGATCCCGCTGGAGATCGTCCACCGGATCGGCGACGTCCACGAGACGCTGCCCGAGGGCTTCGCCGTGCACAAGCGGGTCGAGCCGGTGCTCAAGAAGCGCTACACCATGTCCCGCGAGGGCAACGTGGACTGGGCGTTCGCCGAGCTGCTCGCCATGGGCTCGCTGGCGATCGACGGCCGGCTGGTCCGGCTGTCCGGTCAGGACTCGCGGCGCGGCACCTTCGTGCAGCGCCACTCGGTGCTGATCGACCGCAAGACCGGTGCCGAGTACTTCCCGCTGCGCAACCTCGCCGAGGGCCAGGGCCGCTTCCTGCCCTACGACTCGGCGCTCTCCGAGTTCGCCGCCGTCGGGTTCGAGTACGGCTACTCGGTGGCCAACTCGGACGCGCTGGTGATGTGGGAGGGCCAGTTCGGCGACTTCGTCAACGGCGCCCAGTCGATCATCGACGAGTTCATCTCGTCCGGTGAGGCGAAGTGGGGCCAGCTGTCGGACGTCGCGCTGCTGCTGCCGCACGGCCTCGAGGGCCAGGGCCCCGACCACAGCTCGGGCCGCATCGAGCGGTTCCTGCAGCTGTGCGCCGAGGGCTCGATGACGGTCGCGCTGCCCTCCGAGCCGGCGAACTACTTCCACCTCCTGCGCCAGCACACCCTCGACGGGGTGCGCCGGCCGCTGGTGGTCTTCACGCCGAAGTGGATGCTGCGGGCCAAGCAGGTCGTCAGCCCGCTGTCGGACTTCACCGAGGGCCGGTTCCGCCCGGTGATCGACGACCCGGAGCACCGGGCCACGACGGGCCCGGTGTCGGGCGTCGACCGGGTGCTGTTCTGCAGCGGCAAGATCTACTGGGAGCTCGCCGCGGCGAAGGAGAAGCGCCGCAAGAACGGCGACACCTCGGTCGACGGCACCGCGCTGGTCCGCGTCGAGCAGCTCTACCCGATGCCGACCGAGCAGATCGCCGAGATCCTCGAGCGGTACCCGGACGCGCAGAGCGTGCGCTGGGTCCAGGAGGAGCCCGCCAACCAGGGCTCGTGGCCGTACTACGGCCTGGAGCTGCCCCAGAAGCTCCCGCAGCTGCAGGGCCGCTTCACCCGGGTGTCCCGGCGGCGGATGGCGGCCCCGGCCGCGGGCTCGTCGAAGGTGCACGAGGTCGAGCAGGCTGAGCTGATCGACAAGGCGTTCGCGAAGTCCTGATCGCCTGAGCAGTCCCGGACGGCCGGGCGCGGGTCCTCCGCGCCCGGCCGTTCCGTCGTTCCGGGCTTCCCGCACCCGCCGGTCCCGTCCCGCGCCGAGATGCAGCTCAGCGCGAATCGTCGATCACGGGACGACGCTGGACCGCACCTCGACGGGGTTCGGTCGCGCACGATCGGTCCGGGCGGCGTGGTGCGGTGCGTGTCAGGGGCGGTGCAGGCGTCCTCGGGCCACCAGCTCCACGACGACCGTCGCCGCGATCGTCTCGGCCGCCAGCAGGCCCGCCAGCACCAGGAGCTGGGCGGCCGCGGCCTGCACCGGATCACCGCTGCCCAGCAGAACCCCGACGAACGCGCCGGGCAGCGTCACCAGCCCGACCGTGCGGGTCTGGTCCAGCGCGGGCACGAGTGCCCGTCCCGCCGACGGCCGGACGACGAGCAGCGCCGCGTCCCGCGGGAGCAGGCCGAGGGCCAGTGCCGCCTCGTGCTCGCCCTGGCGGGTCCCCAGCTCGTCGAGCGCCCGGCGGCCCGCCAGCGACGTCGCCGTCATCGCCCCGCCGATCACGATCCCGGCGACCGGGACGACGGCGATCCCGGTGAAGGGCACCGCCCCGCTGGTCAGCACGACGACCAGCACCGGCGTCACACCGGCGACGATCGCCGTCCCGGCCACCCCCCACCCGCGAGCCCCGGTGATCCGCCGGCCCGACGTCCAGGCCGCGACGACGACCATCAGCAGGACGAACGCGGCCGTCCCCCACCACGTCCGGACCAGGGCGAGCAGCACCAGGGCGACCAGCGCGAGCTGCGCGACGGCACGGGCCACCGCGGTCGCCGACGACCACGCCGTCCCGGTACCCCCGATCGTCGCGGCGGCCGCGGCCAGCGCCACGAGCGCGAGCAGCGCGATCACCAGCGGCGGTCCGACCACCACACCCGAACCCATCGGCACCCCCGTGACTAGCCTGTGCCCTGTGTACTTCACCGACCGCGGCATCGAGGAGCTCGTCGACCGGCGTGGCGACGAGCAGGTCAGCGTCGAGTGGCTCGCCGACCGGCTGCGGGCCTTCGTCGACCTGAACCCGCAGTTCGAGACGGCCGTCGAGCGCCTGTCGAGCTTCCTCGCGCGCGACGACGCCGACGACGACTGACCCCGGTCCGGCCCGGGGACGTGATCAGACCGCGGGGGCGCGGACGGGGAACGGGACGCCGGTGAGCTCCTCGGACCGCTCCCACAGCCTGCGGGCCAGCTCGACGTCGTCGGCGGGCGCGCGCAGGGCCTGCACCTCGGGGCGGCCGCCGTGCCGGTCGGGGCCGATGATGCCCGCGGCGGGAACGCGGCCCACCACGCCCTCCACCAGCGCCGCCGCGCCCGCGTCGACGGAGTTGCCGACCCACCGCGTGAGCAGCCCGAGGACCGCGCGGACCGGCGCCGGATGGCCGTCCTGCATCGGCGTGCTCGCCATGCCGGGATGCACCAGCACGCTGGCGACCGGTGATCCCGCGGCGGCCGTGCGGCGGCCGAGCTCGACGGCGAACAGGGCGTTGGCCAGCTTCGAGTCGTTGTAGGAGCGCAGCATCGCCGCCCGCCCGCGGTAGGTGAGGTCCTCCGGGATCCGGCCCCGGCGGTAGAGGCTGGACGAGACGGTGACCACGCGCGGTGCCGCCGCCCGTTCCATCCGCGGGAACAACAGGGCGGCGAGCGCGAAGTGCCCCAGGTGGTTGGTGGCGAACCCGCGCTCCACCCCCAGCGGCCCGACGACGCGCTGCATCGACCCCAGCCCCGCGTTGGCGAGCAGGACGTCGACCTCGTCGGTGGCCTCGGCGAACGCGCGCACCGACGCCGGGTCGAACAGGTCCAGCGCCCGGACGGTGAGCCGGGCGCCGGGCTGCTCGGCGACGATCTCGTCCCGGACCCTGGTGGCCTTGGCCGTGTCCCGCGCCGCCATCACCACGTGGGCGCCCCGCCCGGCGAGCACGCGCGTGGCGGCCGCGCCGAACCCGGAGCCCGCCCCGGTGACCACGACGGTGCGTCCCTGCTGGTCGTTCATGTGAGTCCTCTTCCCGAAACTGAACGGATAAGTCATCCGGTTCCGACAGTAGCAGAAGTGGATGAGTCATCCGCTACGATGACGGGGTGCCCCGCGCCGACGCCGCCCGCAACCGCGACCGCGCCCTGGACACCGGACGCCTGCTGCTGGCGTCCGGCGACGACACCCTCGCCCTCAACGACGTCGCCAAGCAGGCCGGCCTGGGGGTCGCCACGGTCTACCGCCACTTCCCGACCCGGCGGGCCCTGCTGGAGGCCCTCATGGACGGCCGGCTGGACGAGCTGGTCGCCGAGGCGGAGGCCGCCGCCGGGGAGCCGGACGCCGCGACGGGCCTGGCCCGGCTCGCCCGCGCCGTGCTGGTGCGGCAGCTGGGGGTGACGGGGTTCGCCGAGGTGTTCGCCACGACCGACGACGAGCGGGAAGAGACGAGCGGGCGCAAGGCCCGCGTGCTGCTCCTCGCCGATCGCGTGCTGGCCCGGACGGTGCGCGAGGGTGCGACGCCGGCCGGGACCACCGCCATGGACGTCCAGCGACTGCTGTGCGGGGTGGCCTACGCCGCCCGGCTCGACCCCGTGGATCCCTCCGCCCGCGCGGAGGACTACCTGGACCTTCTCCTCGCGGGCCTGCGGACGCGGGCCGCGACGGTGTAGGGCAGCGGGACCACAAGGACCACTACGAGAGCTGTGTCCGCAAGCGTGGCCCCGGCCGTCGTCGAACCTAGCGTTCCTCTCTGCCACCACAGGAGGAGGAGCGTCGATGCTCATCGTTCTCGGGTCCGCGATGATCGCGGTCTTCATGTACCTGATCCTGTCCAAGCGGCTCGCGCCGATCCTGGCACTGGTACTGGTCCCGCTGACGTTCGCGCTGGTCACCGTCGGCACCGGAGTCGCCGAAGCAGGTGACGAGGGCGTCGTCGACTCGATCATGACGGCGATCTCGGACTTCGCACCGACCGCCGTGCTGCTGTTCTTCGCGATCATCTTCTTCGGCACGATGATCGACGTCGGGCTGTTCGACCCGCTCATCCGGTTCGTGCTGCGCACGGTGAGCAACGACCCCGTCCGGCTGGTCGTGCTCACCGCGGTGCTGGCGGGTGTCGTCTCGCTCGACGGCGACGGTTCGACGACGTTCATCATCACCGTCTCGGCGTTGCTGCCGATCTACCTGCGGCTCGGCCTGAGCCCGGTCGTGCTGACGGTCGTCGCGAACCTGGCGAACGGCGTGCTCAACATCCTGCCCTGGGGTGGTCCGACCGTCCGCGCCGCGACGGTGCTGGGCGTCTCGCCCTCGGAGCTGTTCAACCCGATGGTGCCGGGCATGGTCCTGGGCATCCTCACCGTGCTCGTGCTCGCCTGGTTCCTGGGCCGCTCGGAGCGCAAGCGGCTGCTGGCGTCGGGCCGCACGCTGGACGTCGTGGCCGAGACCATGGCCCCCGCGCGGGAGCCGGCGCTCGCGGGTGTCGGCGGTGGCACGGGAACCGCGCGCCCGGCGTCCGGTGACGGCGCGACCGGCGACGGCGCGACCGGCGGTGACGCGACCGGCGGCACGGGCGACATCCTCGACCCGGACCGGCCGACCCTGCGCCCGAAGCTGATCTGGTTCAACCTCGCCCTGACGGTCGCGCTCCTGGTCCTGCTGGGCATGGACGTGCTGCCGCTGGCGCTGGTGTTCGTCGTGGCCACCGCGATCGCGCTGGTCGTCAACTTCCCGAGGCCCGAGGACCAGCTCAAGGCCGTGACGTCGCACTCCGCGTCGATCGTCGCCGTCGTCGCGATGGTGTTCGCGGCGGCCGTGCTGGTCGGAGTGCTGTCCGGCACCGGCATGGTGACGGCGATGGCGAACGGGATCGTCGCGGCGGTGCCGCCGTCGATCGGCAGCTGGTTCGCGGTGATCACCGGGGTGCTGAGCATGCCGCTGACGTTCTTCCTCACCAACGACGCGTTCTACTTCGGCATCCTGCCGATCCTCACCGAGGCCGCCGGGCACTACGGCATCGAGCCGGTGGAAATGGCCCGCGCGTCGATCATCGGCCAGCCGGTGCACATGACGAGCCCGCTGGTCCCGGCACTGCTGCTGCTCGTGTCGCTGGCGAAGGTGAACCTCGCCGACCACCACCGGAAGGTGATCTGGCGGGCGGCGGTCTGCTCGCTGGTGATGCTGGCGACCGCGCTGGTGCTCGGCGTCGTCCCGGTCGGCTGACCGCGCAGGAGACCACCCCCGCGGCGCGCCCGGACTCAGTCCGTGGCGCGCCGCAGCCGGAACAGGCGCCGGTCCCCCGACGCGCGGAGCGCCCCGAGCGCCTCGTCGGCCTCGAGCTCGAGTTCGGCGTGCCGGGCCGGGTCGGCCCGGTGGTCGGCCCGCGGCCGGGGCTTGCCCGGCTCCTCCGCCGACCACAGCACCTGCAGCGCCGCCTCCCAGCGCAGCTCGTACATCCCGCGGGCGAGGGTCAGGGTGTCGGCGGCCGCGCGCAGCTCCCGTTCGGTGCCGCGCAGCTCGCGGCGCAGCTCGGCGGCCCGTTCCGCGTCCCGCTCCCGCAGGTCGACGACCGCCCCGGCCAGCCGGGACACCACCTCGCGGTAGCGCTCCGGAGCGCTCATCCGCCACCTCCACGGTCGGTCAGGATCACCAGCTGCGGGCGCGAGTGCCGGGCCCGGTCGAGGAACAGCGCCCGCCCCGGCGACGGCATCCAGTCCAGCGGCTGCCCGCCGAGCAGCGGGACGAGGTCGGCGCCCTGCACGCCCGTCGCCACCCACGCACCGAGATCGTCGATCGCGGCCCCGGGCGGCGCGAGGAGCGTCTTGAGCCGCTGCGCGCCCTGCCACCAGCCCAGCACGTGCACGCCGACACCGGGCCCGTGCCGCAGCACGGCCCGCAGGTCCTCGGTCCCGGTCCGGTCCAGCATCGCCTCGGCGACGTCCGCGCCGAAGAGCACCACCGCCAGCGGCGGGTGGACGGTCCCGGCGCCGGTCCGGTCGCGGACGGTCGCCGCGAGCGACCGCACCCGCTCCGCGAACCCGTCCGCGGCGACCTTCTCGACGTCCGCGCGGAGCCGGCCGGCGAGCTCGTCCGCGGCCGGGCCCGCATCGGCGGCCAGCGGGACGAGCACGACCCGGGCGTCGTCGCCGGGCAGGGCGGCGAGGTAGGACTCCACCGCCGCGCACAGCAGCGGGACGGCGGCCCGCGCGTCCGGCCCGATCACCCCGAGGTTGCGTCCCGGGCCGTCGGCGAGCCCGGCCGCGGCGGGGCTGCCGTGCACGTCGACGAACTGCCCGACCAGTGCGCGGGGGACGCCGTCGTCGGGCAGCCGGGCGGCGAGCGCCTCGTGCGCGGGGGCGCGCGCCCCGTCGAAGACGACCGGGTCCGGCTCGTCGGGGAACGTCTCGAACGCGGTGCGCTGCACCTCGCGCAGCAACGGCGCACCGGCCTCGGGCACCCGCACCACCCGGTTGCCGTGCTCGACGCCGGAGTCGTGGTTCACCACCGCGTGCCAGCGGGGGATCTCCAGCGCGGCCTCGTTGTCCTGGGCCAGGATCCGCCGGGCGCGGGGCAGTGCGATCCGCAGCACGAACTGCTCGAAGATCGCCGACCGGCCCCACAGGGCGTCGATCCCGGAGATGTCCTGGCTGGCCAGCACCAGGTGCACGCCCTGCGACCGGCCGCGCCGGGCGACGTCCTCGAGCAGCGCGGTGGCCTCGGCGCTCACCGCGTCGCGCCCGGTGAACAGGAACTGGAACTCGTCGACGACGGCGACGATCCGAGGCAGCCGGGCCTCCGGGCCCGTGATCCCGCGGTCGGCGAGCTCGTCGCGGAGCTCGGAGAGCTTCGTCGCGCCGTGACGCCGCGCCGCCTCGGCCCGGGACCGCATGACCTCGGAGAGGTGGCGCAGCAGCGCCAGCCCGAACTCCCGGTCGGTGTTGATGTTGACGCCGATCAGCCGGGCCTGCGGCAGCCGGTCCGGCCGGTGCCCGTCCGGGTCCGGTGCGAACTGGGTGAAGGAGACGCCCTCCTTGAAGTCGAGCAGGTACAGCTCGACCTCGTCCGGGCCGTAGCGGGCGGCCAGACCGGAGATCCAGGCCAGCAGCAGGTTCGTCTTGCCCGACCCGCTGGGCCCGCCGACCAGGGCGTGCGGCGAGTGGTCGTCGAGGACCAGCTCGGACGGCATCCCGTCGGAGAAGCCGATCTCGGTGACCAGCCCCTGGTGCGAGCGGTCCCGCCCGCGGTCCGGGCCGGCCGGGAGCAGGTCGGCGAACGCACCGAGCCGGCCGCGCCACTCCTCGTGCGCCGCCGCGATCGCCGTACAGATCTTCGTGACGTCGTCGGGGGGCACCGGGGCGTCCGGCTCGACGAGCACGTGCGGGCCGGTCAGCGACGTCCGGACGGGGACGGCGATCGACACGTCGTCGGGATCGGTGCCGGGCGGGTCGCCGAAGTCGACCGCCTCCACCGGGCGGCGCAGCCCGACCGGCACGTCGAGCAGCACGAGCACCACCCCGGCCGCGATCCCGCCGCGGGCGACCCGCTGCAGCTGGCGCAGCTCGGCCTCGGGCAGCTCCCGGCCGTTGCCGACCAGGACCGCGACCATCCACGACTCGGGGCGCGTGCCCGTCTCGCCCGCCAGCTCGGCCAGCGACGAGCAGCCCGCCGCGAGCACCCGGGTCTGCACCCGGCGGATCCGGTCGGCGAGCTGCGACAGCAGCGACTCCAGCCGGGTCGGGTCGTGCACCGTCAACAGGCCGGTGCGGGTCAGCGGATAGAGGCCGGGCAGCGCCCCGGCGAGCTGGCCGACGTCCCACACGTGCACGTTGACGACGCCGGGCCGGTAGTGGCGCAGCAGCCGCAGGACCAGCTGCTCGACCATGGACTCGGCCCGCTCACGGGTCCGCGGAGACGACACGACCTGCAGGTGCGCGCCGTCGAGCAGCGGGACGGCGACCCGGAACGGGGTGCCGCCCTCGACCGAGCCGGTGCCCAGCGCCCACATCTCCGGCACGCCGTCGACGGCCTCGGCGCGGCCCGCGACGGCCTTCCACTCGGACGGGTCGTCACCGGCGGCACCGGGTGCGGCCCCGGCGACGATGTCCGACAGCGCCTGCGGCGAGTCGTCCTGCCAGCCGTCGAAGGCGTGCGCGCGGTCCTCCGCGACCCGGGCGACGACGCCGGCGAGCCGCGGGTTGGCCAGCACCGGCGCGAGCCCCGGGTCGTGCTGGGCGGCGTCGTGCCCGGTCTCCCGCAGCCACAGCTCCGCCATCGCCTCCGCGTGCGCCGCGGCCGCCCGGTCCCGCCGGACCTCGGCGGCACCGAGTGCGGCGGAGGCGGCGGAGTGGAAGCTCTGGAACGCGGTCCGGATCCGTTCGCGGCGGCGGGCCATCGGGGCGGGCGCCGGGCCTCAGAGCCGGGCGGCGACGTCGTCGGCGGACTGCATGGCGACGTGCAGGGCCTGCTCCACCTCGTCGATCTTCTCGGAGGCGGCGGCGAACCGGGCGCGGGCGTCGTCGGCGTCGCCCTGAGCGGTGCCGTAGATGTTCTGGGAGAAGGCCGAGCCTGCCTCCTCGATGGCCTGCCGGGCGTGGCGCAGGGCGCCCAGGCTCTCGGTGGCCTGCTGGTTGGCCCGCCCGATCCCGGCCCGGATCTCGTCGATGTTCGCCATGCCGCCCTCCGTGCGTGCGTACGTGGCGTGCCGGGGTGCCCGGACGCCGCGCAGAATCTATCGGCAGGTGGTCGTCACCATGGTGAGCCGCGCGGTGACCCCGCGCAACGCTCGCCGAACGTGACCGTCACCGCCACGAGCGGCACGAACCGGACAGTCGTGACCCGATCGCGCTGGAATGACGCCCCCGGCTGGCCTAGCGTGCACCCGGTCGGCCGACCCCGGCCGTTCCGACCCCGGCGTCGCGATTCGGAGTGTGACGATGGCCTCCCCCGGTCCGCAGACCGACTTCCTCGAACCGCCGACCGGCGCGAAGAAGATCCGCTCGATCGGTCCGGGCCTCGTCGCCGCCGCGACCGGGGTCGGGGCCGGCGACCTGGTGGCCACGATGGTCGCCGGCGCCAGCTTCGGGACCGTCCTGCTGTGGGCCGCGGTCGTCGGCACGCTGGTCAAGCTCGCCCTCGGCGAGGCCGTCGGGCGCTGGCACCTCGCCTCCGGCGCGACGATGCTCGACGGCTGGCGACGGCTGGGGCGCTGGGCGACGGTCTTCTTCGGCGTCTACATCGTGGTGTGGGGCTTCGTCTACGGCGCGACCGCGATGTCCGCGGTGGGCCTGCCGCTGAACGCGCTGTTCGACGGCCTGTCCGTGCGCTGGTGGGGCATCATCACCGGTCTCGCCGGGCTGGTGCTCGTCTGGTTCCAGCGCTACGCGCTGTTCGAGAAGATCATGACCGTCCTCGTGGCGGTGATGTTCGTGTCCGTCATCGGGATCGCGGTCCTGGTCGGTCCCGATCTCGGTGCGCTGGCGTCCGGCCTCGTCCCGCGACTGCCCGAGGGCTCGACCGTGTACGTGCTCGGCCTCATCGGAGGTGTGGGCGGCACGATCACGATGTCGAGCTACGGCTACTGGCTCTACGCCAAGGGCTGGAAGGGACCGCGCTGGCTGTCGATGATGCGGCTCGACAACGCGGTCGGCTACGTGCTGACCGGGCTGTTCGTGATCGCGATGCTGGTGATCGGCGCGACCATCCTGCTCGGCACCGAGATCACCGAGAGCGACCGCGGGCTGCTGGTGCTCGGCGACCGGCTGGGTGAGCTCTACGGCGAGGGTGTGCGGATCCTCTTCCTCATCGGCTTCCTGTCGGCGTCCGTGACGTCGCTGCTCGGGGTGTGGAACGGCGTCTCGCTGCTGTTCACCGACTGGACGCGGGCGATCCGGCTCCCGCACGGGAAGGCCGCCGCGATCGGCACCGCCGCGGACGGCCCCACCGTCGTGGTGCCGGGCGAGGATCCGGCCGGGGACGACGAGCGCGGAGCGGGCCCGGGGCGCCCCGGTGCCTACGAGGCGGCGGCGGCCGAACGCTCCTGGGCGTTCCGTGGGTACCTGCTCTGGCTGACGATCCCGCCGATGGCACTGTTGTTCCTGGACCGGCCGTTCGCGCTGACCCTGGTCTACGGCGTGCTGGGCTCGTTCTTCATGCCGTTCCTGGCGGTCACCCTGCTCCTGTTGCTGAACACGAAGCTGGTGCCGAAGGAGGGCCGCAACGGCTGGCTCTCCAACGGCGTCCTGGGCATCTCGTCGGTCCTGTTCCTGATCCTGCTGATCACCGACGTCCAGTCCCGGCTGTTCTAGCCCTTCCGCTCACCGGATCCGTCCGCGCGCACCCGATCCGGTGAGCGTCCCCGGGTCCGGTGAGCGTCCCCGGGCGGGCACAGGTCAGGTGACGGTGACGGGGTCGCCGGTGCGGAGGGGACCGCGGATTTCTACGCGGGCGTAGATGCCGGCGCACGGCAGCACGCCGAACCCCTCGACCTCGACCCGGTTCCGCTCGGCCGGGCCGCGCAGGGCCTCCGGGGCGCGCGGACGGTCACCGTGCTCCAGGGTCGGGACCGAGCAGCGCGGCGTCGGCAGGGTCGGGACCAGGGTCACCGCGCCGAGAGTGATCCGGCGGCCGAGCCAGTCGTTCTCCACGAACGCCGGCGTCCCGTCCGGCGTCGCGACGACGACGTTGGGCCGGTAGCGCAGCGCCTCCACCCCGAGCGCGTCGAGGGTCGCGGTGGTGATCAGGTGCACCGGCGAGTGGTCGACGAACCGGCCGCCGGGCGTGCCCTGGGCGATCTCCAGCAGCGGGGCGTCGACGTCGGCGTCGAGGCCGGCGGCCAGCACGTCCTCGGGGTCCGGCCGCTCGACGACGGCGCCGTCGTCCCGGCGGACGCTCATCCGCACCGGGCGGCCGAGCAGCTCGGACAGTGCGTCGCCCGCGTCACCGGCGGGCAGGGTGCGGCCGTCGGGCAGGGTGACCCGCACCGCTGCCCCGGATCCCGCGGAGCGGCACCGCAGCAGTGCCCGCCAGTGCCGGGGCTGCTTCGCCGTCGCCACCCGGCCGTGCTCGGTGTCGAGCAGCGCCAGCGCGCGGTCCCCGACGACGCCGTGCCCGTCGAGGTCCAGCGCACCGAGGTCCTCGCCGAGCATCGACTTCACCGGGTAGCGGTGCAGCGAGAGGACCTTCACGCTCCGCTCCCCAGCAGCTGCTTGCGCTCGAGCCAGTCGGCCGCGACGGTGCGCAGCGCCGGCTTCTCCGGCCCGGCGGCCTCGGTGTTCATCGCCAGCAGCTCCTCGGTGGACAGCGCCGCGGAGATCCTGTCCAGCACCGCGCGGACCTGCGGCGACGCCTTGCGCTCCGCGACGACCGGCACCACGTTCTGCGCGGCGAAGTTCTCCTTCGGGTCCGCGAGCGGGACGAAGTCGTTCTGCGGCAGCGCCGGGTCGGTCGTGAACAGGTTCGCGGCCTGCACGTCGTCGCCCTCGAGCGCCGCGACGGTCAGCGGGCCGCCGGAGTCCAGCGACCGGTACTGACCGAACGCGCAGCCGTAGTTCTTGGCCAGGCCGGGGATGCCGTCCGGCCGGGTCCGGAACTCGGGCCCGCCGCCGAAGGTCATCTGCGGGCAGTGCGGGGCCAGGTCGGCCACCGTGCGCAGGTTCAGCCGGGTCGCGGTCTCCCGGGTGACGACGACGGCGTCCTTGTTCTCCGCCTCCGACATCCGGCCCAGCACCAGCCCGGGCGGCAGGACCCGGCCGAGCTCGGCGTAGACCTCGTCCGGCTCGACCGCGGTCGCCTCCTCGTCCAGGTAGGTCATCAGCGCGCCGGAGTAGTCCGGGATCAGGTCGACCGACCCGTCCTGCAGGGCCGGGAAGTACGCCTCCCGGGACCCGATCGCGACCGGGTCCTCGACCTGCACACCGGCGTCGCGCAGGGCCAGCGCGTACACCTCGGCGAGCAGCTGGGACTCGGTGAAGTTCCCGGAGCCGATCGCCACCACGTCGGGGGCGGTGTCGGAGCCGGCGAGCGGGTCGCCGCCGCACCCGGTCAGCACGAACACGGCGACCGCCAGCAGGGTCACGAGCTTCTTCACGCCGCACTCGCCTCCGTGTCCCGTCCGCCGCGCAGCACGCGCAGCCCCCCGCGGCCGGACGGCGCGGGCGCGGCCGCCCCGGCCCGCAGGCCGGGCGAGACGATCAGCCGTTGCAGCCCGCCCAGCACCAGGTCGGCGACGACCGCGAGCAACGCGACCAGCACCGAACCGCCGATCATCGCGCCGAAGTCGCGCTGCCCGAGGCCGTCGAGGATGAACCGGCCCAGCCCGCCGATGCCGACGTAGGCGGCGACGGTCGCGGTGGACACGACCTGCAGCGTCGCGCTGCGGACCCCGCCGACGATCAGCGGGAGCGCGTTCGGCAGCTCCACCTTCCACAGCACCTCGGGCCCGCGCATGCCGACCCCCCGCGCGGCGTCCACCACGGCGGGATCGACGTTGCGCACACCGGAGTACGCGCCGGCCAGCAGCGGCGGCACGGCCATGATCACCAGCGCGATCAGCGGGCCGAGCAGGCCGAGTCCGACCAGGAGGAACAGCAGTACCAGCAGCCCGAGCGTCGGGAGCGCGCGCAGCGCGTTCGCCAGGCCGACGACGACCACGCCGCCGCGTCCGGTGTGGCCGATCCAGGCGCCCAGGGGCAGTGCGATCGCCATCGCGACCAGCATCGTGAGGGCCGTGTAGCCGAGGTGCTCGGCGAGCCGGACGAGGATCCCCTCGGGTCCCGTCCAGTTCGCGCCGTCGAAGAGCCAGCCGAGGTAGGTCATGCCGCGGCCCCCGTCCGCGCCCGCTCCCACGGTGTGAGGAGCCGGCCGATCAGTACCAGGAGGAGGTCGACCACCAGTGCCAGCAGCAGCACCAGCACGATGCCGGCGATCGTCTGCTGCGGGATCTCCCGCTGGAACCCCTCGGTGAACATCTTGCCGAGCCCGCCGAAACCGATCACCGACCCGACGGTGACCATGCTGATCGTGCTGACCGCCGCGACGCGCAGCCCGGCCACGATCACCGGGACGGCCATCGGCAGCTCGACCGCGAGGAACCGGCGGACCGGCCGGTAGCCCATCGCCGTCGCCGAGTCGACGATCCGCGCCGGGACCGCGGACAGCGCGTCGGCGACGGTGCGGACCAGCAGCGCCAGCACGTAGACCGTCAGCGCGATGACCACGTTCACCGGGTCGAGGATCCGGGTGCCGAGGATCGGCGGCAGGAACACGAACAGCGCCAGCGACGGCAGCGTGTAGAGGAAGCCCGCGGCGTTGAGGGTGAGCGTGCGGCCCCACGAGCGGCGGTTGGCCAGCCACCCCAGCGGGATCGCGAGCAGCAGCCCGACCAGCACCGGGACCAGCGCGAACACGAGGTGCTGGCCGGTCAGCTCGAGCACGAGGTCGGAGTTGCGGAAGACCCAGTCCATCGCCGGGCCCCTACGCGGCGGAGTCGTCGCGGGCCGCGGGCAGCGCCGCCAGCACGTCGTCGGCGGTCACCGACCCGGCGACGCGACCGTCGGCGTCCACCGCGACGCCCTGCCCCGACGGCGACGACAGCGCTGCGTCCAGCGCGCCGCGCAGCGACCCCGACCCGACGGCGTAGAGCGAGCCGCCCGGGACCACCAGGTCCTCGGTGACGACGCCGTCGCCCGCCCTGGCCCAGCCGAGCGGGCGGGCCGTGGTGTCGACGACGAGTGCCCAGCCGTCGTCGGGCAGGGGGTCGCCGACCGAGAGCACCGGCAGCGGCCCGATCGGGATCGCGTCCGAGGTCAGGAAGCCGAGCCCGCGGTAGCCGCGGTCCCGCCCGACGAAGGTGTCGACGAAGTCGTCGACCGGGCGGGAGAGCAGCACACCCGGCTCGTCGTACTGGGCGAGGCGCCCGCCGACCCGGAACACCGCCACGCGGTCGCCGAGCTTGATCGCCTCGTCGATGTCGTGAGTGACGAACACGATCGTCTTGCCGAGCTCGGACTGCAGCCGCAACAGCTCGTCCTGCAGGCTCTCCCGGACCACCGGGTCGACCGCGGAGAACGGCTCGTCCATCAGCAGCACCGGCGGGTCCGCGGCGAGCGCGCGCGCCACACCGACGCGCTGCTGCTGGCCGCCGGACAGCTGCGCCGGATAGCGGCGCGCCATCGCGGTGTCGAGGCCGACGGTCTCCATCAGCTCCATCGCCCGGTCCCGTGCGGCCTTGCGGCCGTTGCCGAGCAGCATCGGCACGGTGGCGATGTTGTCGACGACGGTGCGGTGCGGGAACAGCCCGGCCTGCTGGATCACGTAGCCGATGCCCCGGCGCAGCTCGGCGGGGTCCGCGGACAGGACGTCCTGACCGTCCACCCGCAACTCGCCCGAGCTCGGCTCGACCATCCTGTTGATCATGCGGAGAGAGGTCGTCTTCCCGCAGCCGGACGGACCCACGAACACCGTGATCCGTCCCTGCTCCGCGACGAGGTCGAGCTCGTCG
Source organism: Pseudonocardia sp. EC080619-01 (assembly GCF_001420995.1). NCBI lineage: Bacteria > Bacillati > Actinomycetota > Actinomycetes > Pseudonocardiales > Pseudonocardiaceae > Pseudonocardia > Pseudonocardia sp. EC080619-01. Next base: position 3,933,833 of record NZ_CP012184.1, on the reverse strand, counting down.
ACCGCGACCGTCCCGTCCGGGAAGCGTTTCGTGACGCCCCGGAACTCGATCATCGCCGGTTCCCCCTGCCCTCGGCGTGCGGCCGAGGGGCCGCATGGTCGGAGAACACTAACCCGGTCGTGGACGACCGGCGACCCGGCCGGCCGCCGTGCGGGCACGTGTCCGGACCGGACGGCTCCGGGCCGGCCGGTCCGGTCACCAGGCGCCGGGGGTGCCTCCGGGCGGCGTCGCGGTCGTCGCCGGGGTGGGGAGGCCGCCGCCGCGCAGCACCCGGTGCAGGTCGTCCGGCCGCAGGGAGCGGGCGAACAACCAGCCCTGGAACGCGTTGACCCCGAGCCCGCGCAGCACGTGGAACTGCTCGGCGGTCTCCACGCCCTCCGCGACGGTGGCACGGCCCATCGCCCGGGCGACCTCGACCACCGCCCGGGCCAGGGCGAAGTCCGCCGGGTCGGTGCCGACCCCGGTGACGAACGCGCGGTCCACCTTCACCGTCTGCGCCGGGAGCTCCTTGAGCCGGGCCAGCGACGAGTAGCCGGTGCCGAAGTCGTCGACGGCGAACCGGACCCCGCGCCGGACGAGCTCGCTCATCGCGTCCAGCGCCGGGCGCGGCAGCGCGACCAGGCTGGTCTCGACGAGCTCGAGCACCAGCTGGTCCCAGCCCAGCCCGGCACCGTCGACGATCGCGCTGACCTCCTCCAGGAAGTCCGGGTCGGCCGGCAGCAGGCCGGCCAGGTTGACCGCGACGGCGATCGACCGGCCGTGCCGCGGCCAGGTCGCCGCCTCGGCGGCCGCCGTCCGCAGCACCCACAGGTCGAGATCCCGCTGCAGACCACCCCGCTGGGCGACCGGCAGGAACTCGCCCGGGGAGACCTCGCCGTGCACCGGGTGCGACCAGCGCAGCAGCGCCTCGGCGGAGAGCACGGTGCCGTCCGGGCCGACGACCGGCTGGTACTCCAGGCGCAGCTCGTCGGACTCGATCGCGGCGCGCAGCTCCGCCTCCAGCTCCAGCTGACGCTGGGCGGGACCGACGGTGCCGCGGTCCGCGACCACGACGGTGCCACGGCCGCGCTTCTTGGCCTGCTGCACGGCGACCTCGGCCGAGCGGAGCAGGTCGTCGCCCCGCGGGGCACGTGGCCCCTCGGGCACGGCGTCGCGGGTCGCGACACCGACCGAGGCGCTCAGCGTCACCGGGCGCCCGGCCACGGTGACGGAGCCGCGGAGCAGGTCGGCGACCGTGCCGGCCAGCGTGGCCGCGCCGCCGACGTCGTCGGTGTCCGCGCAGACGACGGCGAACTCGTCCGCGGACAGCCGGGCCGCGGTGCACAGCGGCGGCAGCTCGCGCTGCAGCCTGCCCGCCAGCTCGGTGAGCAGGGTGTCGCCGGCGTCGTGACCGAGGCCGGTGTTGACCCGGGCGAAGTCGTCGACGTCCCCGCAGACGACCGCGACCCGGTCGGCGCCCGGCCCGGACAGGAGGCGGTCGGCCAGCTCGAGCAGCCCGGCACGGTTGGGCAGCCGGGTGAGCGGGTCGACGGTGTTCGCCTCGCGGAGCACGTCCGCGGCGCGCCGGCGCTCGCCGACGTCGGTGACGACGAGCAGCCAGAACGGGCGGCCGTCGTCGGACGGGGCGGCGTTGACGACGACCTCGCAGTCGACCCGGGTGCCGTCAGCCCGCAGCAGCGGCAGCGACTCGATCCGGTACGTCGGCTCGGGGTGCGAGGGGTCGCGCAGCCAGTCCGGCAGGCCGCCGCGGTCGCCGCGCTGCGGCTCCGCGGACAGCGCCCGCGCCGGGACACCGCGCAGGGTCTCCAGGTCGGCGTCGAGCAGCCGGCACAGCGCGGGGTTGGCGTCGACGATCCGGCCGCGGCCGTCGAGCATCGCGACGCCGGTGGTGATCGTGGCGACCAGGTCGGCGAACCGCTGCCCGGAGCGCTGCGCGCGGGACTCGGCACGGCGGCGGTCGGAGACGTCCTGCACGGTCCCGATCAGCCGCAGCGGCGCGCCGCCGGGGGTGCGGTCGATCCGGGTGCGGCAGGACAGCACCGCGCCGCCCTCCGGCCGGATCTCCGACGAGTGCGAGGCGTGCGCCGCCGACGACGACTCCTCCGGGCCGCGGCGCAGCATCCGGCAGACCCGCTCGACCTGCTCGCCCTCGATCGGGCCGTCCGGGCCGTCCGGGCGGACGCCCAGCACCCGGTAGAGCTCGACCAGGCCCTCGCTGCGGGTCAGCGTCCCGGCCTGCAGGTCGAAGGTCCAGGTGCCGGAGCGGGTGGCCCGCTCCAGGTCCAGAGCGGGGGCCTCGTCGGACGCCGCGGGCGCCGCGTCCGGGAACGCGGTGAGCAGCACGACGGTGTGGTCCCCCGGGTGCGGCCAGCGGACGACCTTCACCCGGGCCAGCCGGCGGTCGGCGCGGACCAGCCGGGCGTCGGAGTCGGGGCCGACGAGCAGCTGCGGGAGCTTCATGCCCGTCGGGTCGGCCGACCCCGCGAGCCTGCGGAGCGCGGCGTTGGTGTGGAGCACGGTGCCTGCGGCGTCGCAGAGCAGGGCGGGCGAGGGCGGGAGCGCCGGGAGCTGCGGGAGTTCGTCGGCCGCCGGGCGCGGCGTCGGCGACGGCGCACGGTCGGCCCGGGCCTCGGGTGCGCCGGGCACCGGGGCGGCACCGGTCATCGGGGCAGCACCGTCGAACACGTCCGCGGCGTTCCCGGCGGTGGGCGCATACAGCGCCTCCGCGAGCGGCTCGCCCTCGGCGGGACGCGGCGACGGCGACGGCCGCGGCCGTGACGCCGCGGTGCCTCCGGGCCCGGCGAACGCCCGGGCGAGGTCACCGGCGATACCGGTGGGCCGGTCCACGTCGCGGCGTGGGTCCCCGGCAGCACCGCCCATCGACTCGTCGTCGTACACGCCACGGGGCGTACCCCCCGGACGGTGTCCCGTCCGTGGATCCAGCTCGGCCACGCCCGCCTCCGTTCTGCTCGGCAGCTCCACCGTGGACAACGAGCCACCGGGCCGGGCGATCCGCCCCCGTAGCCCGATCGAGGCATCCTGCACAGCGGGTAATGGGGCCGTTCGGCGCAATTGCGCTCCTCCGGGCCATATTCACCGTGAGTGGTACGCCCGTCCCTCAGGGTGAAGGGCGTCGGAGGGTCGCCGAACGGCGCACGGAGGCTTGACGCACCGTGCACGACCGCTCACAGCGCAGCGCGCCGTTCGCCGCACCGCCCCGTCGTGCACGGTTGGTAACCGGATCTACCCGGTCGTCGTCACCCGGACGTCGCCCCGCTGTCACCCGCGGCACGGGCGACGGCGGCTGCGACGGCGGGCGCCACGCGCGGGTCGAACGGCCCGGGAACGATCTTCGACGGGCTCAGCTCGTCGGCCACCACGTCCGCGATGGCCCGGGCGGCCGCGACCTTCATCCCGTCGGTGATCCGGCGGGCGTGCACGTCCAGCGCGCCCCGGAAGATCCCGGGGAAGGCCAGCACGTTGTTGATCTGGTTCGGGAAGTCGCTGCGCCCGGTCGCGACGATCGCCGCGTGCCGCGCGGCGACGTCCGGGTGCACCTCGGGGTCCGGGTTGGACAGCGCGAACACCATGCCCTCGGGGGCCATCGTGGCCAGCACCTCCTCCGGCAGCGTCGCGCTGGAGAGGCCGACGAACACGTCCGCCCCGTCCATCGCCTCGGCGATCCCGCCGGTCACGCCACGCGGGTTGGTGACCGCGGCCAGGTCGGCCTTCTCGCCCCCGCGCCCCGCGTCGACGATCCCGCGGGAGTCGAGCAGCACGACGTCCGAGGCACCGGCGGCGAGCAGGATCCGGGCGCACGCGATGCCGGCGGCACCGGCACCGGAGATGACGATCCGCAGGTCGGCGAGCGGGCGGCCCTGCAGCCGGCAGGCGCCGTCGAGCGCCGCGAGCAGGACCACGGCGGTGCCGTGCTGGTCGTCGTGCATGACCGGGCAGTCCAGGGCCTCGACCAGCCGACGCTCCAGCTCGAAGCAGCGCGGGGCCGAGACGTCCTCCAGGTTCACCGCCCCGAAGGTCGGACGCAGCCGCACGAGCGTCTCGACGATCTCGTCGACGTCGGTGGTGTCGAGCACCAGCGGGATCGAGTCCAGGCCGGCGAACGACTTGAACAGCGCCGACTTGCCCTCCATCACCGGCAGCGACGCCCGCGGGCCGATGTCGCCCAGGCCGAGCACCGCGGTGCCGTCGCTCACGACCGCCACCAGCCGGTGCGCCCAGGTGTAGCGGGAGGCGAGCGAGGCGTCGTCGGCGATGGCGCGGCAGACGTCCGCCACACCGGGGGTGTAGGCGATCGACAGGTCCCGGGCGTCGGCCAGCGGCGCGGTCAGCCCGGTCGCGAGCTTCCCGCCCTCGTGCGCGCCGAACACCTCGTCTCGGTGCGGGGCGGCGGTCGGGCGGTCCTGGGCGAGCGTCATCGAGTGACTCCACTGGTCTGGTACGTGAGCGGCGCCGGTCGGGGGCGCCTGCCGTTGCACCGGAGGTCGCGGGTGTCGTCGACCGGATCGCGGTGCCGGACGGCCATCCCGCCTCTCCGGTTCCGGATGCGGATCCGGGGCGGGACACGGCTGTCGGGTACTGGCGCGCAGTCTAACCAGGGCGAGGCCCGGATCCGGGGGTCCGGCACGGCCGGAGTGGGCACCCGCACAGGACGCGCGTACGGGTTGCGGGTTCAGCGCAGCGGTGCGGGCGTGAGGTCCGGCAGCGGCTGCGCAGGGAGCTGCGGGCCGGCCGGCAGCTCGGTCATCCGGAGCGTGTCCGGCGCGAACGGCGCGGTTCCGGGGACGAGGTCCACCTTCCCGATCCGGCCGTACTCGGCCGCGTAGTCCAGGGCCTGCGCGATGTCGGCGACGCCGTTGGCCGCGGTCGGCAGCAGCAGGCTGGACAGCACACCGAAGGCCTTGCCCTCGGAGTCGAGGTAGCCCGAGCCCGAGTCGCCCGGCACCCCCGGCGGTGCGGTGACGACGACGTGCGTGCGCGGCCCCTCCGGCCTGCCCAGGCTGATCCCCTGCTTGTCCGGCGTCGCCGCCAGCTGGTTCGGCTGGTGGCTGTAGACGGTCTCGCCGTTGCGGGTGCCGTCGGTGTCGAGGGCCACGGGGCCGCCGAAGCCGGGCACCGTCGGGTCGGCGACCGCCGCGGCCTCCGGGCTCAGCTCGATCAGCGCGAAGTCGTTGTAGCCACAGGCCGCCCGGTCGGTCTCGCCGCGCGCCTGCATCGCCGCCCAGGAGTTGTAGGCGACGGTGCCGCTGTAGGTGCGGCCGTCACGACCGGTGATGCCGACCTCCGTGCCCTCCGGCATGACCGGTTCGACGCAGCCGTCCACCGAGCCCGTCGACTCGGCGGTACCCGTGCAGTGCGCGGCCGTGCCGAGGTAGAGCTTCCCGGCCGGGGACGACTGGTGCTCGGCGCCGTCGCCGTCGCGGTGCCCGTCCTGGCCGCCCGCTCCGGTGAACAGGAAGTTCGCCGTGCAGAGCTCCGCGCCGTCGCCGAGTGGCGTGACGATCTGCACGCCGGGCCCGATCGGGGCGGGCCCCGGCTGGGCGAGCGCGGTGCCACCGGGGACGGTGAGGACCGCGACGGCCGACAGGCCGGCCGCGGCGCAGATCCCGGCGATCCGCCGTGCGAGACGGCGGGGCAGCTGCGACATGACACTCCTCGGACGGCGGGCCGGTGGGCGCGGGACCGCACCCCGTCGCGGCCCCAACGAGGGCGGGCCGGACGCCGTCACGCCCCGGACGGGTGGGCGGGCGCCACGACCGGGCGAAACCCGCACCCCGCAGCCCACGCCCGGGGAGCGGCGCGCGGCCCGGCGCACGACTAGCGTCACCGGGTGTGAGCTCCGAAGCCGACCCGTACGGCCGCGTCCTGCTCCTGCGGCACGGTGAGACCGAGTGGTCGCGGACCGGGAAGCACACCGGCCGCACCGACATCCCGCTCACCGGTGCCGGGCGGGCCGCCGCCCGCAGCGTCCGGGACGCGCTGACCCTGGTCCGCCACGACGACCCGCCCGCCCGCGTCCTCTGCTCCCCGCGCACACGCGCGCGGGACACCGCCGAGCTCGCCGGGCTGGCCGTCGACGCCGTCGACGAGCGACTGTCCGAGTGGGACTACGGCGACGGCGAGGGCCTCACCACCCCGCAGATCCGCGAGACGCTGCCCGGCTGGACCGTGTGGGACGGCCCGTGGCCCGGCGGCGAGACCGCGGGCGACGTGTCCGCCCGCGCCGACTCCGTGCTGGCCGACGCCCGCGCGCTGCTCGGGGGCGGTGACGTCGTCCTGGTCGGGCACGGCCACTTCTCCCGGGTGCTCACCGCCCGGTGGATCGGGCAGCCGGCGAGCGGCGGCGTCCACTTCCGGATGGACCCGGCCGGGGTCACCGTCCTCGGGTTCGAGCGCGGGGTCCCGCGCCTCGACCACCTCAACCAGCGGCCCACCGGGACGTCGTCGTGAACGCCGTGCGCCCGGCCGGCCCGGCCGACGTCCCGGCGATGGTCCGGCTCGTGCACGAGCTGGCCGACTACGAGAAGGCCGCCGACGAGTGCGGTCTCACCGACGACCAGCTGCACGCGGCGCTGTTCGGCGCCGAGCCCGTCGCGTGGGCGCACGTCGCGACCACCGGCGACGGCGAGGTGGTCGGGATCGCGATCTGGTTCCGGACCTTCTCCACCTGGGAGGGCGTCGCCGGGATGCACCTGGAGGACCTCTACGTCTCGCCCGCGCACCGGGGCGGCGGCCACGGCGTGCGGCTGCTCGCCGCGCTGGCCGCCGAGTGCGCGGACCGCGGGTGGGCCCGGCTGGAGTGGAACGTGCTCGACTGGAACACCCCGGCGATCGGCTTCTACCGGTCGATCGGGGCCGGGCCGAACGACGGCTGGACCACCTACCGGCTCACCGGCGGCCCGCTGGCCGCGCTCGCGTCGCGCGCCGCTCAGTCCGGGTAGTCCTCCCCCATCGACCACCGCCGGGTCTGCTCGCTGATCAGCATCAGGAACGTGAACAGCACGAACAGCCCGCAGACGATCCCCCACAGCAGCTGCCGGCTGGGACCGAGGACGTAGTAGATGACCGGGAACAGCAGCAGCTGGACGACGATCGCCGGCGTCCGGCAGCCGTGCACCCCGCGGAACAGGCCGTACCCGATCCCCGCGACGGCCCCCGCCATCAGCAGGAAGATCCCCGCCTCGGCCAGTCCGTAGTAGCCGCGGGCGTCACCGGCACCGATCGCCCGGACGGCCAGCACCACCGACACGACGACCCCGGCCAGGCCCTGCACCCCCACCAGGACCCCGGAGACCCGCACGTTCTCCGGCACCGCGGTGCGCCCACCGGCACCCTTCCCCTGTTCCTCGGCCACGGTGTCGAGGATAGGGATCGGGCCGGTCGATACAGTCGGCCCCGTGCGCGCGATGCTCGTGGTCAACCCCCAGGCCACGTCCACCACCGCCGCCGGACGGGATGTGCTGACCAAGGCACTCGCCAGCGAGCTCAAGCTCGAGGTGCTGCAGACCCGGTACCGGGGGCACGCCGCGGAGGCGACCGCGGCGGCCGTCGCCGACGGCGTCGAGCTCGTCGTCGCCCTCGGCGGCGACGGCACGGTGAACGAGGTCGTCAACGGCCTGCTCGCCGCGCAGACCGGCACCGGGACCGGCGCCCCGCGCCCGGACCCGGACGCCACGGCGATGCTGGCGGTGGTCCCCGGCGGCTCGGCGAACGTCTTCGCCAGGGCACTGGAGCTGCCCCGCGACCCGGTGGACGCGACCGGTCACGTGCTGCAGGCGCTGGCGCAGCGGCGCAGGCGCCTGGTCGGTCTCGGGCACGCCGACGACCGCTGGTTCACCTTCAACGCCGGCATCGGCTGGGACGCCGACGTCGTCGCCGCGGTCGAGCGGGCCAGGGCGCAGGGCCACGAGGCCAGCCCCGGCCGCTACGCGATGACCGCCCTCGCGCAGTACGTCGCGCAGCTGCGCCGGCCGCCGTCGATGACGGTCGACATCCCCGGTGCCGCGCCGCTGGAGGGCGTGAAGCTGGCGTTCGTCTCCAACACGGACCCGTGGACCTACCTGTCGGGGCGCGCGGTGCGGACGAACCCGCGCTCGTCGTTCGGCAGCGGGCTCGGGTTGTTCGCGCTCACCGGTCTCGGGCCGCGGACGATCGCGGCCACGCTGCGCCAGATACTGGCCGCGGACGGTGACCCGCACGGCCGCCACATCGTCCGGCACGACGCCGTCCCGCAGGTCCGGATCACCTCCGACCGGCCGCTGGCGCTGCAGCTCGACGGCGACCACCTCGGCATGCGCACCGACGTGGAGTTCCTGAGCGTGGCCGGAGCGTTACGCGTCGTCGTGTGAGACGGGCGGTTCGTCGCGCCCCGTGCGGGCCCTCTCACACGCCGGAGTGAGCAACCCCGCCATTCACCGATGTCAGCGGACCGCCGATCCCGTTGGGGCTTACACCAGCCCAAACCGGTGATCCAAGGTGGTCCCTACGCAAGCGAGGGATCCACGGGCAGCGCGGCTCGTGGCGGTCCGGGTCGCGAGGCCCGGATCAGCAAGGATCCGGTCCTGCAAGGTGTCCGGCCCTACACAGCATTCGGGTAGCCGAATGTGTGTGGGACAGGGACACTTGTTGTCGGAACCGGGCCCGGACTCCCGAGGTCCCGGGCACTGGTCTGTCGTGTGCGAGCGGCTATGAGGCCGCTCACGCATCCGACGGGCAGTTTCCCATTGAGGACGCACGGAGCTCGTGAAAGTATTCACAAGCTTCGAAACACGCACGTAACAGACACGACGATCGGCGCGACCCCCGATCGCGCACCAGAGGAGAAGGCAATCATGGACTGGCGTCACGACGCGATCTGCCGCGACGAGGACCCGGAGCTGTTCTTCCCGGTAGGCACCAGCGGCCCCGCCCTGATGCAGATCGCGGAGGCGAAGAGCGTGTGCCGGCGTTGCCCGGTCACCGAGTCGTGCCTGCAGTGGGCCCTCGAGTCCGGCCAGGACGCGGGTGTCTGGGGCGGCATGAGCGAGGACGAGCGGCGCGCCCTGAAGCGGCGCAGCACGCGTCCCCGCGCGCACACCGCCTGAGCAACACCCGCCTGAGCAACACGCTCGACAGCGCAATAGCTCCCCGACCTCGGGCCCGTAGCCGGACGCCACCGGCAACGGGCCCGAGGTGTGTTCGGGGTGATCTGCCACCCCGAGTGACTCGTCCACCACGGCGCCGGCGCGACCACGGCACCGGGATCAACGGTCACGCGACGAGCGTATCCGGTGCCCTCGTGGTGCCCACTGACGCCCCGGGTCACCCGCAGTGACGGTTGCGGTCACCCGCCGCACCGGACCGACCGCCCGGGGACGGCGAGCGGTCCGGGCGTTGCGTCAGGACCCGCCGAGCGGCACGCGGATCAGCGCCACCGTGCCGCCGCCGTCGCGGTCGGAGACGGTGATGGTGGCCTCCAGCTCCGAGCTCAGCAGCGTGCGCACGATCTGCAGGCCCAGCCCCTTGGACTTCTCGAAGTCGAACTCGGGCGGCATGCCGTGGCCGTCGTCGGCGACCGACACCTCGAGGCGGCCCGCGGACCGCTGCGGACTCACCACCACCTCCCCCGCGATGCCGGGGTCGTAGGCGTGCGCCAGCGCGTTGTGCACCAGCTCGGCCAGCACCAGCACCAGCGGGGTGGCCTTCGCGGCGGGCAGCGCACCGAACCCGGCGTCCACCCGGACCCTGGCCCGGGACTCGGTCGTCGCGCCGTCCCGGATCGCCGGCAGGACCTTCGGCAGCAGCTCGTCGAGCTCGACGGTCTCGGCGACCGAGTACGCCAGCGCCTCGTGCACCAGCGCGATCGAGGTGACCCGGCGGACCGCCTCCTCCAGCGCCCGGCCGGCCTCCGGGTACTCGCTGCGCCGGCCCTGCAGCCGCAGCAGCGCCGCGACCGTCTGCAGGTTGTTCTTCACCCGGTGATGGATCTCCCGGATCGTGGCGTCCTTCGACATCAGCGCCGCGTCCCGGCGCCGCAGGTCGGTGACGTCCCGGACCAGCACCAGCGCGCCGGCCGCGTCGCCGCGCGGGCGCAGGGGCAGCGCCCGGACGAGCATCGTCGCCCGCCGCCCCTTGACCTCCATGCGGCTCGACGGGGTGCCCGCCAGCGCGTCGCAGATCCGGCCCGCGACGTCCTTGGCGTCGAACGGGTCGAGCACGAGCGCCTTCGTGACGGCGGCGAGATCGGCCCCGGCGACGTCGCTGGCGTGGCCCATCCGGTGGTAGGCCGAGAGCGCGTTGGGGCTGGCGTAGGCCACGTTGCCGTGCACGTCGAGGCGGACCAGGCCGTCACCGGCGCGCGGGCTGCCCTCGGCGCTGCCGGGCGGGCCGGACTGCGGCGGGAAGGTGCCGTCGACGATCATCTGGCACAGGTCCGAGGCGCTGCCCAGGTAGGCGATCTCCAGCGGGGACGGGACCCGGGGCGTCGCGAGGTTCGTGTCCCGGGACAGCACGGCCACGGTGCGGCCGTGGTGGCGGACCGGGATGGTCTCGCGGCGGACCGGCACCTCCAGGTGCCAGCGTGGGTCGTCGTCGCGGCAGATCCGGCCCTCCAGGACCGCCCGGCGCAGCTGACCGACCTCGACGGTCGCCGCCCGGCGCCCGACGACGTCGTCCGGGTGCGCGGTGGGTGCCGTGGTCGGGCGGGCCTGGGCGACGCAGAGGAACTGCGCGGTCGACGCCCGCGACGTCGTGCCGTCCTCCGCGACCGCGTTCAGGTCGTCCAGCGGCACCCACAACAGGAAGTCCGCGAACGACATGTCGGCGAGCAGCTGCCACTCACCGACCACCCGTTGCAGGTGGTCGGCGGTCTCGCCGCCCATCGTCGTGTGCTCGGCGAGCAGCTCGCTCAGCGTGGTCACGGTCGCCCATCCCACCACATGCGAGAATCAGGGTTCCCCCGCGGCGGGTTCCGCCGCACGTGTTGATCCGGTGGAAGGAGGGCGATCATGTCCAAGCGCGCCCGTAAGCGTCGCGACCGCTCCAAGAACAAGGCGAACCACGGCAAGAAGCCGAACACCTGAGTCGCCACGCGAGACGACGAAGGGCGGGCACCCCACCGGGGTGCCCGCCCTTCGTGCGTGAGAGGGGGTCGCTCAGCCCTCGGAGCGGTACTCCGTACGCCGCCGCGCGACCGACACGCTGGTGCCCTCCGGCCCGCTCTCCACGGTCACCTGGGCCTGCTCCAGCACCGCCGAGCGGATCTGGGTCCGCAGCCGGTCCTTCAGCGACTCCGGCGCCGCCTCGCCACCGCACTTGCGGGCGAGCAGGGCCTTGAGCTTCTCGTCGATGCCGTACTCGGCCAGGCAGGGCGCGCACTCGTCGAGGTGCTGCTGCAGGAGCTGCCGCCGGTTCTGGTCGCACTCCCGGTCGAGGAACATCCACACCTCGGCCAGCACCTCACCGCAGTCGGCCCCACCGCCGGAGAGCATCGGATTGCGCTCGAGCGGGGTGTCCTTCTCGGCGCTCACGACGCCGTCACCTCCTCGTCGCTCCCGCGGACGATGCCGCGGTCGCGCGCCACATCGGTCAGCATCTCGCGCATCTGACGCCGGCCACGGTGCAGCCGGGACATCACGGTCCCGATCGGGGTGCCCATGATCTCGGCGATCTCCTTGTAGGCGAACCCCTCGACGTCGGCCAGGTAGACCGCGATCCGGAAGTCCTCAGGGAGCCCCTGCAGGGCCTCCTTGACGTCGCTGTCGGGCAGCGCGTCGAGGGCCTCCACCTCGGCGGACCGCAGCCCGGTCGACGTGTGCTCACCGGCCTGCGCGAGCTGGTAGTCGGTGATCTCGTCGGTCGGCGACTGCAGCGGCTGGCGCTGCCGCTTCCGGTAACCGTTGATGTAGGTGTTGGTCAGGATCCGGTACAGCCAGGCCTTCAGGTTCGTGCCACGGCGGAACGACCCGAAGGCGGAGTAGGCCTTCAGGAAGGTCTCCTGGACGAGGTCCTCGGCGTCGGCCGGGTTCCGGGTCATCCGCAGTGCAGCCCCGTAGAGCTGGTCGAGCATCGGCATCGCGTCCCGCTCGAAGCGTGCGGTGCGTTCCTCGACGGACTCGTCCTCGGGCGCCCGGTTGCCGTCCTCGTCGGCGGTGCCGACCTCGGCCGGTTCCGTGGCGTCGAGGGCGGCCTCACCGGTGGTACGGAACTCTTCGGTCCCGGACTGCTCCGGCTGTGGTGACAACGGTCCCCTCTCCAGTGACACGAGCCGCGCACCGGTGCGGGTCACCGGCACTGCGGACCCGTCGGAGAGTACGCGTCCACGCCGGGTCCGGCCGGACCGCGGCGACTCCATCACTGCTGTGCTCACGCCCGGAACAACGGTGCGGCCCGGGCCGGCATTCCCGTAGGTTGCCCGCGGCGGGAGGACCCTCCCGCGGCGCGACGGGCGGGGGACGGCGGCGATGGCGGGCAAGGGCACTCCGGCGACGGCGCTGCTGGCGAAGCGGAAGGTGCCGCACGAGGTGCACACCTACACCCACCAGGACGCGGGCGGCGCCGGGTACGGCGAGGAGGCCGTGCGGGAGATGGGCCAGGACCCGCGACGGGTGTTCAAGACGCTCGTCGCACTGGTCGACGGCGTCATGACCGTCGCGATCGTGCCCGTCGCCGCGCAGCTCGACCTCAAGGCGCTGGCCGCCGCGGCGGGCGGCAAGAAGGCCGTCCTCGCCGACGTCGCCGACGCCGAGCGGGCCACCGGCTACGTGGCGGGCGGGATCTCCCCGCTCGGCCAGCGCAGGCGGCTGCCCACCGTCGTCGACGACTCGGCCCGGGAGCACCCGACGGTGTTCTGCTCGGGCGGGCGCCGCGGCCTGGAGATCGAGCTGGCCCCGGACGACCTCGTCGCCCTGACCGGCGCCGTCGTGGCCCCGATCGCCGCAGGTTGAGTAGGGTCGTGATCGCCGAAGGCGTCGAAAGCGGTTACCGGGGGGCAGCGAATGGACAGGCCGGCGTGGGCACCTGACGAGGTCGACATCACCCGGCCGAGCGTCGCCCGGGTGTACGACTACTACCTGGGCGGATCGCACAACTTCGACGCGGACCGCAGGTTCGCCGACCAGGTGCTCGCCGCGATGCCGGAGATGGCGACCGTCGCCCAGGCCAACCGCTCGTTCCTGCGGCGGGTGGTGCGGTACCTCTGCTCCCAGGGTGTGACCCAGTTCCTCGACCTGGGTTCCGGGATCCCGACCGCGGGCAACGTGCACGAGCTCGCCGCCGCGGAGTGCCCTGACCCGCGGGTGCTCTACGTCGACAACGACCCGATCGCGGTCGTGCACAGCCGGGCGCTGCTCGAGGGCGACCACCGCACCGAGGTGCTGGCCGCCGACCTCACCGAGCCGGTACGCATCCTCGACGACCCGCTGACCCGCTCGCACCTGGACTTCTCGCAGCCGATCGCGGTGCTGCTGGTGTCGGTGCTGCACTTCGTCCCCGACGCACTGGGGCCGGCGGGCATCGTCCGGACCTTCGTCGACGCGACCGCGCCGGGGAGCCACGTGGTGGTCACCCATGCGAGCGACGAGGGCGGCCATTCGGGTGCGAACCAGGCGCAGAGGGTCTACAACCGCGATCAGTCGCCGAATCCGATGCGGATGCGGAGCACCGAGGAGCTGCGCGCCCTGTTCGGCGACCTGGAACTGCTGGAACCGGGAGTGGTGCGGATACCGCTGTGGCGGCCGGAGTCCCCGGTCGGGCCGGAGGCACAACGCTATCCGGGCCTGGCCGCGGTGGCCCGGCGCTGAGCGGCCCGTACCCGGCGGACGCGGAGGAGACGGCGTGGGCGAACCCGTACCGGCGGACGCCGGTGGGCGGCACGACGCGAGCGTCGGCCAGCTGACCGACGCCTGGGTGGCGGCGATCCACGCCCGCGGCTTCGTCTCGGCGGGCCGGGCCGAGCTGTACGAGCTCCTGTCCGGGGCCGCCTGGTGGACCACCGCCGTCGTCGACGGCCGGGCCGAGACCGACATGGCGGCCGACGTCGGCGCCGAGCTGGTCGCGGCGCACCTGACCGACCCCGCTGCGCTGCGCTGCTCGCTCGACGTCCTGTCGTCGCACTTCGCCGACCGGACCACCGACCCGGCCCGGCTGCGGCGGTTCACCGCGGCGGTCGGGGCGATGTCGGCCGGGTACGCCCGGACGCTGCAGCAGCGCACACGCACCGAGCAGGACCGGATCAGCACGGCCGCGTTCGCGGCCCGCAGCGCGGCGGAGAACGCCCGCTGGCGTTCGGAGGCCCGCTACGGCGCGGTCTTCGAGAACACCGCGCTCGGCATCAGCGTGGCCGACGCCGACGGGACCATCCTCGAGGCGAACCGGGCGCTGGCCGGCATGCTCGGCTACCCCCCGGGCGAGCTGGTGGGCCGCTCGGTGTTCGAGTTCATCCACCCCGAGGACACCCCCGAGATGTGGCCGCAGATCCAGGCCATGCTCGGCGGCCGGGTGGGGCACGTCCGGATGGAGAAGTCGTACTTCCGGAAGGACGGCGAGCAGGTCTGGACCCAGCTCGTCGTGTCCCTGATCCGCGACCCGGACGGCACACCGCGCCACCTGGTCGCGATGATCGAGGACGTCACCGAGCGGCACCGGCTGCAGTCCCGGCTGCAGCACCAGGCCGAGCACGACCCGCTCACCGGGCTGCCGAACCGCGCGCTGTTCTTCCACCGGCTGACCGCCGCCCTGGACGCCGGGCCGGACTCCCGGGTCGGCGTCTGCTACCTCGACCTGGACGGGTTCAAGGCCGTCAACGACACCCTCGGCCAGGACGCGGGGGACCAGCTCCTCTCCGCCGTCGCGCAGCGGCTGCACGACGAGCTCGGGGTGGACGGGCACACCGTCGCCCGGATGGGCGGCGACGAGTTCGTGGTGCTCGTCGAGGCGTGCACGGGCACCGCCCAGCTGAACGCGGTCGCGGAGCGGGCGCTGGACGTCGTCCGGCGGCCGGTGGCGCTGCGCGGCCGGGAGGTCGTGGTCTCGGCCAGCATCGGCATCGTCGTGTGGCCGGTGCCGCACGACGACGATCCCGGCGGACCGCAGGACACCGGGGACACCGGGGAGGCCCGGCAGAGCGGTGCGGCGGAGCTGATGCAGGCCGCCGACACCACCATGTACTGGGCGAAGCGCGACGGCCGGGACCGCATCGCGGTGTTCGACCAGGCCCGGCACCGCCACGACGTCCACCTGTTCGAGCTCGCCGGACGGATGCCCGGCGCGCTGGACCGCGGCGAGTTCGACCTCGAGTACCAGCCGCTGGTGTCGTTCTCCGACGGCCGGGTGGCGGGCGTCGAGGCGCTGGCGCGCTGGCGGACCGCCGACGGCGACCGGCTGGGCCCGGACGTGTTCATCCCGCTCGCCGAGCAGACCGGGCTCATCGTCCCGCTCGGCCTGCACCTGCTGCACCGGGCCTGCTCCGACGCGCGGGCCTGGGTGGACGCCGACCCGTCACGTGAGTTCGTGCTGAGCGTCAACGTCGCCGGACGCCAGCTGCGCCAGCCCGACGCGGTCCAGCGGATCGCCGGGGTGCTGGAGCGCACCGGGTGGCCGGCGCACGCGCTGCAGCTGGAGCTCACCGAGAGCGACCTGATGTCGGCGAGCGGCCGCCCGGTCGCCGCGCTGCAGGAGCTGTCCCGGCTCGGCGTGCGGATCGCGATCGACGACTTCGGCACCGGCTACTCGAACCTCGTCTACCTGCACCGGCTGCCGGTCGACGTGCTGAAGCTGGCCGGGTCGTTCGTGTCCGCACAGGACCCGCAGGCCGCCGACGCCACGCGCGAGGTCGACAGCCCGGTCATCCTCTCGGCGATGATCGATCTCGCGCACAGCCTGGGGCTGCGCGTCGTCGCCGAGTCGGTGGAGACCGACGGGCAGGCGGCGCACCTGCGCTCGCTGGGCTGCGACGTCGGTCAGGGCTGGTTCATGGCGCCGCCGCTGCCTGCGCGCGAGGTCGAGCAGATGCTGGACCGGCGGGTCAGCTTCGGGGACGGGCGTCGCCCGGCCGGGTGAACCCGGTCAGCCATTCCCCGACGGCGCTGCGCAGCTCGGCGTGCTGCTTCTTCAGCCCGTGGTCGCCGTCGAGCAGCACGACGCGGCGGTCCGGGCCGGGATCCGGGACGCCGAACCGGTCGGAGCGGCCCTGCACGACCAGCACCGGGACGCCGGCACCGTCGAGCTCGGGCAGCCGGGTCCGCTCCGGACGCCCGGGCGGGTGCAGCGGGAACGCCAGGCACAGGACGCCCGCGGCGCCGGTCGCGGCGGCGGTGCGGCAGGCGACCCGGGCCCCGGAGCTGCGCCCGCCCTGCAGGAGCGGGAGGTCGCCGTCCTTCCGCACGGCGGCCGCGACGGCGAGCCAGGCCTCGTCGAGGTGCCCGGCCGGGGCCGGTGCGCGCCGCCCCGCGACCCGGTAGGGCTGCTCGACCAGCCCGACGTCGCACCCGGCGGCGGTCGCCGCGGCGGTCGCGGCGACCAGGTCGGGGGCGCCGATCCCGCCGCCGGCGCCGTGCCCGAGCAGGAGCAGCGCGCGGGCGGGCCCCGACGTCGACGGGTGCCACGTGACCCGGGCCGGGCCGCGCGGGGTGTCGATCCCGGTCCCCGTCTCCTCGCCGGTCACGAGAGCAGGTCGAGCTGGATCGGCTCGCGCACCTCGTCGTCGGGGATGCGGTCCAGCAGCTCGGGGCCGTTGTTGCGGACGTTGTTGACCTGCGCGGACACCGGCCGGATCTCGCAGGTGGACACCAGCTCCGGGGTCGGCGGGACGAGCAGCCGGGACACCCGCTCGTCGCCCGACCCGGTGTCGGGGTCCAGCCAGTCGGTCCAGTCGCCGGGCCGCAGGACCAGCGGCATCCGGTCGTGCACCTGGGCGAGCGGCCCGACCGCCTCGGTGGTGAGGACGCAGGCGGTGACGAGGCCGTCGGGGTACTTCTCGGCGAGCTCGCCGTCCTTCGGGCGCCAGAACTCCCAGATCCCGGCCATCGCCATCGTGGAGCCGTCGGCGTAGTGCGTGAAGTACGGCTGCTTCTGCGGCTTGCCGGTGCCGCCCTCGCTCTTCGGCACGGCGGCGGAGCGCTGCCACTCGTACCAGCCGTCCATCGGGAACAGGCACCGTCGCGACGCCGCCGCGCGCCGGAACGCGGGCTTCTCGGTGATCGTCTCCGAGCGGGCGTTCACCATCCGCGCCCCGGCCGAGGGGTCCTTCGACCAGAACGGCACCAGGCCCCAGCGCACGGTGCGCAGGGACCGCTCGGTGACGGTGGGGTCGGCCTCGCCGTCGTCGTCGCGGGGGTGCCGCTCGACCACGACGGTGATGTCCTTGGTCGGTGCGACGTTGTAGTCGGCGCGCTGCGACGTCTCGGCCGTGGCGTCGACGGCGTGGAACTCGTCGGCCAGGTCGGCGGGGGCCTTCGTGGAGGCGTAACGGCCGCACATGCGCCCCATCCTGGCACGTGGGAGAAGATGGGGGCGTGAGCTTCTGGTCCGCCCCCACGCCCGGTGCCCCGGTGACCGGCACCGTCTCCGTCCCCGGCTCGAAGTCGGTGACCAACCGGGCGCTGCTGCTCGCCGGGCTCTCCGGCGGCGCCTGCCGGGTGGGCGGGGCACCCCCGACCCGCGACACCGCGCTGATGACCGGCGCGCTCGCCGCGCTCGGTGTCCCGGTGTCGGCCGACGGGGACACCGTCACGACCGGGGCGCACGACGGGCTGCGCGGCGGCACCGGGGACACCCCGGCCGAGATCGACTGCGGGCTCGCGGGCACCGTCATGCGGTTCGCCCCGCCCGCCGCGGCGACGGCGTCCGGTGCGGTCCGGTTCGACGGCGACCCCCGCGCCCGGGAACGTCCGATGGGCACGGTGCTGTCGGCGCTGCGCACGCTGGGTGCCCGGGTCGACGGCGACGCGCTGCCGTTCCGGCTCGACGGCGGGCCGATCGCCGGGGGCGAGGTGACGATCGACGCGTCGGCGTCGTCGCAGTTCGTGTCCGGGCTGCTGCTGTCCGGTGCCCGCTTCGAGCGCGGGCTGACCGTGCGGCACGCGGGGCGGGCGCTGCCGTCGCTGCCGCACGTCGACATGACGGTGGGGATGCTGCGCGAGGCCGGCGTGACCGTCGCCGACCGGACGACCGGCGAGGATCCCGACACCTGGCGGGTGGAGCCCGGCCCGGTCGCGGTGCGCGACTGGGACATCGAGCCGGACCTGTCGAACGCGTCGGTGTTCCTGGCCGCGGCGGCCGTCACCGCCGGACGGGTCACGGTGCGGGGCTGGCCGGCGGCGTCCACCCAGCCCGGGGTGGACGTGCTGCCCGTCCTCGAGCGGTTCGGCGCCACCGTCACCCACGACGCCGTCGGACTGACCGTCACCGGGCCGGACCGGCTGTCCGGGATCGACGTCGACCTGCACGACGCCGGGGAGCTCGCCCCCACCGTCGCCGCGCTCGCCGCGCTCGCGCACGGCACGTCCCGGCTCCGCGGCATCGGCCACCTGCGCGGCCACGAGACCGACCGGCTCGCCGCGCTCGCCGCGGAGATCACCGCGCTGGGCGGGTCCGTCACCGAGACCGACGACGGCCTGGTGATCGACCCGAAACCGCTCACCGGCCGCGCCGACCGGCCGTGGGGTGCCTACGCCGACCACCGGATGGCGACGGCGGGGGCGATCGTCGGGCTGGTCGTGCCGGGGGTGCTGGTCGACGACATCGGCTGCACGGACAAGACCATCCCGGACTTCCCCGGCCGGTGGTCGGCCCTCCTCGGGACCCCGGCGAACGGCTGATCGTGGCCCGCGACATCCGTGCCCTCGACGAGACCGACGTCCGTGTCCGCCCGGGCCGGGGCGGATCGCGACCGCGCAGCAAGCGGAGGCCCGCGCACGCCGACGCCACCCGGGCGATGGTCACCGCCGTCGACCGGGGGCGCTGGACCTGCGCGGTCGACGCCGACCCGGCACGCCCGCAGGTGGTCGCGATGCGGGCCCGGGAGCTGGGCCGGACCCCGGTGGTCGTCGGGGACCGGGTCGATCTCGTCGGGGACCTGTCCGGTGAGCCGGACACCCTGGCCCGGATCGTGCGGGTCGCCGAGCGGGACACCGTGCTCCGGCGCACCGCGGACGACACCGATCCCTACGAGCGGGTGGTCGTCGCGAACGCCGAGCGGCTCGTCGTCGTCACCGCCGTCGCCGACCCGGTCCCCCGCACCGGGTTCGTCGACCGCTGCCTGGTCGCCGCCTACGCCGGCGGCCTGGAGCCGGTGCTCTGCCTGACGAAGTCCGACCTGGCCGATCCGGAGTCGTTCGCCGCGCAGTACCGCGAGCTCGGGGTGCCGCTGGTGATCACCGGGCGGGACGCGGCGGGGGCGCCCGAGGGGGCGGACGCCCTGCACGCGGAGCTGTCCGGACGGCTGTGCGCCCTCGTCGGCCATTCCGGTGTCGGGAAGTCGACGCTGGTCAACGCGATCGTCCCGGACGCCGACCAGGCGACCGGCCGGGTCTCCGGTGTCGGGAAGGGACGGCACACGACGACGGCCGCGCTCGCCTTCCCGCACGCCGACGGCTGGGTCGTCGACACCCCGGGGATCCGCTCGTTCGGGCTCGCGCACGTCGGCCCGGACGACGTCGTCGCGGCGTTCGGCGACCTGGCCGCGGTGATCGACGACTGCCCGCGCGGCTGCGGCCACCTCGGTCCGCCCGCCGACCCGGAGTGCGCATTGGACGACCTGGTCGCCTCCGGCGCGCTCGCCGGGGGCAGACTCGGGGCGTTGCGCCGCATCCTCGTGGCGCTGAACCAGGGCTGACCCGCAGGACGGAGGCGGACGTGCCGGGACGGCGCCGCGCGGCACTCGTGGCCGGCATCGCCGTGCTCGCCGCGGTGCTCTCCGGCTGCGCCTGGCCCGGCTCGTCCGGGTCCACCCCGGAACCGTCGCCGACGGCCGCCGAGCTGCCGAAGTACTACGACCCGGCCCCGATGCTCGCGGACGTCCGCGCCCGGACCCGGTCCGACGGTACCGCCGGGCTGTCGGTCGCCGGGACGCTCGACGGCGGCTCCGGCCCGGTCCCGGTCAGCGGCGACGGCGTGATGCGGCTCGACCCGGCGGGCGCCGGGCCGTCGGTGCGGCTGGTGCTGCGCACCGGGCCGGAGGGCGACGGCGGGCGCACGACCGAGCTCGTCCGGGTCGGGGACCGCACGTGGCTGCACCCGACCGGCACCGGCTGGGCCGAGGCCGGCCGCGCGGCGATGCCGCCGGAGGTGACCGCCGACGCGACGACCGCCGCGAACGTCGCGTCCGGTGTGGACCCGCTCGCCGCGGTGGCCCGCTACCCGGACGCCGTGCTGGTCGCCGACGCGAGCGACTCCGATGTCGACGGCACCCCGGCGGTGCACTACACGCTCGTCGTCGACCTGGTGCGCGCGATCGCGAGCGAGCACGACCCGGCGAGCCGGGAGGCGCTCGCCGCGCAGCACCGGGCCGGGGTGACGCGGATCAGCACCGAGGTGTGGCTGGACGCCGACCGCAGACCGCTGCGCAGCAGGCTCCGCCAGCAGCTGCCCGGGGCCGGGACGCTCGACCTGCTGATCCGCTACCGGGACTGGGGCGCGCCGGTGTCGATCGAGCCGCCGGTGCCGGGCTGAGCGCTCACCGCCGGAACGCGAGGTCGAGGCCGTCCACCGGCCAGGTGCAGCGGTAGAGCCTGCCCCACCCGGACGAGGTGACCCACGCGTCCCGGGACCCCGCACCGGCGAAGCAGATGTTCGTGACGTGCGGGTCGTGCTCGGGCGGGGCGACCGTACCCAGCAGCTCGCCCGCCGGGGAGAGCACGCTGATCTCCCCGCTGACCAGGGTCGCGACGCAGACGTTCCCGTCGCCGTCGACGGCCAGCGAGTCGAGGTTGCGGTACCCGGCGAACCCGTGCAGCAGCCGCGCACCGCCGGGCCCCGGCGGGCCGGGCAGCTCGTCGGGCGCCGCCAGCGTCCCCGGGCCCGTCACGGCCCAGCACCAGACCCGGCCGGTCGCGGTCTCGGCGACGTAGAGCCGGGAGCCGTCCGGGGAGAGCCCGACACCGTTCGGCGTGATCAGCGGGTGCACCACCTCGGTGTGCGCGGACCCGTCCGTGGTCGCGTGGTGCAGCCCGCCGAGGTCCATCTCGCGCGGGCGCCGCTTGCCGAGATCGGTGAACCAGAACGTCCCGTCCGCAGCGAAGACGATGTCGTTCGGGCCGCGGAGCCCGTCGTACAGCACGGTCGTCGCGCCGCTGTCCGGGTCGATGCGCAGGATCGCGCCGCCCCGGTAGTCCTCGGCCTGGTTCCCCGGATAGACGGTGCCGTCAGGGCGGGTGTGCCAGGCGAAACCGCCGTTGTCGCAGACGTACACGGCGCCGTCGGGGCCGATCGCCGCGCCGTTCGGGCCGCCGCCGGTCTCCGCGACGAGCGCGTGCGTGCCGTCCGGCAGCACCCGGGTCACCCGGCCCGCGGCGATCTCGACGACGAGCACCGACCCGTCCGACAGCGCCACCGGGCCCTCCGGGAACGCCAGCCCACGGGTCACCTCGTGCAGCTCCGGTGCGACGAACATCCGACATTGCCTCCTCGCGGGTTACGGTCGGCCCATGGACGAGCGCGTACGGACCACCGTGGACGGCGGCGTCGCCGAGGTACGGCTGTCCCGGCCGGACAAGCGCAACGCACTCGACGTCGCCATGTTCTCCGCGATCGTGCACGCCACACACGGTCTCCGCACGACGCCGGGACTCCGCGCGGTGGTCCTCTCCGCCGACGGGCCGGACTTCTGCGCCGGTCTCGACCGCGACATGTTCCGCGCGATGGGGTCCGGCGAACGCCTCTCCGCGACGGCCGAGCTTCCCCCGCCCGCCGCGGGCTCACCCGCGCGGGCCACCGGTCAGCGCGCGGTGTGGGGGTTCGCGGAGCTGCCCGTCCCGGTGATCGCCGCGGTGCAGGGCAACGCCCTCGGCGGCGGCCTGCAGATCGCGCTGGGCGCCGGCATCCGGATCGTCGCCCCGGACGCGACGCTGTCGGTGCTGGAGATCCGCTGGGGCCTGGTGCCGGACATGTGCGGCACCCGGCTGCTGCCCGGGCTGGTCGGGCGGGACGTCGCGAAGGACCTCACCTTCACCGGGCGGCCGGTGTCGGGCACCGACGCCGTCGCGCTCGGGCTGGCCACCCGCACCGCCACCGACCCGCGGGCCGCGGCGTGGGAGACGGCGCGGGAGATCGCCGCCCTGAGCCCGCAGGCCGTACGCGCCGCGAAACGCCTGCTCGACGACGAAGGCCGGTCCCCGATCGCCGACGGCCTCGCCGCCGAGCAGGACGAGATCGGCGCGCTGATCGGCAGCCCGGACCAGCGTGAGGCGGTCGTCGCCCGGCTGGAGGGTCGCGCGCCACGCTTCACCGACGGCTGAGCCGGCGGGCCGGGGTCTCAGGCCCCGAGACGTTCCAGCGCGCGGGCCGCGGCGCGGGCCCGCACCGGGTCGGGCCGGTGGGTCCGCACCTCCTGGGTGTCGCGGACCAGCCGTCGCAGCTCGGGCGGGCCGCCGTCGAGGATCCCGGCCGCCCGGGCCTGGACCAGGGCGTTGCCCAGCGCCGCGGCCTCCACCGGCCCGGCGACGACCGGCCGGTCGCAGGCGTCGGCCGCCAGGTCGCACAGCAGCGTGTTGCGCGCGCCGCCGCCGACGAGGTGCACCACCTCGGCGGGATTCCCGGACAGCGTGCAGGCCCGGTCGACGGCGCGCCGGTAGGCCAGCGCGAGGCTGTCGAGGATGCAGCGCACGGTCCCGGCCCGGCCGTCGGGTGGCGGCTCGCCGCGCTCGGCGCAGGCCTCGGCGATCCGCGCCGGCATGTCGCCGGGGGCGAGGAAGCGCGGGTCTCCGGCGTCCACGACGGACCCGAACGCGGGCAGCCGGGCCGCCCCCGCGAGCAGCGCGGCGAGGTCCGGCTCGGCGCCGTCGGTGTCGGCCCAGGTGCGCAACGACTCCTGCAACAGCCAGAGCCCCATCACGTTGCGCAGGAACCGGACCGTGCCGTCCACTCCGAGCTCGTTGGTGAAACCTGCCGTGCGGGCGTCCTCGGTGAGCACCGGCTTCGCCAGCTCGACGCCCACCAGCGACCAGGTGCCGCACGAGACGTAGGCGAACGAGTCCCCCGCCGCCGGGACGCCGAGCACCGCCGACGCGGTGTCGTGCGAGCCGACCGCGGTCAACGGAACCGGGCCGGTGAGCCCGGTCGCGTCCAGCACCTCCGGCAGCAGCTCCCCGATCCGGTCGCCGGGCTCGCACAGCGGCGGGAGCAGCGTGGGATCGAGCCCGAGCCGCGACACCGTCCCGGTCGCCCACCGCCGGGTGCGGGCGTCGAGCAGCCCGGTGGTGGAGGCGTTGGTGACCTCCGCGCCGACGGCGCCGGTGAGCCAGTACGCCACGAGATCGGGCACCAGCAGCATCCGGCGGGCGGCGGCGAGCGCGGCGCTCCCCTGCCGGGCGGCGAGCTGGAACACGGTGTTGAACGGGAGGTGCTGGAGCCCGTTGACGGCGTAGAGCTCGTCCGGAGGGACGAGCCCGTGCACCACCGGCACGCCGCGCTCGTGGACCGGGTCACGGTAGTGGACGGGGTTGCCGAGCAGGTCGCCGTCGGCGTCGAGCAGTCCGACGTCGACCGCCCAGCTGTCGACGCCGACGCCGTCGAGGCGGCCCGCGGCGCGGGCGGCGGCGCGGAGCCCGTCGAGCACACCGCGGTGGAGGTCGAGCACGTCCCAGTGCAGGGTGCCGCGGACCCGCACCGGCCGGTTCGCGAACCGGTGCGCCTCGGCGAGCTCGAGGACGCCCTGGCCGATCCGGGCGGTCATGACCCGGCCGCTGGAGGCGCCCAGGTCGACCGCGGCGAACGTCCCCGCGCTCATCGCAGGAACGCCGCCGCGACGCCGGAGTCGACCGGCACGTGCAGGCCGGTGGTCCGGGTGAGGTCGCCGCCGGTCAGTGCGAACACCGCCGCCGCCACGTGTTCCGGGAGCACCTCGCGCTTGAGGATGGTGCGCTGTGCGTAGAACTCGCCGAGCTCGGACTCCTCGACGCCGTAGACCGCGGCCCGCTGCGCGCCCCAGCCCCCGGCGAAGATCCCGGAGCCGCGGACGACGCCGTCCGGGTTGATGCCGTTGACCCGGATCCCGTGCCCGCCCAGCTCGGCGGCGAGCAGCCGCACCTGGTGGGCCTGGTCGGCCTTGGTGGCGCCGTAGGCGACGTTGTCCGGTCCGGCGAACACGGCGTTCTTCGAGGAGATGTAGACGATGTCACCACCGGTCCCCTGCGCGATCATCGTCCGGGCCGCCTCGCGGGACACCAGGAACGAGCCCTTCGCCATCACGTCGTGCTGCAGGTCCCAGTCGTGCTCGGTGGTCTCCAGCAGCGGCTTGGAGATCGACAGCCCGGCGTTGTTGACGACGAGGTCGATCCCGCCGAACGCGAGCGCGCCCGCGGCGAACGCGGCGACCACCCCGTCCGCGCTCGACACGTCGGCCGCGACCCCGATCGCGACGTCGGTGCCGCCCAGCGCGGCGGCCGTGTCGGCGGCCTGCTGCGCGTCCAGGTCGGCGACCACGACGCAGGCGCCCTCGGCGGCCAGCCGCTGCGCGACGGCCTTCCCGATCCCGGACGCCGCGCCGGTCACCAGCGCGACCCGCGCGGCGAGCGGCTTCGGGGCAGGCATCCGCTGCAGCTTCGCCTCCTCCAGCGCCCAGTACTCGATGCGGAACTTCTCCGCCTCGTCGATCGGGGCGTAGCGGGAGACGGCCTCGGCGCCGCGCATCACGTTGATCGCGTTGACGTAGAACTCGCCCGCCACCCGTGCGGTCTGCTTGGTCGCGCCGAAGGAGAACATCCCCACCCCGGGGACGAGCACGACGGCCGGGTCCGCACCGCGGATCGCGGGCGAGCCGGCGTCGGCGTGCCGGTCGTAGTAGGCGCGGTAACCCTCCCGGTAGGTCTCGTGCAGCTCCCGGAGCCGCGCGACGGTCTCCTCGACGCCCGCGTCCGCCGGGAGGTCCACCACCAGGGGCTTCACCTTGGTGCGCAGGAAGTGGTCCGGGCAGGAGGTACCCAGCTCGGCCAGCGCGCCGAGCTTCTCCCGGGACAGGAAGTCGAGGACGACCGGCGAGTCGGTGAAGTGGCCGACCTGCGCCCGGTCGGTCGAGGCGAGCCCGCGCACGACCGGGGCCAGCGCCGCGGCCTTCGCCCGCCGCTCGGCATCCGCCAGTGCCTCGTAGCCGGGGCGGACCGGGCCGAACGGCTCGGCGGCGCCGCGGGTGTCCAGGTACGCCTGCGCCGTCCGGATGATCTCCAGCGAGTGCGCCTCGCAGGCGTCGGCGTCGTCGCCCCAGGCGGTGATCCCGTGCCCGCCGAGGACCACCCCGATGGCCTGTGGGTTCGCCTCGGCGACCGCGGCGATGTCCAGGCCGAGCTGGAATCCGGGGCGCCGCCACGGCACCCACTGCACCCGGTCCCCGAAGATCTCCTTCGTCAGGGCCTCGCCGTCGGCGGCACAGGCGATCGCGATACCCGCGTCCGGGTGCAGGTGGTCGACGTGCGGGGCCGTGACGAGGCCGTGCATCGCGGTGTCGATCGACGGGGCGGCACCGCCGCGCCCGTGCAGGCAGTAGTCGAACGCGGCGACCATCTCGTCCTCGCGCTCGACGCCCGGGTAGGTGCCGACCAGCGACCGCAGCCGGTCGAGGCGGAGCGCGGCGAGCCCGGACGCGGTGAGCGTGCCGAGGTCGCCGCCGGAGCCCTTGACCCAGACGAGCTCGACGTCGCCGCCGGTGACCGGATCGGTGGCGGTGCCCTTGGCGGAGGTGTTGCCGCCGGCGTAGTTGGTGGTGGCCGGGTCGGCGCCCAGCCGGTTCGAGCGGGCGATCAGGTCGGCGACGACGGGGTGCGGGCTCATGGTCTCCTCGTGCGTGGTCATCAGGCGCCCCAGGACGCCTGCTCGCCACCGACGCGGGTCGCGGCGAGATGCTGGTCGTGGCCGGACGCGCGGTAGCCCGCGAACGGGTCGGCGGGCAGGCCGCGGGACTCGCGGAACTCCGCGAGCAGCGGGCGGACGTCGGCCGAGTGCGCGTCGACCAGGATCTGGTGGGCGCCCAGGACGTCACCGGCGGTCTGTGCCGCCCGCAGGGCGGCGCGGTCGACGAGCAGCGCCTTCGCCGTCGCCTCCTGCACGTTGAGCACCGAGCGGATCTGGCCCTGGATCTTCGGCTCGATGTTGTGGCACTGGTCGAGCATGAAGTTCACGCCCTGCCCGGTCAGGGCGTCGTTGCCGACGATCTCGTTCATGATCCGGAACAGCTGGAACGGGTCGGCAGCGCCGACGATGAGATCGTCGTCGGCGTAGTTGCGGGAGTTGAAGTCGAACGCACCGAGCCGCCCGGCCCGCAGCAGCTGGACGACGATGAACTCGATGTTGGTGTTCGGTGCGTGGTGCCCGGTGTCGAGCACGACCTGCGCCCGGTCGCCCAGTGCGAGGCAGTGCAGCAGCGACGTGCCCCAGTCCGGGACGTCGGTGGTGTAGAAGTACGGCTCGAAGAACTTGTACTCCAGCAGCAGCCGCATGTGCGGGTCGAGCAGCGCGTAGATCTCCGACAGCGACTCGGCGAGCCGGTCCTGGCGGGCGCGGATGTCGTCCTGGCCGGCGTAGTTGGTGCCGTCGGGCAGCCACAGCTTCAGGTCGGTCGATCCGGTCGCCCGCATGACGTCGACGCACTCGGCGTGGTGCGCGATCGCCTTCTTGCGCACCAGCGGGTCCGGGTGGGTCAGCGAGCCGAGCCGGTAGTCGTCGTCCTGGAACAGGTTGGAGTTGACGGCGCCGAGGCGCACGCCCTCGTCGGCGGCGTGCGCGGAGAGCGCGGCCCAGTCGTCGACGCGGTCCCACGGCACGTGCAGCGACACCCGCGGCGCCAGCCCGGTCCACCGGTGCACGGTCGCGGCGTCGAACACCTTCTCGTACGGGGTCCGCGCGGTGCCCGGCTGCCCGAACACCTTGAAGCGGGTGCCGGAGTTCCCGAACGCCCAGCTGGGCAGCTCGATGCTCTGCTCGGCCAGCGCGGACAGGACCGTCTCGGACGGCGTCATCGGTGATCACCCCGGGGTGCATCGGCACGGCCGCAGCCGTTGAAACGAATCAATTACCGAGCCGGACGGTACGGACGTCACCGACGGCCGGTCAACCCTCGACACCATCGAGCCCCGACGGACGAGGCGAGAGAGGGCTTGTCCGGCAGCGGTGCGCCGTGCCACACTCCGCCGCCAGATGTTGAAACGGTTCATCATCGACTCCACACATCGAGGGGGATGCCGGTGGGAGAGCGTGTCTGCTTCCTGATGCACCTGCGGCCCGAGCTGGTCGACGAGTACCTCGAGGCCCACCGCGAGGTGTGGCCGGAGATGCTCGACGCGCTGCGCAGGCACGGCTGGCGGGACTACTCGCTGTTCGTGAAGCCGGAGGCCGCGCTCGTCGTCGGGACCGTCACCTGCGACGACTTCGCCGCATCCCTGGCCGGCATGGACGGCGAGCCGGTCAACGAGCGCTGGCAGGCCACCATGTCGCGGTTCTTCGCCGCCGGCGACGGCACCCGCCCCGATCAGGGGCTCGACCGGCTCACCGAGTACTTCCACCTCGCCTGACCGACCACGGCACTTCCGACCCCTGAGAGGGCTGCGACGATGCGAATCGGAAGCACGCACACCACCGGCTGGAAGGCGACGGCATCCGTCGCCATGTCCAACTACATCGAGGCCGGATCGATCATCGCCATCGCGACGAGCCTGTCGCTGTGGCAGGACGCGTTCGGCATCGACGACTTCGCCGTCGGGCTGCTCGCCGCGTTCAGCGCGAACGCCTTCGGTGCCGCGATCGGCGCGGCGATCGGCGGCCCGCTGTGCGACCGCTACGGCCGCAAGTTCATCTACACCTACGACCTCGTCGTGTTCATGGTCGGCGTGCTGCTGGCCGCGTTCGCGGTGAACTTCCCGATGCTGCTCGCGGCGTTCCTGATCACCGGCATCGCCGTCGGGGCCGGCGTCCCGGCGTCGTGGACCTACATCGCCGAGGAGGCGCCGCCCGGGGAGCGGGCCAAGCACGTCGGGGCCGCGCAGCTCGCCTGGTCCGCGGGCCCGGTCGTCGGGTTCCTGCTCGCCGTCGTGCTGACCGCCCCGCTCGGCCTGTTCGGCGCCCGGCTGGTGTTCGCCCACCTGTTCGTCGTGGCGTTCGTGGTCTGGTGGATCCGGCGCGGGCTCTCCGAGTCGCGGATGTGGAAGCACAACCAGCAGGCCGGCGCAGCCGTGCGCCGCGGCGGGCCGCGGGCCCTGTTCTCCGGGCGGGCCAACGTCACCGCGCTGCTGGTGCTGTTCGGCATCTACGGCTTCTGGAACCTCGTCGCCGGCCAGATGGGGATCTTCATGCCGCGGGTCTACGAGACCTCCGGCGTGACCAGCGAGGTCGAGCAGAACCTGCTGCAGGCGCTGCTGTGGGGCTGCACGGTGGCCGCCACCTGGTTCGGCTTCATGCGCTACGGCGACCGTGTGAACCGCCGCACCCTCTACGTCATCGGTGCGGCGCTGGGCATCTTCGCCTGGGTCATCCTGGTCTTCGCGGAGGCGAACCTGCCGCTGCTGCTGCTCTTCGCGGTCAGCTGGGGCGTCTCGGCGGGCATCGGCGCGCAGGCGTTCTACGCGCTGTGGACCAGCGAGCTGTTCGCGACGCCGTACCGGGCCAGCGCCCAGGGCGTGCTGTTCTTCGCCGTCCGGTTCGCGATCGGCGTGCTGAGCTACTGGTTCCCGACGCTGCTCGCCACCCACGGCGTCGCCCCGGTCGGGCTGCTGATGATCGCCTTCCTGGTCGTCGCGCTCGTCGTCGGTGCGGTGTTCGCCCCGGACACCCGTGGCAAGAGCCTCGAGCAGATCGAGATCGAGCGCTACGGCGAGGTCGTCTCTCCGGAGATCGCCCCCGGCACCCCGAAGCCGGGCTCACCGGCCGTCGGCTGACACGCGCGACCGGCGGCTACCGTGGTGCCCGTGGCCAGCATCAAGGACGTCGCACGCCTGGCCGGGGTCTCCCTCGGCACGGTGAGCAACGTGCTGAACCGGCCGGAACGGGTCGGCCCGGAGCGCCGGGCCCGCGTCGAGCGGGCCATCGCCGAACTCGGGTTCGTGCGCAGCGAACCGGCCCGCCAGCTGCGGGCGGGGATGAGCCGGACCGTCGCCGTCGTCGTGCTGGACGTGACCAACCCGTTCTTCGGCGAGATCGTCGAGGGTGCGGAGGAGATCGCCGAGCAGCACGACACCCAGGTGGTCGTCTGCAACAGCGCCGGGGATCCGGCCCGGGAGGCCCGGCACCTCGACCGGCTGCTGCAGCAGCAGGTGCTCGGCATCCTGCTGTCCCCGGTGCACGAGGTCGCGAGCGCGCAGCAGCTCGCGGCGCGTCGGTCGCACCCGCCGGTCGTCTTCGTCGACCGGGTGCCGGCCGGTCCCGGGTTCGCCTCGGTCGCCGTCGACGACGTCCGGGGCGGCGAGCTCGTCGGCGAGCTGCTCGACGCCGGCGGCCACGAGCAGATCGCGTTCGCCGGTGGGCCGGTGTCGCTGCGCCAGGTCTCCGACCGGCTGCACGGGCTGCGGTCCGGCTCCCGCGGGCGTATCCGGGTGATCGACAGCGCCGACCTGTCGATCCGCTCCGGCGCCGCGGTCCTCGACGAGATCCTCGCGGTCCCCGAGCCGGCCCGGCCGACGGCGGTGTTCTGCGCGAACGACCTGCTCGCGATCGGTGTGCTCAACGCCTGCATGCGGCGCGGCGTCGCCGTCCCCGACGAGCTGGCGGTGGTCGGCTACGACGACATCTCGTTCGCCGAGACGGCGAGCGTCGCGCTCACCACCGTGGCCCAGCCCGCACGGCAGCTCGGGACCGAGGCCGCGCGCCTCCTGCTGGACGACGCCGCGGGGCGGAGCAACCTCGTCTTCTCCCCCGAGCTGGTCGTGCGCTCCTCCGCCCGGCCCCGCGCCGGCCTGTCGTCGGCGTCCTGAAGGCGCTCAGCCCAGCTCGACCAGGAACGGCAGCTCGGACGGGTCGTACCAGGCCAGCTCGTGGTCCTCGGCCTCACCGACCAGGAACTCGGCGTCGAGGTCCCCCAGGTCCGCCTTGTCGACGGCAGCGGCGGCCTCCCGCACGGCGTGCTCGGCCTCCGGAAGGTCCACGTGGACCGCCGCGAGCTTCGCGACGGGCACGGGGCCGGTCACCCGGACCGCGCCGTCGTCGAGATCGGGGCGCAGCGTGACGTCGTCGGTGTCGGCCGCGACGACCACCCGGCGGGACGGGGTCCCGTCCTCGCCGAGTCCGAACTCGACGGCGAGCAGCCGCAGCGAGGCGCGCGCGGCCTCGTTCAGCGCGGCGTACTCGAGCTCCTCGTCGTCGCCGGTCGTGTACGACTCGCGCAGCTTCGGGGTCAGCGCGAACGCGGTCCCGCCGAGCGGTTCGAAGCTGCCGGTCTTCACCGTGCGGGCCAGCATGGGCCACGTCGCGGGGAGGTAGATCCGCACGTCGGGGGTCCTTTCTCGAAGCTCGCGGCGCTACTGCCGGAGGGTCTCGAGCAGCTCGTCGAGCGACTCGTTCACCATCCCGGCGAGCACCTCGATGTCGGGCATGGCGTCCCGGTCGCCGTTCAGTCCGTAGTAGACGCCGCCGTCGTAGCTGGTCAGCCCGATGGAGACCGCCTGCCCCTTCGCCAGCGGCACCACCGGGAACATCTCCCGCATCCGGGCACCCGCGGCGTAGAGCGGGAACTGCGGGCCCGGCACGTTGGTCACCATCAGGTTGAAGAAGTGCCGGGACATGCCGCTGGCCGCGCGGGCGCCCACGGCGTGCAGCGTCGGCGGGGCGAACCCGCCGATCCGGACCAGGGTGTCGGCACCGACGGCGTCGCCGGTGTCGGTGTGCTCGCGCATCTGGTGGGTCACCTGGTGCAGCCGCACCAGCGGGCTCGGCTCGCCGACCGGCAGGTCCACCAGGAACGACGCCACCCGGTTGCCGAGCGAGCTGCCGGTCGCCGAGCTGGGCACGTCGCCCTCGCCGCGGACCGACAGCGGCACCAGCGCCCGCACCGTCGACGACCCGCCGACCGGCTCGCCGCGCGACATGAGCCAGGTGCGGAGCGCACCGGCGATCACCGCGAGCACGACGTCGTTGACGTCGCACCCGTAGGCGGCGCGCACCTTGCGGTAGTCCTCCAGGCCGGTGCGGGCCAGCGCGAACCGGCGCTGCGTGGAGATCTCGGCGTTGAGCGGGAGCCCGGGGGCACGCCTGCCCGCGGTCCGCGCCATCGCCAGCACCTTCCCGGCCGCACCCGTCACCTTGCCGACGGTCGCGAGGGCGTCGCCGGTGGCGACGCGGACGTTCTCGACCAGCTCGGTCGGCCGGGTCACGGCCTCGCCGATCGCGTCGAGCACGAGCTGGCCGTCGCTCGGTTCCGGACGCGGCATCCACAGCTCGTCCGGGGTGTCACGGGGCTCGGCGGACACGTCGAGGATGACCTGGCCGATGTCGATGGCGGAGATGCCGTCGACCATCGCCTGGTGGGTCTTGGTGACGATCGCGACCCGGTCCTCACCGCCGCGACGCCCGTCGGAGGCCGGCGCGAGCCCCTCGATCAGGTACATCTCCCAGAGCGGGCGCCCGTGGTCGAGCGGGCGGGACATCAGCCGCCCGACCAGGTCGGTCAGCTGCTCCTCGCTGCCCGGACGGGGCAGCGCCGAGCGCCGCACGTGGTAGGCGATGTCGAACTCGGGATCGTCGACCCACACCGGGCGGGCGAGGTTCCCGGGCACGTGCCGGACCTTCTGCCGGAACCGGGGCACGAGGGCGAGCCGCTGCTCGATGAGCTCGACGAGCCGGTCGTAGTCGAAGCCGTCGCGCGGCCGGTCGAAGACGGCGACACCGCCGACGTGCATGGGTGTGGTCGCCTCCTCCAGGTAGAGGAAGGAGGCGTCGAGCGCGGAGAGCCGGGACGGCATGGCCGCGATCCTACGTGCGCGTGGGATCGTGGCCGCCGTGACCGACCGCGCCGTGTCCCCGAAGGACCGATTCATCACCGTGTACGGCCGCAAGCCGGTCCTGGAGGCGCTGTCCGACCCGGATCTCGAGGTCGACAAGGTCGTCCTCGCCGACTCGGTGCGGGGTGCCGGGGAACGCGAGATCACCGCCGCCGCCCGCGGTCGGGGGGTGCCGGTCCAGCGGGCGTCGGCGCAGCGGGTGAAGGTCCTCGCCGGCAACGGCCGGCACGACCAGGGGGTGCTCGCCGACGTCGTCGCCCCGCGGATGGCGCCGCTGCCGGTGTTCCTCTCCGACCTGGGGAGCCGCCGACCGGCGTCGGTGCTGGTGCTCGACGCCGTCACCAACCCGTCGAACGTCGGGATGATCCTGCGCAGCGCCACCGCCGCCGGGCTCGACGGCGTGCTGCTGCCCCGCCGCGGCGTGCCCGCCATCGACCCGCTCGTGATCAAGGCGTCGGCCGGGGTCGCGTTCGCCGCCCCGGTGCTGCGCTGCAGCACCGCCGCCGAGGGCGTCGACCTGATGCGCGACGCCGGGTTCTCGGTGTTCGGCCTCGACACCGGCTCCGGCTCGCTGCTCGACGCCGAGCTGCCGCACCGGGTGGCGCTGGTGCTCGGCAACGAGACCGACGGCCTGACCGAGGACGTCCGGGAGCGGCTCGACGGGATCCTGTCGCTCCCGATGTACGGCGGGGTGGAGTCGCTCAACGTCGCCTCCGCCGGCGCGGTCGCGGCCTACGAGCTGCTGCGCCGCCGGGACTGACCCCTCCCCCGGACGCCGCCGGCTGCCTAGGGTCGGGTCATGGTGCGACGTCGCATGCCCCGCCCGTCCGAGCTCGCGCCGCTGCTGCGCCCGGCCCCGGTCACGCTGGACCGGACGGCCGCGCGGCTGGCCCGCGCCACGAGCATCGGCGACCTGCGCGCCCTCGCCCGGAAGCGGGCCCCGCGTGCGGTGTTCGACTACACCGACGGCGCCGCCGAGGACGAGGTGAGCCTGCGGCGGGCCCGCGAGGTGTGGTCGTCGGTCGAGTTCACGCCCACGGTGCTGCGCGACGTCTCCCGGGTCGACACCGGCCGCGACGTGCTCGGCGGCCGGTCCGCGCTGCCGTTCGCGCTGGCCCCGACCGGCTTCACCCGGATGATGCACACCGAGGGCGAGCGCGCCGTGGCCGCCGCGGCGGCGGCCGGGATCCCGTACGCGCTGTCCACCATGGGTTCGACGACGATCGAGGGCGTCGCCGAGGCCGGCCGCGGCGGGCGGCACTGGTTCCAGCTCTACCTCTGGAAGGACCGCTCGGTCGCGCACGACCTGGTCTCCAGGGCCCGGGCCGCCGGCTACGACACCCTGCTGCTCACCGTCGACACGCCGGTCGGCGGCAACCGGCGGCGCGACGCCCGCAACGGCCTGTCCATCCCGCCCGCGCTCTCGCTGCGGACCTTCGTCGACGGCGCCCGGCACCCGCGCTGGTGGTTCGACCTGATCACCACCGAGCCGCTGACGTTCGAGAGCCTCACCGCGGGCGGCAGCCCGTTCGAGGTCATCAACAAGGTGTTCGACCCGGCACTGACGATGGACGACGTCGCCTGGCTCCGCGAGACCTGGCCGGGCAAGCTGGTGATCAAGGGCGTCCAGTCGGTCGCCGACGCGCGCCGGGTGGTCGCGGCCGGTGCCGACGCCGTCCTGCTCTCCAACCACGGCGGCCGCCAGCTCGACCGGGCGCCGGTGCCCGCGGAGCTGATCGAGCCGGTCGTGCAGGAGCTGGGCGACGACGCCGAGGTGCTCGTCGACACCGGGATCCTGCACGGCGGCGACGTCGTCGCGGCCGTCGCGCTCGGTGCGCGGGCCGCGCTCGTGGGTCGTGCCTACCTGTACGGCCTGATGGCCGGTGGCGAGGCCGGTGTGCGGCGGTCGATCGAGATCCTGCGGGCGGAGGTGGAGCGCACGATGCAGCTGCTCGGCGTCACCCGGATCGACGACCTGCGCCCGGAGCACGCCCGGCTCCGCCCGGCGACCACCCGTCCCCTTTCACCCGGACGGACTACACGCACCGGGTGCGCGGGGCCGGTGACGAGGCCACCATGTCCGCATGGGTTTCCTGGACAAGGCCAAGGAACTGCTCGGCAAGCACGACGACAAGGTCGATCAGGCGCTGAACAAGGCTGGCGACGCGGCGAAGAAGAAGTTCGCCGGCAACGAGCAGCACATCGACACCGCGACGAAGTTCGCGCGCGAGCGGACCGGGACCGGGGACAGCACCCAGCAGCCCGGTCAGCCCGGCCCGGACGGCCAGGCCCCGCCGCCCCCGCCCGGGCAGCAGCCGGGCCAGGCTCCGCCGCCCCCGCCGCAGCAGTGAGCGCGTGCCGGTAGCACCGGCACGCGGCACGACCGGTCCGGCATCCGCCGGCACCGCGACTCCGAGGCGCCGTCCGCATCGCGGGCGGCGCCTCCGCACGTCCGGACCGGGTCACGGGCCGGCCGGGACCCCCAGGAGGATCTCCAGCTCGGCGAGGGTCGCACCGGGCTCGACGTGCCGGACGCCGACCGCCCCGGCCGCGGCGGCGCCGCGCACGCAGGCCCCGAGGTCGTCGACGACGACGCAGTCGGCGGCCTCCAGCCCCAGCTCCGCGGCCGCCGCCGCGAACGCGTCCGGGCTCGGCTTGCGGGCACCGCGGACCGCGCCGAGCAGCACGGTGCCGAACGCCTCGGCGCACTCGTCGGGCACCGCGTGCGCACCGGAGAACAGTGCCGTCCGGACCCCGGCGCCGGCGGCGCGGCGGGCGTAGTCGAGCAGCAGCGCGCCGCCACCGGGCTCGTCGAGGACGCCGCCGTAGTCGACGATCAGGCCGCGCAGGGTGCGTGCTTCCGCCACCCCCGCGACTGTACCCAGCGCCCCCTCGGACGCTAGTCCAGCGCGCGCCGGAGGAAACCGCGGATACCCAGCAGGGTGAACAGCACGATGGCGAGTACCGGGACCAGCACGCAGACCCACAGGGGGATGTGCGGGATCCCGGGGACCAGCGACGCGCGGAGCCCCTCGCTCACGTACGTGAGCGGGTTCAGCGCCGACAGCACCTGGAACCAGCGCAGGTCCTCCAGCGTCAGCCACGGGTACTGCACGGAGCCGGTGAACAGCAGCGGCGTGAAGATCACCGCGAACAGGATGTTGATCCGCCGGGGCGGGACGGCCGTGCCGATCGTCAGCCCCATGGCGGCGCCCAGCAGCGCACCGAGGACGACCATCAGCAGGGCCGGCAGCAGCCCCTCCGCCGGCCAGCCGACGTCGATCATGGCGAGGCCGATCGGCACCATCAGCAGGCTCGCCAGCAGCCCGCGCAGCCCGGCGAACACGATCTTCTCGACGGCGACCGCCCACACCGGCATCGGTGCCAGCAACCGGTCGTCGATCTCGCGGGTCCAGGACAGC
The DNA here is from genome assembly GCF_001420995.1 of Pseudonocardia sp. EC080619-01. Lineage (NCBI taxonomy): Bacteria > Bacillati > Actinomycetota > Actinomycetes > Pseudonocardiales > Pseudonocardiaceae > Pseudonocardia > Pseudonocardia sp. EC080619-01. Next base: position 3,898,288 of record NZ_CP012184.1, on the reverse strand, counting down.
TCGAACACCAGCGGCAGCGTGACGCTCTGCAGCGCGCCGAACATCGCGTTCAGCGCGATGAGGCCGGGCAGCATGATCTCGCCGTAGCCCTCGGCGACGAACCCGCCGCGGCCCAGGACGACGACGAACACCAGCAGGAAGAAGAACGGCTGCACCAGCACCTGGGCCAGGAACGAGGGCAGCTCCCGTCCGGTGACGTAGACGTCGCGGCGGAGCACCGCCAGGAACGCGCGCCCGCTCATCGCAGGTCCCTGCCGGTCAGGTCGATGAAGACGTCCTCCAGGGTCGCCTCGCCCAGCGACACGTCCCGCACCCCGGCGCCGTGCCGCCCGAGCAGGTCGACGACCGGGGCGAGCAGCGTCGCCGGCTCGCAGGTCACCGACAGCCGGAACGTCACGGTGCCCTCACCGCCCGTCCCGGGCACCGACTCGATCCGGGCGACGCCGTCGAGCCCGGCCAGCGCGTCGCGCAGCGGCTCCGGGCCGCCGGGCCCGGGCTCGGCGACGACGCCGACGGTCGCGCTGCCCGGCAGCTCGCGGACGAGCGCCTCCGGGGTGTCGAGCGCCAGCAGCGCCCCGTGGTCGACGATGCCGATCCGGTCCGAGAGCTTGTGCGCCTCGTCCATGTCGTGCGTGGTGAGGACGACGGTCACGCCCTCGTCGGACAGCCCGCGGATCTGGTCGTGCACGAACAGCCGTGCCTGCGGGTCGAGCCCGGTGGAGGGCTCGTCGAGGAACAGGACCTCCGGCCGGTGCATGAGCCCCCGCGCGATCATCACGCGTTGCGCCTGTCCTCCGGAGAGGTCGTCGGCGATCGCCTTCGCCTTGTCCGCCAGGCCCATCCGCTCCAGCAGCTCGTCGGCCCGCCGGTTCCGCTCGGCGCGGCCGACCCCGTGGTACGCGGCGTGGAAGACGAGGTTGTCGCGGACGCCGAGCGAGCGGTCCAGGTTCTGCCGCTGCGGCACGACGGCGAGCTTCGCGCACACCGCGACCGCGTCGGTCCGCACGTCGAGCCCGGCGACCCGGGCGATCCCGGACGTCGGCACCACCCGCGTCGTCAGGACGCCGACCGTCGTCGTCTTCCCTGCACCGTTCGGGCCCAGCAGGCCGAACACCTCGCCCTCGCCGACCTCGAACGACAACCCGTCGACGGCGTTGCGGTCGGCCTTCGGGTAGCGCTTCACCAGGTCGACGACCTCGACCGCGGCCTGTCCCATGGTGTCCTCCTACGACGACGTCTCCCGGTGATCCTGCTCCAGGGCCACGACCACCGCGACCAGATACCCCCTGATCGCCTCCGCGTGTTCCGCGGGAGGCTCCGGCAGGCGCGGCCCGCGCACCGCCGGCCGGGCGGCGCGCAGACGCTCCCGGCCGGCGTCGGTGATCCGTACCCGGCGCACGCGCCGGTCGACGGGATCGACGACCCGCTCCGCGAGCCCCGCGTCCGCGAGCGCGTCCAGGACCGGTACGAGGGTGGTCGGCCCGATCCGCGCCCAGGCGGCGAGCTCGCGCTGGACGAGGCCGCCGCCGGTGCGGGACAGCACGTCGAGCACGGTGACGGCGGTGAGCGGCAGCCCGTGCGCGGCCGCGCGGGACCGGCGCGCACCGAGCACCGCGGCGCCGGTACGGACGAGGAGATCGGCCGTGCTCGTGCTGTGCAGGCCATCGGCGGGTCCGCCGCCGGCTGGTCCGTGGCCCGCGGGGACGAGGCGGGGCGGGCAGAGCAGGGGCGACGGCGACGGGTGCGTCGGGCGGTCGGGCATCGCGGGAGGGTACGGGGGCGCGGCCCGGCGCCGGGGCGGATCGCGGGGGCGCCCGGTGCGGGCGCGAACGGTGCCGACCCGCACGGTGCGGACTCGCACGGTGCGGGAACGGACGGTGCAGGAACGGACGGTGCAGGAACGGACGGTGCAGGAACGGATCCCGGCCGGACCGGTCCTCGGCGGCGGCCGGCTCCGCAGGCTGGACGCGTGACCACGTCTCCCGGCGCCGCGCCCGCACCTCCCGTCGCCGGGGCCGTCCTTTCCGGCCCCGGCACCGCCCCGCTCCCCGCTCCTCGCGCACCTGTCGTCGCCGCGGCCGGCGCCCCCGGTGCCGCCGGCGCCCCCGGTGCCGCGGGTGCCGCCGGTCCCGCCGGTGCCGCCGGTCCTGCCGGTGCTCACGTCGGGGACGTGCCACCGTCCGCCGGCGAGACGGTTCTCGTAGCCCGGACCCTCGACGACGTCCCCGCCGACCTGCCACCGGGACTCGTCGTCGTGCTCCCGGGCGGGTTCCGGATGAGGTCGGGCCGTCCGCCCCGGCCGGCACCGCTCCCGGGGCCGCCGGCACCGGAGGTGGAGCCGCCCGACGTCGTCCCACCGGACGCCCCGGCGACCCGGGTCCGCGCCGCCGAGCTGACCCGGCTCGTCGCCGAGGTCCTGACCGGCCGCCGCGCCCCGGCGCAGCTGGGGCCGGTCGTCACACCGCAGGTGCTCCGCTACCTCACCGCCGCCCGCACGGGCACCGCCGCACGGCCGGCGCGGTCCACCGTCGGCCGCGGAGGGCGGGCCGGCGCTCCGGGGTGCGGGACGCCGCGGCCCGCCGGCCGGTGGGCGGGCCGGGTGCACGTCGCACAACCGCACCCGGACGCCGCCGAGGTCTGCACCACGCTGCCCGTCACCGGTCGGACCCGTGCGCTCGTGCTGCGTCTCGACCGGAGGCCCGGTGGCCCGCACTGGCGGGTCACCGCCGTCCGGCTGCTCTGACGGCCACCGGCACGGCGGTGCCGGTCAGCGGCGCCGGCGGTTCGCCTTCTCCGCGCGCCGGCGCTCGGCCCGGTTCGACCCGCCGTCGCCCTGCGACGCGGCACCGTTCGGCACGCCGCCGGGGGGCGGCCCCTGGGCCGGGCGCGCCGCGTAGCGACCGGTCCGGCCGGTACCCGCCGCGGCGGGAGCGCCGTCCTCGCCGCGGCGGCTGACGCCACCGCCCTCCTCCGGGCCGCTGTACTGCAGGTTCTGCGGCGGGGTGGTGCGGAACAGGTTCGGCAGGACCACCGTGCTCTCGCTCGGGTCCTCGGCCGGCGCCCGCCGGATCACCGGGATCTCGGTGGTGACCGGCTCCTCCTCCTGCACCGGGGCGGCCGGCTGCTGCACCTGGACGACGACGTTGAACAGGTGGCCGATCGTCTCCTCCTTGATGCCCTCGAGCATCGCGGAGAACATGTCGAACCCCTCGCGCTGGTACTCGATCACCGGGTCGCGCTGGGCCATGGCCCGCAACCCGATGCCCTCCTTGAGGTAGTCCATCTCGTAGAGGTGCTCGCGCCACTTGCGGTCGATGACCTGCATCAGCACCTGGCGCTCGAGCTCACGCATGCCGCCCTGCGGGCCGATCAGCGCGTCGATCTCCGCCTCGCGCCGGGCGTAGGCCCGCTCGGCGTCGTCGAGGACGGACTTCTCCAGCTCCTCGGCCGAGATCTCGTCGACGTCGTCGGCGAGGGTGCGCCAGTCGATCGAGATCGGGTAGAGGCCGCGCAGCGCGGTCCAGAGCTTCTCGAAGTCCCAGTCCTCGGAGTAGCCCTCGGCCGTCGCGCCGGTGATGTAGCCGTGGACGACGTCCTCGAGCATGTTCCGGGTCTGGCGCTGCACGTCCTCGCCGTCGAGCACCCGGCGGCGCTCGTCGTAGATGACCTTGCGCTGCTGGTTGAGGACCTCGTCGTACTTGAGGACGTTCTTCCGGATCTCGAAGTTCTGCTGCTCGACCTGGGTCTGCGCGCTGCGGATGGCGCGCGTGACCATCTTGGCCTCGATCGGCACGTCGTCCGGCAGGTTGAACCGGTTCATGATCGATTCGACGACCTGGCCGTTGAAGCGGCGCATGAGCTCGTCGCCGAGCGAGAGGTAGAACCGGGACTCACCGGGGTCGCCCTGCCGGCCGGACCGGCCACGCAGCTGGTTGTCGATCCGGCGGGACTCGTGCCGTTCGGTGCCGAGCACGTAGAGGCCGCCCGCGTTGCGGACCTCCTCCGCTTCGGCGCCGACCTGCTTGCGCATCCGGTCGAGGACGGCGTCCCACGCGGCCTCGTACTGCTCACGGGTCTCGACCGGGTCCAGCCCCTGGCTGCGCAGCTCCAGGTCGGCGAGGAACTCGGGGTTCCCGCCGAGCATGATGTCGGTACCGCGACCGGCCATGTTCGTGGCCACGGTGACGGCGCCGGCGTGCCCGGCCTGCGCGATGATCGCAGCCTCACGGGCGTGGTTCTTCGCGTTCAGGACCTCGTGCGGGACGCTGCGCCGGAGCAGCAGCTTCGCCAGGTACTCGGACTTCTCGACGCTCGTCGTACCGATCAGCACGGGCTGCCCCGCGTGGTGCTTCTCGGCGATGTCGTCGGCGACGGCCTCGAACTTCGCGGCCTCGGTCTTGTAGATGAGGTCGGCCTGGTCGGCCCGGACCCGCGGCTTGTTCGGCGGGATCGTGACGACCGACATCTTGTAGATCTCGTGCAGCTCGGCGGCCTCGGTCTGGGCCGTACCGGTCATGCCGGCGAGCTTGTCGTAGAGACGGAAGAAGTTCTGCAGGGTGATCGTCGCGAGGGTCTGGTTCTCCGGCTTGATCTCGACGCTTTCCTTCGCCTCGATCGCCTGGTGCATGCCCTCGTTGTAGCGACGGCCGGACAGCACGCGGCCGGTGAACTCGTCGACGATCAGGACCTCACCGCTGTTGACGATGTAGTCCTTGTCCTTCTTGAACAGCTCCTTGGCCTTGACCGCGTTGTTCAGGTAGCCGACCAGCGGAGTGTTCGCGGACTCGTAGAGGTTGTCGATGCCGAGCTGGTCCTCGATGAGCGCGACACCCTCCTCCGTGATGCCGACGGTGCGTTTGCGCTCGTCTACCTCGTAGTGGATGTCGCGGGACAGCATCGGTGCCAGGCGCGCGAACTCCTGGTACCACCGGGCGCTCTGCTCGGCCGGGCCGGAGATGATCAGCGGCGTACGGGCCTCGTCGATGAGGATCGAGTCCGCCTCGTCGACGATGGCGAAGTTGTGCCCGCGCTGCACCATGTCGGCGGCGTTCCACGCCATGTTGTCGCGCAGGTAGTCGAAGCCGAACTCGTTGTTCGTGCCGTAGGTGACGTCGCGCGCGTACTGCTCGCGGCGCTCAACGGGCGTCATCTCGGCCAGGATCACGCCGACGGTGAGGCCCAGCCAGCGGTGGATCCGGCCCATCGTCTCCGAGTCGCGCTTGGCCAGGTAGTCGTTCGTCGTGATGACGTGGACGCCGTCGCCGGGGATCGCGTTCAGGTAGACGGCCAGGGTCGAGGTGAGGGTCTTGCCCTCACCGGTGCCCATCTCGGAGACGTTGCCCATGTGCAGCGCTCCGGCACCCATCAGCTGCACGGTGAAGGGGCGCTGCCCGAGCGTGCGCTGGGCGGCCTCCCGCACCGTGGCGAAGGCCTCGGGCAGCAGGGAGTCGAGGCTCTCGCCGTCGCCGTGGCGGCGGCGGAACTCGTCGGTCTTCGCGCGCAGCTGTGCGTCGGTGAGGCCCTCGAACTCGGGCTCCAGACCGTCGATGTGCGCGGCGATCTTGCCGAGCCGCTTCACCAGCTTGGTCTCGCCGGCCCGGAGGAGTCGACTCAGGAAGGGCACTGCCGACCTCATTCACGTCGCGGTCAGGACACGGGACGGGCGTCACTCGCCGGAGGAGGTCACACCGCCCTGGCGCCATCGTACGTGCCCGCCACGTCCGGCCCCGCGCCGCTGCGGCCACCGCACGCTCCACGCGCCCGTGACGCGCCGGTCCGGCCACCACTGGAGCCGCCGGGCGCGGGTGCACCGCCGTGGGCGGCCGTGCACCCGCGCCGGACGGTCAGACGCCGAGCCGGATCACGCCGTAGTCGTAGCCGTGCCGCCGGTAGACGACGGACGGACGGCCGCTCTCGCTGCAGGAGAACAGGTAGAAGTCGTGACCGACGAGCTCCATCCGGGACAGCGCCTCGTCCACCGTCATGGGCGCGGCGCCGTGGGTCTTCTCCCGCACGATCCGCCCGGGCCGGTACTCGGCGTCCCACTGCTCCTCGAGCCGGGCGATCTCGGCGTCCGGAAGGGTCTCGTCGTGCGCACGGGGGGCCGGGATGGTGTCGGAGATCGGCGGGGCCTGCTCCATGAGCGCGACGGCGGACGCGGTCGCGGCGGCTCGGGACGCCTGCACGCGGTCGCGACGGCTGGGCTTACGACGGTCGTGGGAACGGCGCAGACGCTCGGCGAGCTTGCCCGCGGCCAGGTCCAGGGCGGCGTAGAAGTCGGGCCCCGACGCCTCGGCACGGGCGACGGCTCCGCAGCCGCCGCGGCCGGTGATCTCCACTCGCTGGCAGGACTTCTGCTGACGGCGGTTCGGCTCGTGGAAGAGCACCACCTCCATCCCGACGATCTTGTGGTCGTGACGTTCCAGGCGGCTGAGCTTCTCCTCGACCAGACCACGGAAGTGGTCGGGAACCTCGACGTTCCGGCCGGTGACGACGATCTCCACTCGGACATCCCTCGCTTCAGTCGTGCTGACCCGGGACTCGACGACGGCCCCGGGGGGTGGGCTATCGGTCGCTCCTCCTGATGTGGTAGCGGCTGCGAGTTCACCGGACGTTATCGGTAAAGCCGTCTGCCCGACAGGTCGTTCGCCGACCCGCTCGGGGGACGTACGACTCGCGATCACCGCACTCCGCGACGATCTCGTGGCAGCCGAGTGACACACGCCCGTCACTTCCTCCCGCTCACCGGGAGGACACACACGTGGAGTCCACAGTGGTCATTTCCGGAAGCCGTTCGGGACATGCTGCGGCAAACAGTCGTATGTGACGACCATCACATGACGGCAGTCACTGGTTCGTGCGGTTCACCGCGAGCGGACCGGGGTCGTCGCATCGGCCAGCAGCACCGACCCGGCCGCCGGCACCCCGATCCGCGCCAGTACCGGGTGGCACGCACGCAGAGTCGCTCCGGTGGTGACGACGTCGTCGACCAGCAGCACCGGCTCGTCCGGGCCCGGACCACGACGAGGGCCGCCCGCCGGGCGCAGCGCGGAGGCGAGGTTCTCCGCGCGGGCCGCGGCGTCGAGCCCGACCGAGTCCCGCGCCCGCCGGTCCAGCGCGAGGACCGGGAGCACCCGTGCCGGGAGCCCCGCGGCGGTCAGCCGGGGGGCCAGCGCCCGGCACAGCCGAAGGACGTGGTCTCCCCCGCGCGCCCGCGCCGCCGACGGCCGGGACGGGGCCGGCACCAGCCAGACCCGGCCCGGGTCGGCCCGGGCCGGGCCCACCGCTCCCGGCCCACCGGGCAGGACCGCGGCGACCGCGGGGACGAGCAGCGCCGCCAGCTCCGGCGCCAGGTCACGACGCCCGCGTTCCTTGTAGGCCAGCACGGCCCGGCGCAACGGCCCCCGGTAGCGCGCGGCCGCCACGACCCGCCCCGCGCCCGGGACCCGGACCGCGATCGGGCCCGCTGTGTCGTCGGCGCAGGCCGGGCACCAGCCGCCACTGCCCGGCGGCCCCGCGCCGCACCCCCCGCAGGTGCGGGGCAGCAGCAGGTCCAGCAGGGCGGCGAACGGTGTCGGGGCACGGTGGGTCGTCATGGTCCGGAGAGTGCACCGGAGCACCGGCACCGGTCGGCCGTCGCCGGCCCCGGACCAGGAGTTGTCCACAAGTGCCGGATCCGTCCACAGGCCGCGGATCGGGCGGTCCGCCGGCGCCCCGGTGCCGCAGGATCACCGCTGAGGGACCGGCGGCCGGTCAGCCCGGATAGAAGGGGCGCGCGCCGGTGGTGGCACCGACCGTCTGCCGCCACGCGTCCAGCTCCCCGCCGGAGAAGCTCCACAGGCCGGTCCGGTCGGTCACGTAGATCGGCCGTCCCGGGGCGGCGGTCACCGCACGCAGAGGAGAGGTGAGGTTGGTGCCGGGCAACTGGTCGAGGATCAGGCCGTCGAGGGTCACCAGCGAGACGGGCCGGTCGGAGTCGGCGGCGACGACGAGCTGCTCACTGGACCGCCAGTCGACGGCCACGGCGTCCTCCAGGTCGTCGGGCCGCAGCTCGCGCAACGGCCCGATCGCCTGTGCACCGCCGGGGCCGGGCACGATCGGCCCGACCAGCACGCGCCCGTCGGCGACGACCGCGACGCGACCGCCCTCCCTGGCGAGTGCGATGTCGCGGATCTCCCGGACGCCGTCGAGCACCCTGGTGTCCAGCGGAGCCTCCGCCGGAGGCTCCGCCGCCGGCACCGCGACCCGGCGCAGCCTGCCGTCGGCGACCGCCCAGATCTCGTCCCCGGCCGCGTTCCAGCTCAGCGCGGTGACGACCGCGCCGGAGACCGGCGTCGCGGTGAGCGTCCCGCCGGACGGGCCGACCAGGAGTCGCTGGGTGCCGCTCTCCTCCCGGGAGACCACGGCGATCCGGTCGGTCCGCGTCGCGGTCGCGGCGTCGACCACGTCGAAGGAGCCGTTGCCCGCCTGGCCGGGGACGGGAGCGTCCTGCCCGCCCTCGACCAGCCGGCGGACCCGGCCGCCGTCGACGACGAGCGGGTACGTCGGCATCCGCTCCGGCCCGGCGACGAGCGCCGCGAAGTCGTCCCGGGTGACCTCGGGCCGGTCCGGCAGCAGCGGTTCGCCGTCGGAGAGCACGCGCACCCGCGGCACGCTCACCTCCGACAGCGTGGACGCGATCTGCGCGGCGAGCAGCTGCCGGTCCTGCGGGGAGAGCCCGGAGACGCCGGCGAGGTCGACGACCACGACGCCGTCCGGCGACTCCGTGACGGCCGAGCGCAGGCGGGCGGTGGCGGGGAACAGCGTGGTGGCCGCGCCGGCCAGCCCGTCGGACGGCCCGCGCATCAGGACCTCGGTCGCACGGGCGGCCAGCTGGTTCTGCCGGGTGCTGGGGACGTAGTGGGGATCCGCCAGCAGCGAGCCCCGCTGCGGGTCGACGAACCACGCCCGCAGCGACCGGTAGTTCGCGCGGAAGTCGGAGAGCCGGACCATCACCCCGGGCGGGAGCCGGTCGATCCGCCAGTGGTCGTCCTGGCGCACGACACCGATGTCGACCTCGACCGGCTGCGGGGCCGGCTCGAACGCCCCGGAGGCGCTGACCGTGCCGAGCTGCGCACCGCGCACGCGTACGACCGCGCGGTCCGGGCCGGCCGCGGCGGTGTCCGGGGCGAAGACGGTGTCGAAGCGCTCGGTGAGCACCGTCAGCGATGCGCCGTCGTCCCAGCTCGACGCCGGGGCGGCGAGATAGCGGCGGGCCAGCGCGTGCCGGTCGTCGGGACGGCCGGAGGCGTAGACGAACCCGCGGACCAGGCCAAGCGGATCGGCGTCCTCGATCGGGCCGTCCGGCAGCGCCGCACCGTCCGCGCCGCTCTGCCGCAGGACCTGGACCGACGAGTGCTCCGGCACACTGGCGCAGCCGGCCAGCACCGCGAGACAGACGACCATCCCGACCCGGGCGGCCCATCGCAGCGCGGGCACGGTGTCCCGCCGGGCGGTCACCGGTCACCACCGGGGTCGGTGATGGCCCGCTCGGCGGGCTGCACCGGTGCGTGCTCGTCGCCGCGGATCTGCCACGCGTCCTCGGCGTGCACCGGGCGCGGCTCGTCGCGCGGGCCGCGGACGTCGTCGCGGCGGGCGCTGATCCCGCGGGGCGGGGTGGGCACCGATCCCGCTCGTCCGTCGCGCGGGGTACCGGCCTCGTCGTCGCCCGAGGGCGGGCCCAGCGGCAGCGGCGGGGTGGAGATGTGACCGCCGATCTGCCGGGGCAGCGTGAGCCGGAAGGCCGATCCCTTGCCGGGCTCGCCCCACGCCTGGAGCCAGCCACCGTGCAGCCGGGCGTCCTCGATGCTGATCGACAGCCCCAGCCCGGTGCCGCCGCTGCGCCGGGCGCGGGACTCCTCGGCCCGCCAGAACCGGTTGAACACCAGGTCCGCCTCGCCGGGCCGCAGCCCGACACCGTGGTCGCGCACGACGACCGCGACGGCCGCGGGATCGCCGGCCATCGTCACCTCCACCTGCTGTCCCTCCCCGTGGTCGATCGCGTTCGCCACCAGGTTCCGCACGATCCTCTCGACCCGCCGCGGGTCGGCCTCCACCCCCTCGCCCTCGGGGAGGTCGAGCACCAGCTCGGTGCCGGCGTCGGCGGCCAGGCCGCGGACGGCGTCGACGGCGTGGCGCACCACGGCCGACAGGTCGATCCGCTCGGCACCCAGCTCGGCGACACCGGCGTCGAGCCGGGAGATCTCCAGCAGGTCGGCCAGCAGCACCTCGAACCGGTCCAGCTCGGTGACCAGCAGCTCGGAGCTGCGGCGCAGGGCGGGCAGGAGCTCGTCGCGGGAGGCGTAGAGCACGTCGGCGGCCATCCGGACCGTCGTCAGCGGGGTGCGCAGCTCGTGGCTCACGTCGGAGGTGAACCGGCGCTGCAGCGCACCGAACTCCTCGAGCTGCGCGATCTGCGCCGCGAGGCTTCCGGCCATCTCGTTGTAGGACTCGGCGAGCCGGGCGACCTCGTCCTCACCGCGGACCGCCATGCGCTCGTCGAGGTGGCCACCCGCGAAGCGTTCCGCCACGTCGGCGGCGTGCCGGATCGGCCGCACCACCTGCCGGGTGACCAGGCTGGCGATCGCGGCGAGCAGGACCAGGAGCACGAGCCCGCCGACGATCAGCGTGCTCTGGACGAGGTTCAGCGTCAGCCGTTCCCCCTCCAGCGGGAACAGCAGGTAGAACTGCAGCTCGCGGCCCGCCGTCGCGACCGGCTGCCCGATCACGAGCGTGGGTACGCCGTCGACCGTCACGTACTGGCGGCCCATACCGCCCTCGGCGACGGTGTCGCGCAGCTCGGAGGTGACCTGCCCGACGTCACCGGACGAGACCTCCGGCCCGTTGCCGGAGCCGGTCGTCAGTGCGGCGCGGTAGTCACCGGCGGCCGACGAGCCGGGCGCGGAGGACTGGGTGTTCGTCAGCCGCTGCAACGCCGAGTCGAGCGTCTCCTGCGCGCCCTCGCGGTCCGGGTCGACGCCCGAGAGCTCGCCCTCCAGTACCACCCGGCTGGTGTCCGCCTGCACGAACGCGCCGTTGGCCTTGCTCTGCAACAGCCGCTCGGTGATCTCGCTCTGCAGCACCAGCCCGAGCACGAGCACGACGGCCGTCGACAGCGCGAGGGTCGACACCACGACCCGGAGCTGCAGCGACCGCCGCCAGGACGCCGCGACCAGCGCGCCGAGCTCGTGCGCCTGCGCCCGCAGCGGCGCCAGCGCGCGGGCGATCCGGCGCACCCCGGGCACGCCGGCGAGCCTGCGACGCAGTCCGCCCCGGCTCATCGCCGGCGACCGGACCCGGTCACGGGGGCCCGGCCTTGTACCCCACCCCGCGGACGGTCAGGACCACCTCGGGGCGTTCCGGGTCGCGCTCCACCTTGGACCGCAGACGCTGCACGTGCACGTTCACCAAACGGGTGTCGGCCGCGTGCCGGTACCCCCAGACCTGCTCGAGCAGGACCTCCCGGGTGAACACCTGGCGCGGCTTGCGGGCGAGCGCCACGAGCAGGTCGAACTCGAGCGGGGTGAGCGCGATCGGCCTTCCCCCGCGCGTCACCTGGTGCGCGGGGACGTCGATGTCGATCTCACCGATCGAGAGCTGCTCGGCCGGTTCGGTCTCGATGCGGCGGACCCGGGCCCGGATCCGCGCGACGAGCTCCTTCGGCTTGAACGGCTTGACGACGTAGTCGTCGGCGCCGGACTCCAGGCCGAGCACGACGTCGACCGTGTCGCTCTTCGCGGTGAGCATGACGATCGGGACGCCCGACTCCGCGCGGATCGCCCGGCACACGTCGATGCCGTTCATCCCGGGCAGCATCAGGTCGAGGAGCACCACGTCGGGCTGCATGTCCCGGACGGCGGGAAGCGCCCGCGTGCCGTCGGAGACGACCGCGGTCTCGAATCCCTCGCCCCGCAGCACGATGGTGAGCATCTCGGCCAGGGCCGGGTCGTCGTCGACCACCAGCACGCGCGACTTCATGTTCCTCACTATCCCAGTCCGGTGGTCAGGGTCGTTGCAGCAGGTCGGCGACGAGCCCGGCCGGGTCGGCCGGATCGCCCAGCACCGTCCACGGGCTCAGCCAGGCGGCGTCGGCGAGCTGGCGGTACACGGCGTCGGTCCGGGCCTGCAGGGCGTCGTCGCTCTCGTAGGCGTCCCGTTGCCGGGCCTCGGTCAGCTCCCGCGCGCGGGCCCGCTCGGCGGCGACCGCGCGCGGTGGGGCGAGGAGCAGCTGGTGGTCGGGGACCGGGATACCGAACCGGTCGATCTCGAGCTCCCTGACCCAGCCGACGACCTCGCCACGGGCGTCCTGGCCGAGCCGCGCGGCGTTGTAGGCGGCGTTGGAAGCGACGTACCGGTCGACCAGCACGACGTCGTGCGTGCCGAGCGACGCCCGCAGCCCGGCCGCGGCGTCGCGCCGGTCGAGCGCGAACAGCACCGCCATGGCGTGCACCGACGACGCGAGGTCGCCCATCCGCCCGTAGAGCGCGTCGCGGGCCAGCTCGGCGTGCACGTCGTCGTCGTAGCGGGGGAACGCGGCCGAGGTGACCGTGGCGCCCCCGGCGCGCAGCGCAGCGGTCAGCCGGCCGGCGAAGGTGCGCTTCCCGGCACCGTCCAGCCCCTCGATGACCACCAGCCGTCCCACGGGCGCTGACCCTAGGTCAGGCGCCGATGGCCCGGACCACGGGCCACGTGGTCGCGAACCCGGGGTGCAGGTCCAGCTCGCCGAGTCGGTCGGTGCGCACCCAGCGCAGCTCGGTGCTCTCCGCACCGCGCACGCCGACCGGCGGCGCCTCGAGGGCACGCACGACCACGGTCGTGTACGTCCAGCCGCCGTGGTCGTCGACGAACTCGTCGAGCGTGGCCACCGCCGCGGTGTCGAGCGTGCTCTCCTCCGCCGCCTCGCGCAGCGCCGTGTCGTGCGCGGACTCACCCCGGTCACGGGCACCGCCCGGGATCCCCCATGTCCCGCCGTGGTGGCTCCAGCCCGCCCGGTGCTGCAGCAGGATCCGTTCCACCCCGGGCGGGTCCTCCGCGGCGCGGTGCCGGACCAGCAGGCCCGCGGCGCCGAACACCCCCCAGTGCTTGTGACCGTGGGCGCAGTGCACCCAGCCGTCCCCGGAACCGCGGTCGATCACGGACGAACCCCCTGGACACGCCGACGGCGCGGCGGCTGCAGCCACCGCGCCGTCGGACGGAGAAACCCGGACCCCGAGGGGCCTCCCGATCAGTACCGGTAGTGCTCCGGCTTGTACGGGCCCTCGACGTCCACGCCGATGTACTCGGCCTGGTCCTTGCTGAGCTTGGTCAGCTCACCACCCAGCGCCAGCACGTGCACCTTGGCGACCTTCTCGTCGAGGTGCTTCGGCAGACGGTAGACGTCCTTGTTGTACTCGTCGTGCTTGGTGAACAGCTCGATCTGGGCGATCGTCTGGTTCGCGAACGAGTTCGACATGACGAACGACGGGTGGCCGGTCGCGTTGCCGAGGTTCATCAGCCGGCCCTCGGAGAGCACCAGGATCGAGTGCCCGTCCGGGAAGATCCACTCGTCGACCTGCGGCTTGATGTTGATCTTGTTGATGCCCGTGATGCGGCCCAGCCCGGCCATGTCGATCTCGTTGTCGAAGTGACCGACGTTGCACAGGATCGCCTGGTGCTTCATCTTCTGCATCAGCTCGGTCGTGACGATGTCCTTGTTGCCGGTCGTGGTGACCACGACGTCGGCGGTGTGGATGACGTCCTCGACCTTCGCCACCTGGAAGCCCTCGAGCAGCGCCTGGAGGGCGCAGATCGGGTCGACCTCGGAGACGATCACGCGGGCACCCTGGCCGGCCAGCGCCTCGGCGCAGCCCTTGCCGACGTCGCCGTAGCCGGCGACGACCGCGACCTTGCCGCCGATCAGCACGTCGGTGGCGCGGTTCAGGCCGTCCAGCAGCGAGTGCCGGATGCCGTACTTGTTGTCGAACTTCGACTTGGTGACCGAGTCGTTGACGTTGATCGCCGGGAACAGCAGCTTGCCCTGCTCGGCGAGCTGGTACAGGCGGTTGACGCCGGTGGTGGTCTCCTCGGTGACGCCGCGGATGTCCGAGTTGATGGTGGTCCAGCGCTTCGGGTCCTCGGCGAGGCTGCGGCGCAGGGTCGCCAGGACGACCCGCTCCTCGTCGGCGACGGTCTCGTCGTCGTCGGCGACGGTCGGCACGACGCCGGTCTCCTCGAACTCGACACCCTTGTGCACGAGCAGCGTGGCGTCGCCACCGTCGTCGAGGATCATGTTCGGGCCGACGATGTCGCCGTTGGCGTCACGGAACTTGAACAGCTGCTCCGTGCACCACCAGTACTCCTCCAGGGTCTCGCCCTTCCAGGCGAAGACCGGCACGCCCTGCGGGTTCTCCGGCGTCCCGTTCGGGCCGACGACGGTGGCCGCCGCGGCGTAGTCCTGGGTGGAGAAGATGTTGCAGGAGACCCAGCGCACGTCGGCACCCAGGCTGACCAGGGTCTCGATGAGGACCGCGGTCTGCGTGGTCATGTGCAGCGACCCGGCGATCCGCGCCCCGGCGAGCGGCTTGGCCTCGGCGTACTCGCGGCGCAGGTCGATCAGGCCCGGCATCTCGTTCTCGGCCAGCCGGATGTCCTTCCGGCCGTACTCCGCCTCGTTGATGTCGGCGATCGCGAAGTCGAGGCCGTTGACGTTCTGCAGCTTCGGGTGGCCGGTCGTCTCGGATGCGGTCATGGGGTGGGTGCGCCTCCTCGGGCGGTCGTGTCGGACTCATCCGTGCGACCGGTGCTACCGGCCGCATCCCGGACGGGAAGGACTCCGGCGGAGGCGAAGTGCGGCGTACACGGAAGCACGGCGCCCTCCCTCCTCGTCGGAGACAGGCGCCCTTTCCTCGTCCGTGCCGGGCCGGGCCCCGAGCGTGGCGGCGGCACCCGTGCGGGTGCGTGACCGCTGCAGCGCCTCTCGGCGCCCGGCTCTCTCGCAGGAACCATCGTTCCCAGGGACCCGGAGGGTGTCAACCGGACGACGCTCACCCGCCGAGGCGCTCGACGAGCAGCGCACGGGCGGCGTCCTCGCGGCCGTGCGCTGCCAGGAGACCGGCCGGGGCGAGCACGGACTCGGTGTCCACCCGGACCTCGACCTGCGCGAGCATCGCCGGCAGGACGGGGTCACGACGCACCGTCTCGGCGACCGCGGCCAGCGCGGCGGGGTCGCGCTGGCGGAACACTCCCCCGGTGAGGACGACGAGACCGATGTCACCGGCCGGGCCGGCGGCCGGCTCCGCCGGAACGGGCACGATCCGGTCCGGCGCAGCCCCGGGGACGTCCACGGGGAGCAGGCCGGTGTGCCGCAGGTGCCGGCGCAGCGCGACGACGGCGGCGATCGCGGCGAGCCTGCGGTCCTCGGCGGCCGCACCCCGGTCGGCGGGCACCGCCGGACCGGACGCCTCCAGCGCCGCGACGGCCGGGGCCAGCAGGTCGGCCTCGACCGGATCGACGAGCCCCTCGGTCTGCGCCTCCACCAGCACGCCGCCGGCCCCGTCCCGGACGCCGAGGTCACCCTCGACCGTCATCACCCCGGAACCGGGCCCGGGCGTCCCCAGGTGCACCCCGGTCGTCGCCGACCCGACGTCGACGACCAGCACCCCGGTCCCCGTCAGCCGGGCCAGCACCCCGGCACCGGCCGCCACCGCGACCGGTGTGCGGACGGGTGCCAGGTCGCCGAACCCGCCGGGCCCCGACCGCACCCCGAGCGCCTGGCCCGCGTAGAGCTCGGCGACGGCGTCGCGCACCGGCCCGGTCACGATCTCCCCGGGACGGGGCGTCGCGTTCGGGTACGAGGTCACGTCCCGGCCCCCCGCCCGCAGCAGGTCGAGGGCCTCGTCCCGGGCGGCGTCGGCGACGGCGAGCAGCACCGACCAGCCACCCCGGGTCCGGGCGAGCCGCCCGGCGTTGTGCAGGACGACGCCGGGGTCCTCGCCCTCGGCCCCGCCCAGCAGCAGGACCGCGCCGGGACGCTGATCGGTGAGCTCGCGGACCGCGTCGCTCTCCAGCGGGCCGGTGTGCACCCCCACCACCCGCGCCCCCGCCGACCGGCACGCCCGGTGCGCGGCCTCGGTCGCCGCGAGCCGGTCCGCCCCGACGACGGCGAGCCGCAGCGGCCCGCCCGCCGAGGAGCAGGCGAGCACCTCCAGGGCAGGCCCACCGGTCCGTCTCCCGATCGACGCCGCCGCGGCGGCGACCGCCGCGGCGGCGACCGCCGCGTCGACCCCCTCGATCACGTCCGCGGTCGTCGGGTGCTCGGCGAAACCGGCGGGTGTGCCGTCCGGGTGGACCAGCACCGCCTTCGTCCAGCTGGAGCCGACGTCCAGGCAGACCGCGGCGGTGTCCGGATCATCCGGGGCGCCGGAACACGGATCGGTCATGGGGGGCGAGCGTAGTGCGGTCGGGCCGTCACCAGGAGTGCCCGGACGGAGCGTTCCCCCAGCCGACCGGCCCCGTCAGGTGGTGAGGCGGCTCACAGATCGACGCTACGGTCACCGGTGGACCGCACGAGAGTGCGCACCGCGACGGAACGGAGCGACGATGCTCGGACTGATGCAGGACCGGCCCCTGACCCTCCCGCACATCTTCCACCGGGCCGAGCAGCTGTTCGGCCACAAGACCCTGGTCACGGCCCGTCCGGACGGCACGGAGCGGACCGTCACGGTCGCCGAGTGGGCGGTCCGGGTGCGGCGGCTCGCGACCGCCCTCGACACGCTCGGCATCTCGGACGGCGGCCGGGTCGGCACGTTCTGCTGGAACACCTCCCGGCACCTGGAGCTCTACCTGGCCGCACCGTGCACCGGCCGGGTGCTGCACACGCTCAACATCCGGCTGCACCCCGACCAGCTGGTCTACGTCGCCGACCACGCCGGGGACGAGGTCGTCTTCGTCGACCGGTCGCTGCTCGGGCTGCTCTGGCCGCACGTCGACCGGCTGCCGGGGGTGCGGCACGTGGTGGTGCTCGACGACGGCGCGGACACCCCGGTCCCGGACGACCCGCGGATCCGCGACTACGAGGAGCTGCTCGCCGCCGCCGCGCCGTACGAGGGCCGGTTCGAGGTCGAGGACGAGAACGCGGCCGCCGCGATGTGCTACACGTCCGGCACCACCGGCAACCCGAAGGGCGTGGTGTACAGCCACCGCTCGACGATGCTGCACTCGATGGTCACGCTGATCGCCGACGGGCCGGCGCTGGCCGAGCGCGACGTCGTCATGCCCGTGGTCCCGATGTTCCACGCGAACTGCTGGGGGCTGCCCTACGGCTGCCTGCTCGCCGGCACCGCGATGGTGTTCCCCGGGCCGGACCTCTCGCCCGGCTCGCTGCTGGACCTGATCGAGCGGCACCGGGTGACCGTCACCGGTGGCGTCCCGACGATCTGGATGAACGCGCTCCCGCTGCTCGCCGAGCACGACCTGGCGTCGCTGCGGATGATCATCTGCGGGGGTTCGGCGGTCCCGAAGGCGCTCTCCGAGGAGTACCGCCGGACCCTCGGCCTGCCCCTGACGCACCTGTGGGGCATGACAGAGACCTCGCCGATCGGGACGGTCGGCATGCTCGGCACGCACCTCGACGGCGCCTCCGAGGAGGAGCTCGCCGCCGCCCGGGTCCGCCAGGGCAGGCCGGTGCCGCTGGTGGAGATGCGCATCGCCGACCCGGACACCGGCGAGGAGATGCCCTGGGACGACCGCGCGACCGGCGAGGTCCAGGCGTCGGGTCCGTGGATCGCCGCCGGGTACCACCGCGGCGAGGGCGGCGGCACCCAGTTCACCGACGACGGCTGGCTGCGCACCGGCGACGTCGCCGCCGTCGACCCGTACGGCTCGTTCCGCCTGGTCGACCGCACCAAGGACCTCATCAAGTCCGGTGGCGAGTGGATCGGCACCGTCGAGCTGGAGAACGAGATCATGGCGCACCCGCGGGTGGCCGAGGCGGCGGTGATCGGCGTCCCGCACGAGAAGTGGGTGGAACGCCCGCTGGCGTGCGTGGTCGTCGAGCCGGGGAGCACGCTCACCGCCGAGGAGCTCCTGGAGTTCCTGGCCCCGCGGGTGGCGCGCTGGTGGCTGCCCGACGCGGTCGAGTTCATCGACGAGGTGCCGAAGACCTCGGTCGGGAAGTTCTCGAAGCGGACGCTGCGGGAGCGGTTCGAGGGCTACGCGCTGCCGACCTGACCGACCGGGCACGGACCCGCTTCGACGACGGCGGCGGCGGCGCCCCCGGGATCACCGGGACGCCGCCGCCGTGGTCGTCGGGAGGTCGGTCAGGAGGACGAGCCGGTGGAGCCGTCGTCGTCCGCCGACCGGTCGGTGGAGCCCACGGCGGTCTGCGGGGTCTTCCCCCCGCGGGCCTCGGACGCGATCTCGGCCAGCGTCTGCCCGGTCGCGAGGCGGCTGCGACGACGGCCGTAGGCGAAGTAGATCACCGCACCGAGCGCCATCCAGCCGAAGAACCGGATCCAGGTGTCGGCCGGCAGGAACAGCGCGACACCGAAGCAGGCCACCGCGGACACGATCGGCAGCACCGGCATGAACGGCACCCGGAACGTGCGCGGCAGGTCCGGACGGCGCTTCCGCAGCACGATCACGCCGATCGAGACCAGGACGAACGCGGCCAGCGTGCCGATGTTGACCAGCTGCCCCAGCTCGGTGAGCTCCAGGAAGCCGCCCAGGACCGCCGCGGTCACACCGGTGATGATCGTCAGCCGGTACGGGGTGCGGTAGGTCGGGTGCACCCGGGCCAGCCACGGCGGCAGCAGCCGGTCGCGGCTCATCGCGAACGCCACCCGGGTCTGGCCGAGCATCAGCGTCATGATCACGACGGTGAGCCCGATCAGGATGCCGAACGAGATGATGAACTCGGCTGCCGGCAGGCCGGTGGCGGCCATGGCCGCGGCAGCCGGCGCCTCCACGCCGAGCTGCTCGTACGGCAGGATCCCGGTGTAGATCAGCGAGACGATGATGTAGAGCAGCGTCGCGATGGTCAGCGAGGCGATGATCCCGATCGGCATCGTCCGCTGCGGGTTCTTCACCTCCTCCGACAGCGTGGCGACGATGTCGAAGCCGAGGTAGGCGAAGAACACCAGCGCCGCGCCGGTGAACACGCCGGTCAGGCCGAAGGCGGTGTCGATGCCGAACAGGTCGAGCAGCAGCGGTGTCCCGGCGTCGCTCGAGTAGTCGGCCGGCCGGGACTCGGGGATGAAGGGCGTCCAGTTCGACCCGGTCACGTAGAACGAGCCGATCAGGATGATCCCGCCGACGATGAGCAGCTTCAGCGAGGTGACGGTGGCGTTCACCCAGGCCGAGAGCCGGATGCCGACGATGAGCACCGCCATCATCAGCAGCGCGATGAAGACGGCGGGCAGGTCGATGATCCCGCCGCCACCGGGGCCTGCGGAGATCGCGTCGGGGACCGGCAGCCCGATGCCCGCCATCACGGTGTCGAAGTAGCCGCCCCAGCCCTTGGAGACCGTGGCCGCGCCGAGCGTGAACTCCAGGACGAGGTCCCAGCCGATCATCCAGGCGATGAACTCGCCCATCGACGCGTAGGAGAACGTGTAGGCGCTGCCCGCCACCGGGACCGAGGACGCGAACTCGGCGTAGCAGAGCGCCGCCAGCGCGCAGACGATGCCGCTGATCAGGAAGGACAGCGCGACCGCGGGCCCCGAGTACAGGGCAGCCGCCTCGCCGGCGAGGACGAAGACACCGGTGCCGATCAGCACCCCGATACCCATGATCGTGAGCTGGACCGGGCCGAGCGCCTTCTTGAGCTGGAACTCCGGTTCTTCGGTGTCCCTGATCGCCTGCTCGACCGATTTGGTGCGGAAGATCCCGCCATTGGGGCTTCTGGCCGTCATGGTGCGGAAAGATACGTAGTGCACCGTTCGGTCGTACAACCAGGTACGACGACGGCGGCGCCCGATCGCCGGGACGCCGCCGTCGCAGGTCGTTCGGGTGCGGGTCAGGACTCCCCGGAGCTGCCACCGGCCCCGGCGCCGCCGGCCCCGCCGGAGCCGCCGATCTGGGCCGGGAGCTCGCCGCGCTCGCGGCGGGCCAGCACGGAGTGGTGCCGCGAGTAGGCGAAGTACACGACCACACCGATGACCATCCAGAGGACGAACCGCAGCCAGGTCTCGACGGACAGGTTCAGCATCAGCCAGACGCAGGCCAGCACGGCCAGGATCGGCACGACCGGGACCAGCGGGGTCCGGAAGCCGCGCGGCAGCTCGGGCCGCGTCCGGCGCAGGATGACCACGCCGATCGAGACGAGCACGAACGCGAACAGCGTGCCGATGTTGACCATCTGCTCGAGGTCCTCGGCCGGGAAGAACGTCGCGACCAGCGCGATCACGGTGCCGATCAGCCAGGTGGCCCGGCCGGGGGTGCCGTAGTTGTTCGTCCTGGCCAGCCCGGTGGGCAGCAGGCCGTCGCGCGACATCGCGAAGATGACCCGGATCTGCCCGAGCATCAGCACCATGACGACGGTGGTGAGGCCGAGCAGGGCGCCCAGCGCGATGATCGTCGCCGCCCAGTTCACCCCGAGCGAGGCGAACGCGGTGGCCAGGGTGGCGCGGGTGCCGTCGGGCTGGGTCGCCAGCTCGGTGTAGGGCACCATGCCGGTGATCACGAGCGCGACCGCGACGTAGAGCACGGTGACGATCGCGAGCGAGCCCAGGATGCCGCGGGGCAGCGCCTTGGACGGGTTCTTCGTCTCCTCGGCGGTGGTCGCGACCGCGTCGAAGCCGATGAAGGCGAAGAACACGATGGCGGCCGCGGCGAACACGCCGTAGATCCCGAACACGCTGGACGACGCCCCGCCGAAGAACGACAGCAGCGACTGCTGGATGCCGGTGCCGGTCTCGGTGGTGCCGGGGGTGGGCTCCGGCACGAACGGGGTGTAGTTCGCGGCGTTGACGTAGAACAGCCCGAGGATGATCACGAACAGCACGATCGCGACCTTGATCGTGGTGATGA
This sequence comes from Pseudonocardia sp. EC080619-01, assembly GCF_001420995.1. Lineage (NCBI taxonomy): Bacteria > Bacillati > Actinomycetota > Actinomycetes > Pseudonocardiales > Pseudonocardiaceae > Pseudonocardia > Pseudonocardia sp. EC080619-01. Next base: position 3,877,246 of record NZ_CP012184.1, on the reverse strand, counting down.
CCAGGCTGACCCGGCTGGACAGCTTGGTGCCCCGGTACAGCAGGAAGGCCAGCACGAGGACGAGCAGCAGCGCGCCCCAGTCGAAGGAGAAGAAGCTCCCCAGCTCGAACGAGGTCGACACGTCGAGCCCGATCAGGCCGAGTGTCTGCGCCAGATACTCCGACCAGCCCTTCGACACGTACGCCGAGCCGACCGCGAACTCCAGCACGAGGTCCCAGCCGATGATCCAGGCGATGAACTCGCCGAACGTGGCGTAGGAGAACGTGTACGCGCTGCCCGCCACCGGCACGGTGGAGGCGAACTCGGCGTAGCAGAGTGCGGCGAGACCGCAGGCGACCGCGGCGAGGACGAACGACAGCGACACCGCGGGACCCGCGATGTTGCCCGCCGTACTCGCGGCCAGAGTGAAGATACCGGCGCCGATGACCACCGCGACCCCGAAGACGATCAGATCGATCGTCCCGAGGTCCTTCTTCAGCCGGGTGTCCGGTTCGTCGGTGTCCCGGATGGATTGCTCGACCGTCTTGGTGCGGAAGATTCCGCCACCACGGTTCGTGACCGTCATGAGCGGTGAAAATACGACCGTGGTGCGGTGCCCGTCACGCTCCGGGGAGCAGATTTAGGGTCACGATAAGATTGCGCAACGATATGTCCGGTTTGCCGTGTCGCGCCCGGGCATGTCGCGACCCCGGACCGGTGATCCCGTGCGCCGGGAGCGTCAGACCGTCCCGTGCTCCAGCCCGTGGGCCTCGGCCACCTCGGCCGAGAGCAGCGCGCCGCGGTGCGTGGACAGGCCGGCCGCCAGCGCCGGGTCGTCGGCCGTGGCGGCCTCCCAGCCACGGTCGGCCAGCCGCAGCACGTACGGCAGCGTCGCGTTGGTCAGCGCCCGGGTGGAGGTGTGCGGCACCGCGCCCGGCATGTTCGCGACGCAGTAGAAGACCGTGTCGTGGACGGCGTAGGTCGGCTCCGCGTGCGTGGTCGGCCGGGAGTCCTCGAAGCAGCCGCCCTGGTCGATCGCGATGTCGACGAGCACGGCGCCGGGGCGCATCTGCGCGACCAGCTCGTTCGGGACCAGCGTCGGGGCCTTCGCGCCCGGGACCAGCACCGCGCCGATGACCAGGTCGGCATTCGTCACGGCCTCGCGGACCGCCAGCTGCGTGGAGTACACGGTGCGGACGCGGCCGGCGTAGCGCTCGTCGATCGCGCGGAGCTTGTCGACGTCGATGTCCAGCACGGTGACCTGCGCGTGCATGCCCGCCGCGATGGCGATCGCGTTCGCACCCGCGACACCGGCGCCGAGCACGACGACGTCGGCGCCCGGGGCACCGGGCACGCCACCCATCAGCACGCCGCGGCCACCGGCCGAGCGCATGAGGTGGTAGGCGCCGGCCTGCGGGGCCAGCCGGCCCGCGACCTCGCTCATCGGGGCGAGCAGCGGCAGCCGGCCGTCGGCGGTGCGCACGGTCTCGTAGGCGATGGAGGTGGTGCCCGCCGAGAGCAGCGCGTCGGTGCACGGCCGGGACGCGGCCAGGTGCAGGTAGGTGAACAGGGTGAGGTCGGGGCGCAGGAAGCCGTACTCCGACCCGATCGGCTCCTTGACCTTGAGCAGCAGCTCCGCGGAGCCCCACACCTCGGCCGGGTCGGCGAGGACCTGCGCGCCGGCCTCCTTGTAGTCGGCGTCGGCGATGGCCGAGCCGGCGCCCGCGTCGTGCTGGACGACCACCTCGTGCCCGCGCTGGACGAGCTCGTGCACCCCGGCCGGGGTCAGCGCGACCCGGTACTCGTTGTCCTTGGTCTCCTTCGGCACCGCGACGCGCATGTCCCTCTCCTCACCATCGGCTCCGTCAAGGATGAAGAAGAAGCGGTATTGTGCCAACTCCAACGACGAAGATTCTCGGATCGGTGGACATGAGTGACGATGATTCGGTGGCGGCGGCACGATGGGCGGCCGAGCCGAACGTCGTTCGGCTGGACGGCACCGACCGCAGGCTGCTGCGTCTGCTGGAGCAGGACGCCCGGACCCCGAACAACGCGCTCGCCGAGGCCGTGGGGATCGCGCCGTCGACGTGCCTCGGCCGGGTCCGGGCCCTGCGGGACCGCGGGGTGATCCGCGGCTACCACGCCGACGTCGATCCCGCTGCCACCGGCCACCCGCTCCAGGCGATGATCTTCGTGACGTTGCAGGCCGACGCCCGCGACCGGCTCGACGAGTTCGTGACCCGGTCGTCCGGGCTGGCCGAGGTCCGCGACGTCTACTTCCTGGCGGGCGAGGACGACTACATGCTGCGCGTCGCCAGCGCCGGCACCGCGGCGCTGCGGCAGCTGGTCGGGGTGCTCAACTCGTGGCCAGAGGTCGCGGGCACCCGGACCTCACTGATCTTCGAGCACCACCGGGCGCCCGACACCTACTGAGCTCCCAGGCCCCCGGCGTCCTCCGCGGGGGCGGGACTGCGGTCCAGGTCCGGCTCCAGGTAGATGACCCGCGCGTCCGGCACGGCCGCACGCACCCGGGCCTCGGCCTCGTCGATGGCACGGGCGACCCGCTCCAGCGTCATACCGGGGGTGAAGGCGACCTTCGCCGCGACCAGCAGCTCCTCCGGGCCCAGGTACTGGGTCTTGAGGTGGATGCAGCGCTGCACGTCCGCACCGGCCTCCAGCTCGGTGACGATCCGGCCCACCACCTTCGGCAGCGCGCCCTCGCCGATGAGCAGGCTCTTCATCTCCACGACGAGGACGATCGCGATGACGCCGAGCAGTACCCCGATGCCCAGGGTCCCGACCGCGTCCCACACCGGGTCGCCGGTCAGCACGGTCAGCCCGACGCCGCCCAGCGCCAGCGACAGGCCGATCAGTGCGCCGAAGTCCTCCAGCAGCACCACCGGCAGCTCCGGGGCCTTGGCCTGCCGGATGAACAGCCACCAGCTGCGGTTGCCCTTGAGCGGACGCGACTCGGCCATCGCCGTCCGGAACGAGAAGCCCTCCAGGCAGATCGCGACCACGAGGATCATGACCGCGACGAGCGGCGAGGTCAGCGGCTCGGGCTCGGCCAGCTTGTGCAGGCCCTCGTACACCGCGAACACCGCACCGGCGGTGAACAGCAGCAACGCGACGACGAAGGCGTAGAAGTAGCGGTCCCGCCCGTACCCGAACGGGTGCTCCGGCGTGGCCGCCCGGACGGCCCGCTTCCCACCGAGCAGCAGCAGCCCCTGGTTCGCGGTGTCGGCGACCGAGTGCACCGCCTCGGCCAGCATCGACGACGCCCCGGTGATCAGGTACCCGACGAACTTCGCCGCCGCGATCCCCAGGTTCGCGAGCAACGCCGCGATGATCGCCCTCGTCCCGCCGCCGGCCGACATGCGGTGCAGCGTATCGGCGGGCGCGGCGGGCCGTGGGACCCGCGGATCAGAGCGCGTCGCCCGCCAGGAAGACGGTGGCGCCGTCGTCGCCGGTGGTGAGCACGGCGCCCGTGTCGCCGGCCGAGAGGTACACCGCGGCGCCGCGGGGCAGCTCGATCTCCGCGCCGCCTGCCTCGACCGCGGCGTCGCCGGAGGTGCACAGCATGATCCGGGCGCCGGTGCCCGGGACGTCCAGCTTGTCCCGGCCACCGGTGTCGGCCCGGCGGAGCAGGAACTCCTCGACCGGCACGTCGTAGCGGTGCCACCCGTCGGCGTCACGCTCGGGGGCGGGCCGGCGGACCGCGGGCGGCGGTGCGGCGAAGTCCAGGACCCGCAGCAGCTCCGGCACGTCCACGTGCTTCGGGGTGAGCCCGCCGCGCAGCACGTTGTCGGAGTTCGCCATCAGCTCGATGCCGGCCCCCGAGAGGTACGCGTGGAGGTTCCCGGCCGGCAGGTAGAGCGCCTCGCCGGGGGCGAGGGTGGTCCGGTTGAGCAGCAGCGCGGCGAGGACGCCGGCGTCACCCGGGTAGCGCTCGGAGAGGTCGAGGACCGTCTTCGCCTCGCCGGTCCACTCCCCCGCGCCCTGCTCCAGCAGCCGGACCGCACCACCCTGCAGGGCGGGCACCAGCCCGTCGAGCAGCGACTGCGGCAGCGTGATCCAGGTGGTGAACAGCGCGCGCAGGCCGTCCGGGTTGGGCTGCCCGGCGAGCAGCTCGGCGTAGGACGCCAGCTCCGGCACGTCGAGCGCGCGGAGCAGCGCGACGGTGCTGGCCGGCTCCCGGAACCCGACCAGCGCGACGAAGTCGGTGAGCGCGCAGATCAGCTCGGGCTTGTGGTTGGCGTCGCGGTAGTTGCGGTCCGGGGCGTCGACGGGCAGCCCCGCCGCGTTCTCCCGGGCCCAGCCGTCCCGGGCCTGTTCCAGGCTCGGGTGCGCCTGGAGCGACAGCGGCTCGTCCGCGGCCAGCAGCTTCAGCAGGAACGGCAGCCTGCCCTCCCAGCGGCCGCGGCCGGGGCCCAGCGCCGCCGCAGGGTCGGCGGCGATCAGCTCGTGCAGCGGGCGCACGGCGTCCCCGGAGCGCACCTTCGACGGCGCGGCCGGGTGCGCGCCCAACCACAGTTCCGCCTGCGGGTGGGGCGCCGGGACGGGCTGGCCGAGCAGTTCGGCGATGACCGTCCGCGATCCCCAGGCATAGGTCCGGATCGGGTTCTCCAGCAGTTCCACGGGTCTCCCGGTGTCAGGTGCGCGAGGGGTCAGAGATCGATCGATGCCCGGGTGGCCAGACCCAGGTAGACGGCGGCGATGTCGACGCGCAGCGCGAGCAGCAGCGCCCGGCGCAGGACGGCGTCGCGGGTCCCGCGCGGGACCTCCTCCACCGGGTGCGCGACGTCGGCGTTCGGCCACTCCCGGCCGAGCAGGCGACGGCTCACCATCTGCGGGTCCTCCTCGCCGGTCCCGAGCAGCACCAGCCGCGGCGGGAGTGCTGCCGCGGCCGGCTCCGGGTCGTCGAACGGGTCACGGAAGATGTCGTTCTCCCGCTCACCCAGGTCGATCGCGACCCGCAGACCGGCCAGCGTGCCGGCCTGGCCGAGCCCGTCGGCCTGCGCGACGACGCCCGCGTGGGTGGCGAGCGCGTCCGCACCGTGCCGGGCGACGGCGGCCGCCGCCGGGTCGGCACCCCACAGCAGCGGGGTCCGCTCGGCCATCCGCAGCGCCAGCGACTTGGCCGGGTTCACGAACGGCTCGTGGCCCGGCTGGCAGCGCTCGGCCTCCTCGTCGAGCACCTCCGCCAGTGCCTCGGTGTCCGGTGCCGGGCCGAGCAGCTCCAGCTCGGTGACCGTCGTCAGGGCGACGGTGAGCGCCTGCGCGAACCCGAGGCCCTCGGGCAGCGGGATGCGCGGCTCGACCAGCCGGGCGCGGCCGGCGCCGGCCTGTGCGACCGGCCCGAGGTCCGGGGCGGACAGCACGGTCTCCGCGCCGCGGCGCACCGCGAGGGCGATCGACTCGGCCAGCTCGGGGTCCGCGGAGTCGGTGCTGTGCGCGACGACGACGTCCAGCGGGCCGATCCAGCCCGGCACCCGCTCGGCGTGCACCACCGGGACCGGGCAGCGGTCACCCAGCAACGCCGTCACCAGGTCGGCGACGGCACCGGAGACCCCCGGCCGGCGCAGCAGCACCAGCGCCCGCGGCCGGAACCCGCGCAGCCGGTCGAGGCCGGCCTCGCCGCACGCGTGCGCGGCCGACCGGACCTGGGCGCCCGCGGTCGCGGCCGCACGCAGGACACCGGTGGTGTCCCTGGCGATCAGCGTCTCCGGATCGGCCAGCAGGCTGTCGTCCAGCACCCCGTTCACCCGTCGTCCCCGGCGGGACCGGTGCCCGGCAGGGCCTCGTCGAGCAGGAGCACCGGGATCCCGTCGGTGACGGGGTACGACCGGCCGCAGGCCTCGCAGGTGAGCGCGTCGGCGCCGGGCTCGGCGGACGTGCCGGACCGCAGCGGCGCGTGCGCGTCGCACGGGCAGGCCAGGATCTCCAGCAGCTGGGGGTCGAGCTGTACGGCCACGGTTCTCCTCGTCGTCATGTCTTCCGGTTCGATGCTGCCACCACGCCCCGACACCGCGCGGCAGCCGACCGGGTACGGCGGCGCCGTCCGGGGTGCACGCTCCGGAGCTGTCGTCACGCTCCGCGAGTGTCGCTCAAGCGCGCACGACCGCCAGCACCTCGTCGACCAGCGTCCGTACGGCGGCGTCGTCCGCCGCCTCCACGTTGAGCCGCAGCAGCGGCTCGGTGTTGGACGCCCGCAGGTTGAACCACGAGCCGTCCGCCAGGGACACCGTGAGGCCGTCGAGCCGGTCGAGCTCCACCCCGTCCCGGGGGCCGTAGAGCGACTCGATCTCGGCGACCTTCGCGGCCTGGTCGGCGACCGTGGAGTTGATCTCGCCGGACGCCGCGTAGCGGTCGTAGCCCGCCATCAGTCCGGACAGCGGTGCCACCGTGCCGGACGCGGCGGCCGCGGCCCGCCGCTCGCCGAGCGCGGCGAGCAGGTGCAGGGCCGCGAGCATCCCGGAGTCGGCCTTCCAGAAGTCCCGGAAGTAGTAGTGCGCCGAGTGCTCACCGCCGAAGACGGCGCCGGTCTCGGCCATGGTCTGCTTGATGAACGAGTGCCCCACGCGGGTCCGGACCGGGCGGCCGCCGTGCTCGGCGACGAGCTCCGGCACCGCCCGCGACGTGATCAGGTTGTGGATGACGGCGACGTCGGTCTCCCCCGCCGCCTGCGCCCTGGCGAGCTCGCGGGCGGCGACCAGCCCGGTGATCGCACTCGGGCTGACGGCGTCGCCGCGCTCGTCCACGGCGAAGCACCGGTCGGCGTCGCCGTCGAAGGCCAGGCCCAGGTCGGCGCCCTCCGCGACGACGGCCTTCTGCAGGTCGACCAGGTTCGCCGGGTCGAGCGGGTTCGCCTCGTGGTTCGGGAAGGTCCCGTCGAGCTCGAAGTACAGCGGCACGACGCGCACGTCGAGCCCGTCGAACACGGTCGGGACGGTGTGCCCGCCCATGCCGTTGCCGGCGTCGACGACCACGGTCAGCTCGGGCGCGCCGGCCAGCGTCGACAGGTCGACCAGCTCGCGCAGGTACCGGGCGTACCCGGTGAGCATGTCCTCGCGGCGGACGGTCCCGGTGCCGGTCGCCGGCACGCCCTCGCCGAGGAGGCGGGCCGCGTCGTCGCGGATCGTCGCCAGGCCGCTGTCCTGCCCGATCGGCACCGCGCCCGCCCGGCACAGCTTGATCCCGTTGTAGCGGGCCGGGTTGTGGCTGGCGGTGAACATCGCGCCGGGCAGCCCGAGCGAGCCGGAGGCGAAGTAGAGCATGTCCGTGCTGGCCAGGCCGATGTCGACGACGTCGAGCCCCTGCCCGGTCACGCCGTCGGCGAACGCCGCGGCCAGCGCCGGCGAGCTGTCGCGCATGTCCCGCCCGACGACCACGGCGCCGGGAGCCGGGGTGTCGGTCGCGACCAGCCGCGCCGTCGCCGCCCCCAGTGCGCGGGCGGTGGGCTCGTCCAGCTGGTCGCCGACGACACCGCGGATGTCGTAGGCCTTCACGATCGCCGAGAGGTCGGGCACGGCGCCTGACCCTAGCGGAGGCACGTCACCCGTCCGCGCAGGTCTCCGCCCACGCGACCGGACGCGCGCGGCCGGTCACCCGCTGCTCAGTCGTCGTCACCGGGAGTGGGCAGCGCCCGCAGGTGCCCGCGCCGGCCGGTGCCACCCGGCCGGGCGACCACCTCGACCGGCCGGTCCAGCCGCCCCGCCTCACGGACGGCGTCGGCGAGCGCGGTGAGGTCCTCGCCGGTGTGCTGGGGCGGGGCGAACTCGCCCTCGAAACGGACGACCTCCCAGCCGCGCGGAGCCGTGAGGTTGTGCGCGTGCCCGGTGCACAGGTCGTACGAGTGCGGCTCCGCCTGCGTGGCGAGCGGCCCGACGACGGCGGTCGAGTCGGCGTAGACATAGGTGAGCGTGGCGACGGCGAGCTCGGTGCAGCCCGTCCGTGAACATCTCCGCACACTCAACACACACCGGACGATAGCCCGTACATCCACCGCGTCCGCACTGCGACGCGCACCCGCCTCGGTGACGGGGGCCTAGGATGGGGCGGTGTCCACCGCGAACCGCCTGCTGCGCCGCACCCCTCGCCGCCGGGACCGCCGCGGCCGGGGACTGCGCGGGCTGATGTACCCGGTGTCCACTCCCGCCTTCCGCACCCGCGCCGAACGGTTCGACGCGAAGGTGCTGGAGGCGCTGGAACCGATCGAGGCGCGCTGGGGGCCGGAGCTGGCCGACCTGGACCTCGCCGTCGACGACGTCCCGGCCGTCGACCGGACCTCGCCGGACGAGGTCACCTGGGGCACCGGGGTGCTCGCCGACGTCGGCGTCCCGCTCGCCCACCTGGTGCCGGCGGGCGTCGACCCGGCCGGTCTCCCGACACGGGCCAGGATCGTGCTCTACCGGCGCCCGCTGGAGGCCAGGGCCCGCAACGGGGAGGACCTCGCCGATCTCGTGCACGAGGTCCTCGTCGAGCAGGTCGCGGAGTACCTCAACATCGAGCCCGACGCGGTCGACGGCGGCTGACCGCCGCCCACCACCCGCACGGCGGCACAGACGACGGCGCCCGGGTCACCAGTGGTGTCCCGGGCGCCGGTGGTCTCGTACCCCCGTCAGACGGCGGCGCCGCGGCGCAGACGGCGCCGCTCCCGCTCGGAGAGCCCGCCCCAGATGCCGAAGCGCTCGTCCTGCGCCAGCGCGTACTCCAGGCACTCGGCCCGGACCTCGCAACCGGAACAGATCCGCTTCGCCTCCCGGGTGGAACCGCCCTTCTCCGGGAAGAACGCCTCCGGATCGGTCTGGGCGCACAGCGCGCGCTCCTGCCAGTCCGGGATCTCGTCCCCGGGTGACTCCTCCAGCAGCAGGCCCTTCAGGTCCAGGACCTCCGCCACCCGGTCGTGGTCCTCGATCATCGGCTGCCGTGCCTGGTCGGCCTCCGCCGGCCGCAGCATCCGCATGAAACCCTCGACGTCGTCCACTCGCCCACCTCCCCGCAATGCACCGGCGAATGACACCACTGTAAGTACAGCGCTGACGTTCGCTGCGTGCAAGCCGGCTCTGCCGAACGAGTGAAGGCCCACGCGCGGGTGTTTGGATCGTTCGGGATGATGGGTACATGCCCGCGCTCACCCGTCGTGTCAGCCCGTGGTTCCTGCTCCTCGTCGGCATCACCGTGCTCGGTGCCGTGCTGGCGGCGGCCGCGGTCCCGGTGCGGTCCGAGGCGCTGGCGATCTTCGGGATCTTCGTCGTCGTGCTCGCCGGCTGGGTCGTGTCGCTGTGCCTGCACGAGTTCGGGCACGCGATCACGGCGTACCGCGGTGGCGACACCTCGGTGGCGCTGAAGGGGTACCTCACCCTCGACGTCCGCCGGTACACCGATCCCGGGTTGTCGCTGGTCCTGCCGCTGATCATCCTGCTGATCGGGGGCCTCCCGCTGCCCGGCGGCGCGGTGTGGATCAACCAGTGGGCACTGCGCTCGCGCGGGTGGCGCACGGCGGTGTCGCTGGCGGGCCCGGCCGCGAACCTCGTGGTCGGCGCGGTGTTGATCATCACGGTCGCGCTGTTCCCGTCGCTGCCCACGCCCGTCGGCGCCGGCCTGTCCGCGCTCGCGCTGTTCCAGATCGTCGCGTTCGTGCTGAACATGCTCCCGGTGCCCGGGCTGGACGGGTGGGGCGCGATCGAGCCCTACCTGTCGGTGCCCGCGCAGCGCTTCGGTGAGCGGGTCCGGCCGTGGGCGCCGCTGGCGCTGCTGGCGGTCCTGCTGTTCGTGCCGGGGATCAGCACCTTCTTCTTCGCCGCCACCCAGATCCTGTACTCGGTGGTGGGCGGCGACTCCCAGCTCGCGGGCCAGGGGTTCCGGGCGCTCTTCTTCTGGCGCTACCTGTAGCCGGCGGTCGCCGCGGCGACCATCGCGGGGACCGTGTCGCTGCCGTCGGGCAGCGCGTCGACCGGCCACCAGCGCAGGTCGAGCGACTCGTCGCTGATCCGGGCGCGGGCACCGGCGGGCGCACGGACGAGGTACCGCACGTCGAGGTGCCGGGTGGGTACCCCGAGCGAGCAGGTGACCGGGTGGACGTCGACGTGCAGCGGCTGCCCGGCGATCTCCAGGCCCTCGATGCCGGACTCCTCGGTGGCCTCCCGCAGGGCCGCGGCGCGCAGCGAGGCGTCGCCGGGCTCGCAGTGGCCGCCGAGCTGGATCCAGCGGCCCACCCGCGGGTGCAGGGTGAGCAGCGTGCGCTCGCCCGCCGCGTCGAGCACCAGCGCGGACGCCGTCAGGTGACCGGGCACGCACGAGCGGTCGCAGGCGTCGTCCGGGCGGGCGTCCAGGAAGGCCAGCAACGCGTGCTGCAACGCCCGCTGTGCCTCGCCGGGCGGGTCCCACGCCTCCAGCTCGCGGGCCGCCGTCGCCGCAGCTACCACAGCTCCACCAGCCCGCCCGCCGGATCGCGCGGATCGCGCGGGGCGGGGGGCTCGTGCGGCACTCCCACGGCGACCGCGCCGAGCGGCACCCAGTCCGCGGGCAGGTCGAGCGCCGCACGCACCGTGTCCGGCGCGAAGATCGTCGAGCCGACCCAGCACGACGCCAGGCCCTCCGCGGCCAGCGCCACCAGCAGCGCCTGCACCGCGGCCCCGCCGGCGACGGTGAACATGTCGCGCTCGGCGGCGTCGCGGGCGTCCGTGCCGTCGTCGGAGTAGGAGTGCATCCCCTCCCCGGTCCGGAACGCCAGCACCAGCTCCGGGGCCCGGTGCAGCAGGTCCCCGCGGGCGAGGCGGCGCTCGATCTCGTCGGCCGGGCGCCCGTCGGCGGCCAGGTCGGCCCGCCACCGCTCGCGCATCGCGTCCAGCACGGCGGCGCGGCGGCCGGGGGCGCGCAGCCACACGAACCGGAACGGGGTGCTGTGGTGCGGGGCGGGCGCGGTGAGCGCGGTGCCCACGGCCCGCCGGAGCGCGGCCGGGTCGACGGGCTCGTCGGAGAAGGCGCGGGTGCTGCGGCGCAGCAGGACCGCCTCGCGGCGGCCGCGGGCGATCGCCTCCTCCGTCCCGAGCCAGAACAGGTCCTCGGCGACGGGGCGGATCAGGTCGCGGGCGGCGCTGCCGTCGTCGTCGAGGGCCATGCCGCGCACGACGGCGACGGGCAGCGCCCCGAGCTTGCCCTTCACCAGGTCCGCCGCGGCGGCGATCTCGTCGGCGAGCGCGATCTCGGTGACCAGCAGGTCGTTGCCCTGGGCGTCGACGGCGCCGCCGTAGCGGTGCAGCACCGGGATCCCGGCGGACCCGATCGCGACGTCGGTCTGCCCGATCCTCCAGGTCCGCCCGAGGGTGTCGGTGACGACGACGCCGACATCGACCCCGAGGCGCTCCCGCAGCCCGGCGCGCAGGCCCGCGGCGCTCGCGTCCGGGTCGGCGGGCAGCAGTGCGAGCTCGTCGCGGCGCACGTTGGAGCCGTCGATCCCGGCGGCGGCCTGCACGATCCCGAGCTTCCCGGCAACGATCAGCGTCTTCCCGCGCCTGGCCAGGATCCGCTCGGTCTCGGCGTCGATCAGGCGGCGGCGCAGCGCGTCGCGCTCCTCGTCGTCGGTCGGGGCCGGGACGAGCCTGCCCTCCACCTTGGAGAAGACCTTCGAGGTCACGACGACGACGTCGCCGTCGCGCAGCCAGTCCGCAGCGCCGGCCAGCGCGACGGTCAGGTCGTCGCCGGGCCGGAACTCGGGCAGCCCGGGTACCGGGAGGACCTGCAGCGAGTCCGACGCGTGGTCGGGGAACGGGTCAGCCGGCACGCACACCCGCCAGGTCGAACGCGGCCCGCGCCATCGCGGCGGTGGCGTCGTGGTCGGTCATCAGCAGCGGCACCTCGCGGACGGTCGCGCCGGGCACGGTCGCCGTGTCGCCAGAGTGCACCAGCCACCCGTCGAGCAGGCCGCCCTCGCCGCGGCCGCCGTAGTGCCGGCCCACGCCCTCGGCCGAGGTCTCGACGCCGATCGCGGACAGGCAGGCGTCGGCCATCCCGCGCACCGGCCGCCCGCCGACGATCGGGGACACGCCCACGACCGGGGCGGGCGTCGCGGCCAGCACCTGGGCCACCCCGGGGACCGACACGATCGTGCCGATCGAGACGACCGGGTTCGACGGCGCGACCAGCACCACGTCGGCCTCGGCGATCGAGGCGCGGGCGTCGGGCAGGATCCCGGCCTGGTCCGCGCCGACCGAGGCGAAGCGGTGCGCCTTCGGCGCCGCCCGGTGCTTGATCCACCACTCCTGGAAGTGGATCGCGACCTGGGGCGGGGTCTCGTCGCCGTCGCCGGGCTCGGGGTTGTCGACGACGACGTGCGTCTCGACGCGGTCGTCGGAGGCGGGCAGCAGCCGCACACCGGGCTGCCAGCGGTGGCACAGCGCCTCGGTGACCTGCGACAACGGGTATCCGGCGCGGAGCATCCGGGTGCGCACCAGGTGCGTCGCGACGTCACGGTCGCCGAGCCCGAACCAGGTCGGCTCCGCCTCGTAGGCCTCGAGCTCGGCCTTCACCGACCACGTCTCGCCGGACCGGCCCCAGCCCTTCTCGACGTCGATGCCGCCGCCGAGGGTGTACATGCAGGTGTCGAGGTCCGGGCAGACGCGCAGGCCGTGCAGCCAGATGTCGTCGCCGACGTTGACCACGGCGTCGACCGAGTGCGGATGATCCTCCGGGGCGGGACCGACCGGGGGCAGCCCGAGGGCGGCCTTGACCCCTTGCAGGAACCGGGCCCCACCGACCCCGCCGACCAGAACGGTGACCTTCACGGATCCAGACCCTACGACGGTCACATCGCGCGGTAGTCGCGCGGGGAGAAGCGGGGCCCGAACCGGGGACGCCGGAACCCCGACGCCTCGATGTAGCGGACCGCGCGCTGTCGCTGCGGCGCGTAGGGCGCGAGGACCTCGAGGAGGCCCGCGTCGTCGAGGTCGTGGCCGAGCAGCGCCCAGCCGACGGTGTTCGGGACGTGGAAGTCGCCGAAGCTGACCGCGTCGGGGTCGCCCCAGGCCCGCTGGGCGATCTCGGCGGCGGTCCAGACGCCGATCCCGCGGACCCGGCGCAGCAGCACCCGGCCCGCCTCGCCGCGCAGCCCGGCGGCGTCCTCCAGCCGGTGCGCGACGACGGCGGCGTGCAGGATCGCCGAGCGGCGCGCGTGGTCGACGCCCGCCCGGTGCCACTGCCAGACCGGGATGTCGCGCACCTGCGCGGGCGTCGGCGGCACCCGCATCCCGGCCGGGACGACCCCGGACGGCCCGGGGGCCGGGTCGCCGTGGCGCCACGCCAGCTCGCGGAACGAGCGGTGTGCCTCGGTGCCGGTGACCTTCTGTTCCAGCACGGCGGGCAGCAGCGTGTCCCACACCCGCCCGGACGAGCCGAGCCGCAACCCCGGCCGGCGGCGGACGGCGTCGGCGACGAGCGGGTGGTACGCCTCGAACGACGACGGGTCGTCGTCGGCCCCCAGCAGCGACGGCAGCCGGTCGAGCTCCCAGGCCGCGCCCGGTCCCCAGCCGGTGGCCCGGACGGTGCCGTGCTCGCCGCCGTCCGCGCGGCGCCGGACCGCGACGGTGGCGGGACCGTCGGGGGTCGTCGAGACCCGCCAGATCACCGCGCCGTCGCCCGCGGTGCGCCAGGTCGGGTCGCCCCGGCCCCGGCGCAGCGGGGACAGCACGCCGTACAGGTCGAGCACGAACGGCGGGCGCCACTCGCGGTCGAGCACGGCGTCACACGTCCGGGGAGAACCGGATCCCGTGCGGCGGCAGCGACACGTCCGGCCAGACCCGCATGTTGTTGCGCAGCTCGCAGTGCGCCCCGATCACCGCGCGGTCCCCGACCACGGTGTCGCGGATGCTGGCGCCCTCCTCGACGACGGCGCCCGCGCCGATCACCGAGTTCTCGACGACCGCGCCGCCGGCGACGACCGCGCCGTCGAACAGCATCGAGCCCTCGACCTTCGCGCCGGAGCCGATCCGGGCGCCGCGGCCGACGGTGGAGCCGCCGAACACGAACGCGTCGGACGCCACCTCGGCACCGTCGAGGATCATCGCCTCGCCGGTCGGCCCGGGCAGCGCCGCGGACGGTGCGACCCCGCGGACCAGGTCGGCCGAGCCGTGCACCAGGTCGCCGGGGGTGCCCATGTCCCGCCAGTACGCGACGTCGACGTGCCCCTGCACGTGCGCCCCGGAGGCGAGGAGGTCCGGGAACGTCTCGCGCTCCACCGACACCGGTCGTCCCTCGGGGATGGAGTCGATCACCTCGCGCCGGAAGACGTAGCACCCGGCGTTGATCTGGTCGGTCGGCGGGTCCTCGGTCTTCTCGAGGAACTCCAGCACGCGGCCGCTCGCGTCGGTCGGCACGCAGCCGAACGCACGCGGGTTCTGCACCCGCACCAGGTGCAGCGTCACGTCGGCCCGCGAGTCCCGGTGGGTCGCGGCGACGGCGTTCAGGTCGGTCCCGGCCAGCACGTCCCCGTTGAAGATCATCACGTGCTCGGCGGAGAGCTTCCCGGCGACGTTGCGGATCCCGCCGCCGGTGCCCAGCGGCTCGGTCTCCGTCACGTAGGTCAGGTCCAGACCGAGCGCGGAGCCGTCACCGAAGTGCTCCTCGAAGGTCTCGGCCAGGTAGCTGGTGCCCAGCACGGCCCGCCGGATCCCCGACTCGCGGATCCGGGACAGCAGGTGTGCCAGGAACGGCACCCCCGCCGTGGGCAGCATCGGCTTGGGCGCCGACAGGGTCAGTGGCCGCAGCCGGGTGCCCTTGCCCCCGACAAGTACGACCGCCTCGACGTCCTGCAACGCGGTTCCCCCTCTGGTGTTCTCGTCACGCCCGGGTCAGTTGCCGCCCCGGGACGCCAGGCCCGACCGGACGGCCAGGCCCGCCCTGAACGCGGCGCGCAGCGGTGCGCGGAGCGGACCGGGGTGCCGGTCCGCGAGATAGCGGTAGGCGCTGCGGTGGTGCTCGGCGAGCATCCGCGCCGACACCTCCGGCTTGCCGGTGGACACCCCGCCGACGTGCACGACCTCCGACGAGGGTACGTAGACGTTGCGCCACCCGGCGACACCGAGGCGTTCGCCGAGGTCGACGTCCTCGAAGTACATGAAGTAGCGCGGGTCGAACCCGTCGACCGAGTCGAACGCGGCCCGCCGCAGCAGCAGGCACGAGCCGGACAGCCAGCCGGCGTCGCGCTCGGAGACGTCCTCCCGGGACCGGCGGTAGGCGACCGACCACGGGTTGCCCGGCCAGACCGGGCCGAGCGCGGCGTGCCCGGCCCCGGCCGCGAGCGACGGGACCTCGCGGGCCGACGGGTAGACCTCACCGGACGGCTCACGGATCAGCGGGCCCAGGGAGCCCGCCCGCGGGTGCCGGCGCCCGGCCTCCAGCAGCACGTCCAGCGACCCGGGGCCCCACTCCAGGTCCGGGTTCGCGACGACCACCCAGCCGAAGCGCCCGTCGAGCGAGGCGACACCACGGTTCGCGGCGGCGCCGTAGCCGACGTTCTCGCCGATCGGCAGGAACGTGACGTCGTCGCGCTCGCGGGCCGCGCGCTCCGGCGCGCCGTCGACCGAGCCGTTGTCCGCCAGCACCACCGGGACACCGGTCCGGCCGGTCGCACCGGCGAGCGAGTCGAGGAAGGTGTCGAGGGTGCGGCCCGGCGAGTAGGTCACGGTGACGACGGCGACGTCGTCGCCGTAGGTCGGTCCGTCCACCTGCACGTGCTGCTCCCCGCCGTCCTGCACGACCCGAACGCTAGCGAGACCGGGAGGCCGCCGGTCCGGCGGGACCGGCGGCGACCGCCCGTTCGCGGCCGCGAACGTCACACGCCGTGTCCGGCCACCGTACTGCGACACCTCATCCCTAACGTGTCCGGGCCTCCGAGCAGGGACGACGGTGCTGGACGCAGCGTCACCCTCAAGGTGGTGCGGGGTACAGCGACCGGGCGACCGTGCCGACACGCACTCCCCGAGGGACCGCGGCGGCCCGTCCGATGCTGCACCCTGGGTCCTGCGGGGTCCTGATCATCCGGACCTGCGGGGGCTCCCGGCCGTGACGAGACGGCCTCCGGCTCCGAGAGGAACACCACCATCGACGACGGCCCCCCGGGGCCCGGACGACCCGAGGGGAGGCGCGCGTGGGCGAGCCGTGGGAGTCCCGTACCCGCCCGTCGTCGGCCGCACGGGCCGCCGCCCGCCGGGCCTCGCGCCCCCCGGCTCCCGGGAACCACCCGCCGTACCCGGCCCGATCCACCGGGCCGGACCGGCGCTCGTCCGCGGGCCGGCGCTGGCTGCGCCGGTTCCAGGTGACCGTCGCGACGCTGTCCGTGCTCACCGTGCTCGCCACGGGCGGGGTCTGGGCCCTGTACCGCGACGTGACCGGTGGCATCACCACCAGCAACCTGCTCTTCGGCGGCTCGTCCGGCGGCGAGCAGAACATCCTGCTGGTCGGTGTGGACAGCCGGACCGACGCCCAGGGCAACCCGCTGCCCGACGAGATCCTGGCCGAGCTGCGCAGCGGCGCCGAGTCGGGCGTCCTGAACTCGGACACGATCATCCTCGTCCACGTCCCGGACGACGGCGGCAGCGCGACCGCGTTCTCGATCCCGCGCGACTCCGAGGTGCAGATCCCCGGGATCGGCCGCAACAAGGTCAACGCCGCGTACCCGCAGATCAAGGCCCAGACCGCGTCCCGGCTGTCCGGCGAGGGCGTGACCGACCCGAAGCGGATCGACCAGGAGTCGTCCCAGGCCGGGCGGCAGGCGCTGATCGAGACGGTGCAGAACCTGACCGGGCTGGGCATCGACCACTACGCCGAGGTCAACCTGCTCGGCTTCTACAACCTCACCCAGGCGATCGGCGGCGTCGAGGTCTGCCTCAAGGCCCCGGTCTCCGACACCTTCTCCGGCGCCGACTTCCCGGCAGGCCCGCAGACGATCTCCGGCGGCGACGCGCTGGCGTTCGTCCGGCAGCGGCACGGGCTCGCCGGGGGCGACCTGTCCCGGATCAACCGGCAGCAGGTGTTCCTGGCCTCGGTCGCGAACAAGGTGCTGTCGTCGGGCACGCTCACCGACCCGGCGAAGCTCGGCGCGCTGATCGACGTCGTGCAGCAGGCCGTGGTCATCGACAGCGGGTGGGACATCCTCGCGTTCGCCCGGGAGGCGTCCCAGATCGCCGCCGGGAAGATGGACTTCCTGACGATCCCCACCGGCGGCCCGGAGGACTCCTCCTCCGGCGACGTCCTCAGCGTCGACCCGCGGCAGGTGCAGGACTTCGTCGCCCGGCACACCGAACCGCCCGAGGACCCCGCACCCGCCGCGGAGGAGAGCGACACGGGCGCGGCGCCGCCGCCCACCCCCGTGGTCGCCGACGTCGGCAACGGGTCCGGCACGACCGGTCTCGCCGCGCAGGTGGCCGGGACCCTCGGGCAGAACGGCATCACCCCCGGCGCCGTCGGGAACGCGCCGGACCGGACCACCTCGGTCGTCCGCTACAGCCAGGCCGACGGCGACGCCGCGGCCCGCCGGGTCGCCGAGGCGCTCGGCGGGATCGGTGTCGAGCAGTCCGACGCCGTCGGCCAGGGCCGGGTGCAGGTGCTGATCGGCACCGACTTCGACCAGCAGGGCGGCGGCGGCTCCGCGGCCGGCGGGGGCGGCGCTCCCGCGTCGTCCGGGGCGCCGTCGACACCGCCGATCACCGCGGGCGGGGTGCCCTGCATCGACTGAGCGCCCGGGTAGCGTCGGGCCACGATGACCACCGTGTTCGGCTCCGGCCTGTTCCTCACCGACGCCCTGCTCGGCCCCGCGCTCGGGGCCACCGCGGCGCGACCGCTGTTCACCCACTACGACGACGCCACCGGTGAGCGGATGGAGCTGTCGGGCACGACCACCGCGAACTGGACGGCGAAGGCGGCCAACCTGCTGCGCGACGAGTGCGACGCCGAGCCCGGGACCCGGGTCGCGGTGCTGCTGCCTGCGCACTGGCAGACGGCGGCGTCGCTGCTCGCGCTGTGGTCGTGCGGCGCGGAGCTGGTCGGGGACCCGACGTCGGCGGACCTGGTGCTCGCCGACGCGGCCCGCCTCGACGTCGCGCTCGCGGCCGGTGCCGGGACCGTCGTCGCGTTCTCCCTCGACGCGTTCGGCCGCGGCCTGACCGACCTCCCGTCCGGCACGATCGACTTCGCCTCCGAGGTCCGTGTGCACGGCGACGACTTCGTGCCGTGGGACCCGGTCGACGGTTCGGCCCCCGCCTGGGACGGCGCGACGGGCACCGAGGTCCTCGACGCCGCCCGCGCCCGCGCCGGCGAGCTGGGGATCGGCGGGGGCGCCCGGGTGCTGTCGACCGCGGCCTGGGACTCGCCGGACGGCCTCCGCGACGGGCTGCTCGCCGTCCTGGCCGGCGGGGGGTCGCTGGTGCAGGTCGTGAACCCGTCCGACGACGCCGGGGTGCTCGACCGCCGCGCGGAGACCGAGCGCTGCACGGCGCGGCTGGGCTGACGCGTCGTCCCTGGTGTGAGGGCCGATCGGGCGTCGTGAGACGCTGGTCGACCGTGAACGCCACACCCTCCCCCGCGCCCGGTACCCGGGTGAGCGCCCGGGACGTCGACGACGCGGCGGCCCGACTGCACGCCGTGATCGGCCCGACCCCGCTGCAGCTCAACCCGAGGCTGTCCGACGCGCTCGGCGGCGAGGTCTGGGTCAAGCGCGAGGACCTGCAGCCGGTCCGCTCCTACAAGATCCGCGGCGCGTACAACCTGATCGCCCAGTTGCCCGAGGCCGACCGTGCCGCGGGCGTCGTGTGCGCCAGCGCGGGGAACCACGCCCAGGGCGTCGCGTTCGCCTGCCAGCGGCTCGGCGTCCGCGGGCGGGTGTACCTGCCGGGCACCACGCCGCGGCAGAAGCGCGACCGGGTCGCCCGGCTCGGCCGCGACGCCGTCGAGATCCGGGTGGTCGGCAACACCTACGACGAGGCCGCCGCCGCGGCCCGCGCCGACGCCGCCTCCACGGGTGCGACCCAGGTCCCCGCGTTCGACGACCCGCGCACCGTCGCGGGCCAGGGCACGATCGCCCGCGAGGTCCTGGCCCAGCTGGCCGACCCGCCGGACGTGCTGGTCGTGCCCGTCGGCGGCGGGGGCCTGCTCGCCGGGGCGATCACCTACCTGCGCGAGCACGCGCCGTCGACGCGGATCGTCGGCGTCGAGCCGGCGGGCGCGGCGAGCATGGCCGCCGCGGTCGGCGCGGGCGAGCCGGTGGAGCTGGACGCGCTGGACCCGTTCGTCGACGGCGCCGCGGTGCGCAAGGTCGGCGCGGCGACCTTCGAGGTGGTCCGCGACTCGGACGTCGAGCTGCTGGCCGTGCCCGAGGGCCGCATCTGTGTCGAGATGCTGGCGCTCTACCAGTCCGACGGCATCATCGCCGAGCCCGCCGGGGCGCTCTCCCCGGCCGCGCTGGACATGCTCGACATCCCGCGGAACGCGACCACGGTCTGTCTGCTCTCCGGCGGGAACAACGACGTCAGCCGGTACGCCGACATCGTCGAGCGGGCGCTGGTCTTCGAGGGTCGCAAGCACTACTTCCTCGTCGACTTCCCGCAGGAGCCCGGTGCCCTGCGACGGTTCCTCGACGACGTCCTCGGCCCGGACGACGACATCACCCTGTTCGAGTACACCAAGCGCTCCAACCGGGAGACCGGGCCGGCACTGGTGGGCATCGAGCTCGGGGCGCCCGAGGACCTCACCGCGCTCCTCAAGCGGATGGACGAGGCCCCGCCGCACATCGAGCCGATCCCACCGGACAGCCCGCTGTTCGGATTCCTCCTCTGACCTCGCGGTAGCGGGGCGGCTCATCCGGGCGCCCGGTAGGTGTGCCCGGTCGGGGTCGTGGTCCGCACGCCACCGTCGGGGCCGCGGGCGACGCGCCACCCGGCCTGCTCCCGGACGTGGTTGTGGAACTCGCACACCCCGCGCCCGTTGTCGAGCTCGGTCGCCCCGCCCTCGGCATCACGGTGGACATGGTCGATATGGCGCACCGGGGCATCGCAGTACGGCTCGGTGCACCGGTTCCCCGCCCGCGCCCGCACCAGGCGCGCCAGCAGCCCGGTGAAGGTGCGCTGCCGCGAGTCACCACCGATCACGACACCGTCGGAGGTGACCAGGCGGCGCAGGGTCTTCCTCCCCTCGCCCGTGGCGAGGAGTTCGACCGGGACCGGGCCGTGGCCGGGGATCTCCGCCGGGAGCGGCGAGTCCGGGTCGAGCAGCGCCTCGATCGGCACCACGACCTGGACCTCGACACCCACATCGGTCGCCATCGCCTGTCCGGTGAGGCGCTCGACCAGGGCGTCGGCCATGACCTGACCACGAGTCCGGGTCGACGGTGCCGGGTCCACCGACACCTCGGTGAACGCCTTGTTCAGAGCGGCGAGGCAGGCCACGCCCTGTTCGACCGGGAGATACGCGGTCAGGAAGGTCATCGCATCCGGCGCCGGACGCAGGGTCACGCGCCGTTCCGCCCGTGCGGACTCCACGCGGGCGAGGAACTTCTCCGGTGCGACCTCGGCGGCGAACCGGCGTGCGAGATACCGCAACCGGCCCAGACCGAGCCTGGTCAGATCGTGCGCAGCCAGACGAACATCCACCGCGGCACGTTCAGCACGGTCCAGACCCGAACACGCGGCCACCACCACCGCCACCTTCGCCGCGCTCAACTCACCGGCCCCGAACAGCCCACGGACATGATCGAGACCGTCGTGCAGGTCACGGGCCGTACTCACCCGTCGGCGCGCCTCGGTCGGCGAGACCCGGCAGGCCAACCCGACCTGGGCCACCACTCCGCGCTGCAACCGATCCGGATCCGTCCGCCCGGCCGCGATGCCGTTCTCCACATGGAGCCGGGCGAACGCCCGCACCCGGGTCGCCTGGAGCGCGGCCAGGGAGTGCTGCACGGATTCGAGCTGCTGGATCTGATCGATCAACTCCGCCTCGGACACACCGGACAGGTCGTCGTGCGCGGCCTGCTCCACCGCCAGCTGCACCAGCGCCAGATCGACCTGAGGGAACCCCGGATCCCCGACCGGGAGGCTGGTGCGTGGGGGTTCCTGGACCGCGGTCATGCAGTCGAAGGTACTCGACCATATGTTCGATCCGCTAGTAATCGTTCGCGATAGCAAACCCCTGACCAGCACGGGAGGCCGCGCCCCGGCACCACCACAGCGACGGCCGGACACCGAACGACCCGACGTCGCGCAGGCGCAACACCCGGGTAACGGGCGCGATCTAGCGTCGGCTCCGTGCCCGAGATGATGTTCGACGTCCGCTGGCCGGACGGCACCGAGGTCAGCTACTACTCGCCGTCACTGGTCGTCGAGGAACACCTCGCGACCGGCACGGCGTACCCGGTGGCGGACTTCGTCTCCCGCAGCCGGACCTGCATGGAGATCGCCGACTCGCGGGTCCGGGCGAAGTACGGCTTCGGCTGCGCACAGTCCGCCCGCACGATGGCCCTCATCTCCGCGGCCGCACGGCGGTTCGCCCCGACCGACGAGGTGCGGGTGGAGACCTTCCGCCGGTAGCGGGTCAGCTGGTCGCCGCCGTCCGACGTGCGGCGACCGACCAGGACATCGCCGTGCGCAGCCCCGGGAGCTCCCGGTCGACCCGCTCGTTCAGCGCCCGGACGGCGGGCTTGTGCGCCCGCAGCTCCCGGCGCCGGAAGACGGTCCGGACGTTTCCCTCGTCGGCGAGCACCGCCAGGACGGCGTCCCCGATCGGGACGGCGCCGGGGTCTTCCCCGCCCAGCACCGCGTCCCGCACGCGGTCCCGCAGCTCCTGCACCGGCCCGCGGTCGGGCACCTCGATCCGGCGCGCGGGGACGACGAGCAGGACGCGGCGGCGCTCCGCCGTGATCGTCCCGGTGGCGACGAGCGATTCCCGGACGGCGCGCTCGGCCGTGTGCCAGTGGTGGTCCACGACGCCGAACCAACGGCGCGGACGGTCCGGCCGGACGGAGTCGAGCACCTCGGCGAGGAACGGGTCGAGCCCGCCCGGCGCCGGCCCCGGGGCGCGCTCCGCCTTCCCGTCACGGTCGCGGAGCAGGCCGGCGATGCGCAGGTCGGCGACGGCGGCGGCACGCAGCAGTGATCCCCGCACCAGCGCGCTGTCGTCGTCCAGCCTGGACTTCGCGGGCACGTGGCTGAGCAGGTACAGCTCGTGGGGCAGCGGAAGCGTCGAGGACATGCCGGGCTCCTCCGGGTCGCGGACTCGGGCGGTCGCGACACAGCAGACACCCGGCCGTTGCGGCACGGTCCAGACGTCGGACGGTGACCCGGGACACGCCGACACCCGGCAGTTCCCGGCTCGCCGGTGACGTGGGTCACGTACACCGGCTCCGGCTTGAGTGTGCCGTAACGGCAGGGCCTTTCCTTGTCACCACACCCCGACCGAGGAGTAATCGTGACCACGGACGAGCACACCGACCGCAGCAAGCCGACCCTGCTCGACCAGATGGGTGGCCCCGCCGGCTTCGTCTACTCGACGATCCCCGTGGTCGTCTTCGTGACGGCCAACGCGTTCCTGTCCCTGCCGCTGACGATCGGGATCTCGGTCGCGGTGGGACTGGGCCTGTTCGCGTTCCGGATGGTCCGCGGCGAGAAGTTCGCGTCCGCGATCGGGAGCCTGCTCGGCGTCGCCGTCGCAGCGGGGCTCGTCGCCTGGACCGGCAACGCACGGGACTTCTTCGTGATCGGCATCTGGGCCTCGCTGGCCGGATTCGTCGTCACGCTCGGGTCGCTGCTGGCCCGCCGCCCGCTGACCGGTGTCATCTGGAACGCCGTGCACGGCGGGAAGCACGCCTGGCGGGAGAACCGCACCGTGCTGCGCGCCCACGACCTCGCGACCGCCGCCGCCGTGCTCGTGTTCGGGTCGCGCTTCGCGATCCAGCAGTGGCTCTACGTCGCCGAGGAGACCGGTGGGCTGGGCATCGCCCGGGTCGTCATGGGCACCCCGCTGACCATCCTCGCGGCGCTCGTCGTGGTGTGGGCGTTCCGCCGCAGCAGCAAGGCACTCCTGCACTGAGTCCCGCACCACCGACGAAGGAGCCCGCCATGGCCCTGCCCGACCGGATCGCCGTCGCGGACATGCTGCGCCCGCCGGAGCGCACCGCGGCCACGATCTCCCCGGACGGCACCCGCATCGCCTACCTCGCCCCCTGGAAGGGCCGGCTGAACGTCTGGGTGTCCGACGTCGACGGCGGCACCGAACCGCGTTGCGTCACCGCCGACGAGACCCGCACCGTCCAGCGCTACCACTGGAGCGACGACCCGCGCTGGCTGCTCTACCTGCAGGACGACGGTGGCGACGAGAACTGGCACGTCCACCGGGTCGACCTCGACGACGCCGACGCCCCCGCCGTCGACCTCACCCCGTACCCCGGGGCGACGGCGGTGGGCCTGGAGCTGCGGCCCGGCCGCCCCGGGCAGGCGGTCCTGCAGCTCAACGCCCGCGTCCCCACCGAGTTCGACCTGTGCGAGCTCGACATCGCCTCCGGCGAGCTGACGGTGCTCGCCGAGAGCCCCGGCCCCGGCTCCGGGTGGCTGCTCGCCGGCGACACGCTGCTGCGCGAGACCCTGACCGCGGACGGCACGGCGGAGCTCTGGCGGGACGACGAGCGGATCGCGACGTTCGACGGTGACGCCTACCCGGTGGGCGTCTTCCCGAACGAGCCCACGCCGGACGGCACCGGCCTCTGGTTCGGCTCCTACCGGGGCACCGACCACCTGCACCTCGCGCGGCTCGACCTGCGCACCGGTGAGGAGACCGAGGTCGACCGGCACCCGTCGTGCGACGTCGACACCCGCTCCCAGGTCTTCCCGAACCTGCCGTCGCCACTGATCCGGGACCGGGGCACCGGGGAGCTGCTCGGCGTGCGCTACCTCGGCGTGCGCCAGCACACCCGCGCGCTCGACCCGCGGTTCGCCGACGTGCTCGCCGCGCTGGAGGACCTCTGCGACGGCGACCTCTCCGCCGTCTCCGGCGACGTCGGCGGCACCCGCTGGGTCGCCACGTTCCTGCACGACCGCGACCCGCAGACCTGGTTCTACGACCACGCCACCGGCGAGCGACGGCTGCTGTTCCACACCCGCGGGGACCTCGACCCGGACACGCTGGCCCCCATGACCCCGGTGACGGTCACCGCCCGGGACGGGCGGGAGCTGCCGTCGTACCTGACCCTGCCCGTCGGCGTCGCACCGGCCGGGCTGCCGCTGGTCCTGATGCCGCACGGCGGGCCGTGGGCCCGGGACCGGTGGGGCTTCGACGCGAGCGTCCAGCTGTGGGCCAACCGCGGCTACGCGGTGCTGCAGCCGCAGTTCCGCGGCTCCGCGGGCTTCGGGCGCGCACACATGGAGGCCGGTGTCGGCGAGCTCGCCGGCGCGATGCACGACGACCTGATCGACGCCGTCGACTGGGCGGTGGCTCAGGGGTACGCCGATCCCGGCCGGATCGCGATGTTCGGCGGGTCCTACGGCGGCTACGCCACGCTCGTCGGCGTCTCCTTCACCCCGGACCGGTTCGCCGCGGCCGTCTCCTACGTCGGCATCTCGAACCTGGCGAACTTCATGCGCACCGTTCCCGAGTTCGCGAAGCCCGGCCTGGTCAACAACTGGTACCGCTACGTCGGCGACCCCGCGGACCCGGAGCAGGAGGCGGACATGCTGGCCCGCTCGCCGATCACCCGGGCCGACGACATCCGCACCCCGCTGATGGTCGTGCAGGGCGCGAACGACGTCCGCGTCGTGCGGGCCGAGTCGGACACGATGGTCGCCGCGCTCCGCGGGCGCGGGGTCGACGTCGAGTACCTGGTGTTCGACGACGAGGGCCACTTCATCGTCGACCCCGGGAACCTGCTGACGATGTTCGAGACGGCGGACCGGTTCCTCGCCGAGCACCTGGCTAACGGCCGTCACCCGTAGCGGTGGCGGGTTCCCGGGGGCGCAGCACGGCGTGCAGCACCAGCCCGGCGACCAGCCCCCAGAACGCCGCCCCGATCCCGGCGACGACCGTGCCCGACGCCGCGACCAGGAACGTCGCGATCGGCGGCACCCGGGCCACCGGGTCCGTCCGGGTCGTGGTCAGCGCCGAGGCGAGCGCGGCGGCGAACGTCCCGAGCAGCGCCAGCCCCGCCACCGCCTCGATCACCCCGGGCGGGGCGGCGGTGACCAGCGCCGCGAGGGTCGTCGCGACCGGTGCGAGCAGCAGCGACGTCCAGCCCGTGGCCTGCGCGGCGATCCAGCGCCGGGCGGGATCGGAGTGGGCCTCCGGCGAGGCGGGCAGCGCGGCGGTGATCGCCGCGAGGTTGACGGCGTGTCCGCCGGCCGGCGCCCCGGCGACGGTCCCGGCGCCGGTCAGCACCATCGCGTACCGCCACGGCACCTCGTAGCCCGCGGCGGACATCACCGCGACGCCCGGGACGTTCTGCGACGCCATCGTCACCACGTACAGCGGCAGCGCGACACCGACGACGGCCGCCACCTCGAAGGACGGGGCCGTGACCGCCAGGGCCGGGAGCTGCAGCCAGGCGGTCCCGTCCGCCGTCGCCACCACGATCACCAGCGCGAGCGAGAACGCGGCCGGCGAGGCCCAGCGCGGCGCGTACCGCTGCAGCACCACCCACACGACGACGATCGGCGCCACCAGGAGGGGCCGCTCCACCAGCGACCGCACCGGCGCCAGGCACAGCGGCAGCAGCACCCCCGCCAGCATCGCCTGCGCGAGCGGGGCGGGGATCGCGGCGACCAGCCGTCCGAGCCGGCCCCACAATCCGGTCAGCACGATCAGCACGCCGGTCACGAGGAACGCCCCGACGACGGCGGGCCAGCCCCCGGCGACCGGCCCGGCCGAGGCGAGCAGCGCCGCACCGGGCGTCGACCAGGCCACGGTCAGCGGGCGGCGGAACCGGCGGCTGAGCCAGACGGTGCCCACGCCCTGCAGCAGGGTGAGCGCGACCAGCCCGGACGCGGCCTGCCCCGGGTCCGCGCCCGCGCCGCGCAGCCCGGCGAGGACCACCGCGAAGGAGCTGGTGAAGCCGACGACGGCGGTGACGATCCCGACCGGCACGGGCCGGATCCACGAGCGTTCCACGAACAGAACCCTACGCGAGACGTTCCGTATACAGAACGGTCGCTAGGCTCCCCGGTGTGGAGGACGCAGCACTGCGGGCCGCGGTCGGGGAACGGCTGCGCTCCGCCCGCACCGCGCACGGCCTGTCGGTCGGGGCACTCGCCGCGCGGGCCGGGATCGGCAAGGGCTCGCTGTCCGAGCTCGAGAACGGCTCCCGCAACCCGACCCTGTCGACCCTCTACGCACTGGCGAACACGCTCGGGCTGCCGGTGTCGCACCTGCTCGCCGAGACGGTCGGCGCCGAGGTGGGCGCGCCCGGGATCGGCACCCGGCTGCTGGAGACCCGCACCGACGACGAGGGCACCGTCGAGGTCTACCTGCTGACGCTGCGACCGGGCACCGTGCACGTCTCGGCCGCGCACGGCCCGCACGTCGTCGAGCACCTGCTGGTCACCCGCGGGACCGCCCGCGCGGGCCGTTCCGGGGAGGAGGCCGACCTGCCGACCGGGACCGGGACGGCGTGGACCAGCGACGTCGAGCACACCTACACCGCGCTCGGCGAGCACCCCGCGGAGGCCGTCCTCGTCATCCGCACCGGGCCGCACCCGGGTGGAACCCTCAGGTCCGCGCCGGCTCCTTGAGCAGGTCGCGGATGCAGGCGTCGATCTGTTCACGCTCCCGGGCGCCGAAGCAGAACATCGCGAAGTGCGCCCACAGGCTGTCCACGATCCGGAACTGGCTGTCCGGGATCAACCGCTGCTCGGCCTCGCAGTCCCCGGGCGGGAAGAACATGTCCCGGGAGAACGGGACGACCATCGTCCGGGCGGTGATCCGCCCGAGCGCCGCCGCGAGGTCGCCGCCGGTGTGTCGGGACACGTCACCGTGGCGCCACTTCCAGCCCATCCAGATCAGGTTGTTGGGGTCCATGGGGGCGAAGTACGCCTCCCAGAACCCCTGCACGAAGTCCTCCACCGAGCTGAAGCCGAGACCCCGCCAGGCCTCGGCGGAGTAGAACTCCGGGCACAGCCCCATCACCGACCACAGCTCGGCGTGCCGCCGCATGCCCGCGTGCACGTCGGCCGGGTCGGCGTAGAACCCGCCGTCCCAGGCGGGATCGGACTTCCAGGCGTTCTCGTGCGCGCGGACCCACAGGGCGTCGTGCGGGGTGGTCCGGGCGGTGCCGGCGAACGGCAGCGCCCGCCGGACCATCTCCGGGTGGCACACCGCCCACTCGTAGGTCTGCTCGGCGCCCATCGACCAGCCGAGCACGAGCTCCAGCCGCTCGACGCCGAACCGCTCGGTGAGCATCCGGTGCTGGGCCCGGACGTCGTCGCCGATGGTCACGCGCGGGAAGGCGCCCGCGCCGAACGGGGCCGGGGTGTTGCTCGGGGAGGAGGAGAACCCGTTGCAGAACTGGCCGGGGAACACGATGAAGTACCGGTTCGGGTCGAGCGGCCGGTCCTCCCCGACGAACATCTCCATCGACTTCGACGTGCCCGACCACATGTGCGGGAAGAGCACCACGTTGTCGCGGGCCTCGTTCAGCGTGCCGAGGGTCTTGTAGGCGAGCCGGGCCCCGGGCAGCGTGACGCCCCGCTCCAGCGCGAAGTGCCCCAGGTCGAAGTACTCGTGGGGGCCGTGCAGCTCCTCGGTGTAGTACTCCGTCGCCATCCGACCCTCCTCCACGGGGAGGGCCGCACCGCGGTCCCCCGCTCACACCGGTGTGCCATCAGACCGGTGCGGCGGGTCGCGCCTCAAGCGTCATAGTGATGAGTCCCGGTGTCGCCGGGGAGCTCACTTCAGCAGGCTGCGTGCCATGACCATGCGCTGGATCTGGTTGGTGCCCTCGTAGATCTGGGTGATCTTCGCGTCGCGCATCATCCGCTCGACCGGGAAGTCACGGGTGTAGCCCGCCCCGCCGAGCAGCTGGACGGCGTCGGTCGTCACCGACATCGCGGTGTCGGAGGCGAAGCACTTCGCGGCCGACGAGACGAAGCCGAGGTCCGGCTCGTTCCGCTCGGCGCGGGAGGCGGCCACGTAGCAGAGCTGGCGGGCCGCCTCGACCTTCATCGCCATGTCGGCCAGCATGAACTGCAGGCCCTGGAACTCGGCGAGCGCCTGGCCGAACTGCCTGCGCTCCTTGAGGTAGCGGGTCGCGACGTCGAGCGCGCCCTGGGCGATGCCGACGGCCTGCGACCCGATCGTCGGACGGGTGTGGTCGAGGGTGCGCAGCGCGGTCTTGAAGCCGGTGCCCTCGGCCCCGATGATCCGGTCGCCGGGGATCCGGCAGTCCTCGAAGTGGATCTCGCGGGTGGGCGAGCCGTGGATGCCGAGCTTGCGCTCCTTCGACCCGACGACGAACCCCGGGTCGTCGGCGTGGACCACGAACGCGGAGATCCCGTTCGCCTTCTTCTCGGGGTCGGTCACCGCCATCACGGTGTACCAGGTCGACTCGCCGGCGTTGCTGATCCAGCACTTGGTGCCGTTGAGGATCCAGTCGTCGCCGTCGCGGCGGGCGCGGGTCTTCATCGACGCGGCGTCGGAGCCGGCCTCCCGCTCGGACAGCGCGTAGCTGACCATCGCCTCGCCCGCGGCGACCGACGGCAGCACCTGCTTCTTCAGCTCGTCCGACGCCGACAGCAGGATCGGGGTGAGCCCGAGGCCGTTCACGCCGGGGATGAGCGACGACGACGCGCAGACCCGCGCGACCTCCTCGATCACGATGCAGCCGGCCAGCTCGTCGGCGCCCTGGCCGCCGTACTCCTCCGGGATGATCACGGCGTGGAAGCCGGCCCGGACCAGCGCGTCCCGGGCCTCGGACGGGTACCGGCCCTCCTCGTCGACCTCGGCCGCGTACGGCGCGATCTCCTTGTCCGCCAGGTCCCGCACCGCGTCGCGCAGGGCCTGGTGCTCGTCGCTGAGCCGGTAGCTGTCGAAGTCGCTGTTCACGACGCTCATGCTAACGGCACTCCGTGCCACCGGGCAATGTCCCTTGCTACCCTCCGTGCCATGACGATCAGCACGCGTCGCGGGCGTTCCGCCGAGGGGCGCGCCGAGGTCCGGCGCGATCTGGTCGCCGCCGCGGCGCAGCTGTTCACCGAGCGCGGCTACGACGAGACGACCGTCGACGACATCGCTGCGGCGGCCGGGGTCGGCCGCCGGACGTTCTTCCGGTACTTCCGCGGCAAGGAGGACGCGCTCTCGCCCGACCACGAGCGCGGCCTCGCCCGGATCTCCGAGGTGTTCGACGGCGCGCACCCCGACGAGCCGCTGCCGTCGCTGGCACTGCGTGCCGCGGAGACCGTGTTCGACCTCTACACCGACGACTCCCGGGTGGCCCGGCTGCGGTTCGCCCTCGTCGGGTCGGTGGAGGCGCTGCGCGACCGGGAGGCGGCCTCGGTGCACCACTACCGCCGCCTGTTCACCCGGGAGCTCACCGCGCGGCTGACCGGCCGTCCCGACGGCGAGCTGCGGGCCGCGGTGACGGCGGCGGCGCTGGTCGCGGCGCACAACCAGGCGTTGCGCCGGTGGCTGGCCCTCGGCGCCCGCGGGGCCGACCTCCCGGACTGCGTGGACCACTTCCGCAAGGTGGCGACGATGCTGCCGCTGGAGACGGACCGCGCGGCCGAGCCGGACCTGGAGGACGTGACCCGCCGGCTGGAACGGGCGGCACGGGCGCTGGAGCGCGGTCGCGAGCCCTGATCCGGGCCCGGACGTGCGTGATCCCCGGGCCGCACCGGGCGGTGCGCGCAGCCGAACCGGACAAGGCTCGGGCCCGGGGATCACGGGTGACCGTCGGGAACTCGCCGGCACCACACCGGCTTCCACGACCGTCTCTCCGTACGGGTTCTCCCCGCCGGAGCAGAACGTGGTGCTAGCTGACGGCCACCTCACGTGTCCTGCTGTAGCTCATCTGCTGGACCACCTCCTTTCCCGTGTACCGACACCGTACGCACGTGATCGGCGACGACGCCACGGGAAATTCTCCGTTCACTCCTCGCCGCGGGCGGTGGCGCGCAGGGCGGCGTCCTTGTCGAGCACGCTCCGCTCCAGGTCGGCCTGGTACTCGAGCATCGCCGCGCGCAGCGACTCGTCCCCGGCCCCGAGGATCCGGACCGCGAGCAGCCCGGCGTTGCGGGCGTTGCCGACGGCGACGGTCGCGACCGGCACCCCGGCCGGCATCTGCACGATCGACAGCAGCGAGTCGAGCCCGTCGAGGTACTTCAGCGGCACCGGGACGCCGATCACCGGCAGCGGCGTCGCGGCGGCAACCATGCCGGGCAGGTGCGCGGCGCCGCCGGCCCCCGCGACGATGGCCTGCAGGCCGCGGTCGGCGGCCGACGCGGCGTAGTCGAGCATCCGCTGCGGGGTCCGGTGCGCCGAGTAGACACCGACCTCCCACGGCACGCCGAACTCGTCCAGCGCGGCCCCGGCGGCACTCATCACGGGCCAGTCGGAGTCGCTGCCCATGACGACGCCGACGCGCGGGGACGCGGGGGGGGGAGCGGCCATCAGGAGTCCTCTCGGGGGTCGTCGCCGTGCACCGACCAGCCGTCGGCCCAGGTCGCGGTGGCCAGCCAGGTCGCGGCCAGCTCGGCACGCCCGCGCACCGCGGTCTCGTCGGTGCCCAGCACGGTCACGTGACCGATCTTGCGGGCCGGGCGCCCGCCCTTCGCGTAGAGGTGCACCTTCGCGTCCGGGAAGCGGGCGAAGCAGTGGTGCAGCCGCTCGTCCATCGACATCGCGGGCTCCTCCGGCGCGCCCAGCACGTTGGCCATCACCGCGACCGGCGCGACCGGGGCCGTCGAGCCGAGCGGGTAGTCGAGGACCGCGCGCAGGTGCTGCTCGAACTGCGACGTCGTCGAGCCCTCGATCGTCCAGTGCCCGGAGTTGTGCGGCCGCATCGCCAGCTCGTTGACGACGACCTCCCCGGCCCCGGTCTCGAACAGCTCGACCGTCATCAGCCCGGTCACGCCGAGCTCCTCGGCGATCCGCAGTGCGAGCCCCTGGATCCGGGCGGCGGCGTCGGGGTCCAGGCCCGGCGCGGGCGCGGTGACCCGGGCGCACTGCCCGTCGACCTGCAGGGTCTCCACCACCGGCCAGGCGGCGGCCTGGCCGAACGGCGAGCGGGCGACGCTCGCGGCCAGCTCGCGGGTCATCGGCACCGCGGACTCGGCCATCAGCGGGGTGCCGCTCTCCAGCAGGTCGGCGACCAGCGCGTCGGTCTCCGGTCCGCCGGAGCGCAGGAACCAGACCCCGCGGCCGTCGTACCCGCCGCGGACCGCCTTGAGCACGACCGGCCAGCCGTGCTCGTCGCCGAACCCGGACACGTCCGACGGCGCGGTGACCGCGGTGAACGCCGGGACCGGCAGGCCCATCCCCGACAGCCGCCTGCGCATCACCAGCTTGTCCTGGGCGTGCACCAGCGCCTCCGGCGACGGGCGCAGCGGGATCCCGGCGGCGGCGAGCGGCGCGAGCACCTCCTGCGGGACACCCTCGTGGTCGAAGGTGACCGCGGAGCAGCCGGTGGCGAGCTCGCGGAGCGCGGCGCCGTCGTCCGGGTCGCCGATCACGACGTCCGGCGTCACCCGGGCGGCCGGGTCGGTGCCCGACGCCGCCAGGACGCGCAACGTCTGGCCCAGCGCGACGGCGGCCTGGGCGGTCATCCGGGCGAGCTGGCCCCCACCGACCATGCCCACCGTGGGCACGTTGCCGGGCATCGGGCTCCTCGACGTCTCAACCCTCTCCACGAGACGGGAAGCCTAATCTGGCACGATCTCGGGAGTGACGGTGGTGGACGCGACGCTCCGGCGAATCCCCCAGCCGTACCGCGACAAGGCCATCAAGCACCGGGAACTCATCAAGTTCCTGATGGTCGGCGGCACCACGTGGGTGATCGACACGGCGGTGTTCCTGCTGCTGAAGGCCTTCGTGCTCGACACCAAGCCGGTGACGGCGAAGGTGATCGCGGTGCTGGTGGCGACGATCGTCTCGTACGTCCTGAACCGGGAGTGGTCGTTCCGCACCCGGGGCGGGCGCGACCGGCACCACGAGGCCGCCCTGTTCTTCCTGATCAGCGGGGTCGGCGTCGCGGTCTACTCGGCGCCGCTGTGGGTCTCCCGCTACGTGTTCGAGCTGCAGGTCCCGGTCGTGTCGCTGGTCACCCAGGAGTTCTCCGACTTCGTCGCGGGCCAGATCGTCGGCACCCTGGTCGGGATGGCGTTCCGCTGGTGGGCGTTCCGCCGGTTCGTCTGGCCGGACCAGTTCGTGCGGCGCCAGCCCCCACCCGCGTAGCACCCCGCCTCCTCCGGAGGTCGGAGACCGGAGTGCCGTCGCAGGCCCGATGTGCCCGGCCGCGCCGCCGGACAGGCTCGTCACATGACGATCTCCCGACGGGCACGGCTGCTGGCCGCCGCCCTCTGCGCCGTCGCGCTCCCGGTCCTGACCGGGTGCGCCGCGGCCGCACCCGCGGTCCCGCCCGGGCCGCCGCCCGCCGCGACCGCACCGCTCACGCCCGCCGACGTCAGCGCATGGCTGGACGGCATGGTCCCGGCCGCCCTGGACCGCACGGGGATCGCCGGGGCGGCGGTCACCGTCGTCCGGGACGGCGAGGTGGTCGCCGCCGGCGGCTACGGCGTCGCCGGCGACGACGGGGCCCCGGTCGACCCGGCCGCCACGCTGTTCCGGGTCGGGTCGGTCTCGAAGGTCGCGACCGCGGTCGCGGTGCTGCAGCAGGTCGAGCAGGGCCGGATCGACCTCGACGCCGACGTCCGGCGGTACCTGGACTTCCCGCTGCCCCTGCGGTTCGAGCCGCCGGTCACGATGCGGCACCTGCTCACCCACACCGCGGGCTTCGAGGAGCGGGTGCGCGGGATGATCGTGTTCGACGGCGACCCGGGCCCGGTGCGCGACACCGTCGCCACCGACCCCCCGGAGCAGGTCTTCGCCCCGGGCACCACGCCCGCGTACTCGAACTACGGCTACTCGCTGGCCGGACACGTCGTCGAGCGGGTGACCGGGGAGCCGTTCGCGCAGTACGTCCAGCACGCGGTGCTGGACCGCGCGGGCATGACGTCGTCGACGTTCACGCAGCCGCTCCCACCCCGGCTCGCCGGCCGGGTCGCCGACGGGTACGCCGCCGCGGGCACGCCCGCGATCGGCTTCGAGAGCTTCCGGGACGTGCCCGCCGGGGCGCTCACCGCTCCCGCGACCGACCTGGCCCGGTTCGCGTCCTCCCTGCTCGGCACCGGGACCCCGCTGCTGGCCCCGCAGACCCTGGCCCTCATGCAGCGCCCCGCCCTGGACGCGGGCACCCTGGGCCCGCTGGCCGAGGGCCCGCGGATGACACTGGGCCTGTTCGACGAGGGGCGCGACGGGCGCACCGTCCTGGGGCACGGCGGGGACACCACGGCGTTCCACTCCCACCTGCAGCTGCACCCGGAGCAGCGGGTCGGCGTGTTCGTGACGCTGAACGGCACCGGCCGTGCCCCGGCGGACAGCCTGCAGCTGCGCTCGGCGCTGCTCGACGGGTTCACCGACCGGTACGTGCCCGCGCCCGCCACCGTGCCCGCGGAGACCACCGGGCCCGCGGAGCCCGGGCCGGGCGCGGCCGAGCGGGCCGCCGCCGTCGCCGGTCGCTACGAGAGCGCGCGGTCGCCGTTCAGCACGTTCCTCGACGTCCTGAACCTCATGGGCCAGACGCGGGCGTCGGCCGGGCCGGACGGCACGCTGGTCCTGTCCCCCGGCGTCGCGCGGACCGAGCCGGTCGTCTACCGGGAGATCCGGCCGTGGGTCTGGCAGGAGGCAGGCGGGGAGCAGGTCGTGTCGGCACGCACCGAGGACGGCCGGGTCACGGCGCTCGGCGCGGAGTCGGCGTTCACGCTGTTGCGCACCACGCCCGTGCGGGACTCCGCGGTCGTGCTGCCGGTGCTCGCCGCCTCGGTCGTGCTGCTGCTGGGGGCACTGGTGGCGTGGCCCGCCGGCGCGCTGGCCCGCCGCCGGTACGGCGTCGTCGCGCCGGTGTCCCCGGGCCGCGCGGACCGGGTCGCCACGGGCCTGACCCGGCTCGGCGCGGGGTGCGCCGTCGTCGCGGTCGCCGGGTGGGCGGCGGTGGTCGGCGCCGTGTCCGGCCTCGTCGACGTCCCGGTGCCGGTGCTGTACGGGATGCAGGCGCTGCAGTGGGTGGCGACCGGCGCGACGGTGGCCGCCGCGGTCGCGGTGGTCACCGGCGCCCGCGGCGGCATCGGCCGGTCCCGGACCGCCGGACGGGTCCTGGTGCTGCTCGGGCTCGCCGGGACGGCCTGGGTGGCCCTCGCGTTCGGGCTGCTCACGCCCGACCTCGGCTACTGATCGTTCTACGATCGTGCTGCCCGAACGGAGACCGCACGCCATGACCGTCCCCGCACCGCCCGCCGGCCGCCTCGCCGTGCGTGCCGACCGCGCGCTCACCGCGGCCGGGCTGACCGGACCGTTCAGGCGGGACGCCGCGCTCGCCGTGCTGCTGGCCGCGGTCATGGTGCTGCTACTGGCGGCGGCCTCGGCCGATCCGGTGGTCACCGACCTGGTGGGCCCGGTGCCCGCCACCGTCCAGGCCCTCGTGGTGGTCCAGACCCTGATGCTGTGCCTGCGCCGGGTCGCGCCGGGCTCCTGTCTGATGCTGGTGGCGGTGGCACAGGCCGCGCTGTCGCTGCTCGCACCGCTGGAGGTGACGGTCCGCGGGCCCGCCACGGCCGTGGCGGCCTACACCTGCGGGACCGCGCTCCCCGCCCGTCGCACCGGCCGGCTGGTGGCGCTCGCGGCCATGGCCGAGACCGGCGGGATCGTCCTCGCGGCGGCCCGGGCCGGCGGGGTGACGGGATCGACGCCGGCCGAGGTCGTCTCGGGGGTCGCGGTGCTCGCCGGCGGCGCGCTCGCCGGGTCGTGGGTCGCGACCCGGCGCCGCTACCTGGAGCTGGTCGAGCTGCGGGCGGGCGAGGCCGTCGCCGTGCAGCGGGCCCGGGCCGACGCGGCCGTCCGGCGGGAACGGACGCGGATGGCCCGCGAGCTCCACGACATCGCCGCCCACCACCTGTCCGCGATGGTCGTGCAGGCCGGCGTGGTGGAGCAGCTCGTCGAGCGCGACCCGCCGACGGCCCGGCGCACCGCGGGCGAGCTGCGGCAGCAGGGCCGGCGCACGCTGCGCGACCTGCGCACGGTCGTCGGGACGTTGCGGGAGCCGGGCGTCGTCGAGGACCCCGGCACGGACGCGCCCGTCCCCGGCCTGGCCGGACTGGACCGGCTGGTGGACCAGGTACGCGCGCTCGGGACCCCGGTCGTCCTGGAGCGCCGCGGCGAGCAGCCGGCTCCGGCGCCGATCGCCGACGTCACCTGCCACCGGGTCGTGCAGGAGGCGCTGGCCAACGCGCGTGAGCACGCGCCGGGGGCCGCGGTCCGGGTCGCCGTCACCACGGCGCCCGGCCGGGTGCTCGTCGAGGTCGAGAACGACCCGCCGCTGTCCCCGGCGGCCGCCCGGGAGCCCCGGGACGGCACGCGCGGGTACGGGCTGGTCGGCATGCGGGAGCGGGCGCAGCTGGTGGGGGCCACGTTCGAGGCCGGTCCGACGACGGAGGGCGGGTGGCGGGTCCGGCTCGCGGTCCCCGTCGAGCAGGACGAGCCGGACACGACGACGGAGGACACGGCGTGATCAGGGTGGTGCTGGCCGACGACCAGTCGGTCGTCCGGGCCGGGTTCCGGGTGTTCCTGGAGCTGGCGGGGGACGTCGAGGTCGTCGGCGAGGCGGCCGACGGCCCGGGCGCGGTCCGCCTGGCCCGCGAGCTCGCCCCGGACGTCGTCTGCATGGACGTCCGGATGCCCGGCGGCAACGGACTGGCCGCGACCCGGGAGATCGTCTCCGGGCCGGCTCCGGCGCCGGCGGTGCTCGTCGTGACGACCTTCGACCTGGACGAGTACGTGTTCGGTGCGCTGGAGGCGGGGGCCGGCGGGTTCGTGCTCAAGGACACCGGCCCGGACGACCTGGTGCACGCCGTCCGCAGGCTGGCCGCCGGGTACGGCCTGGTCGACCACGCCGTCACCCGGCGGGTGATCACCGAGTTCGCACGCCGCAGGCCCGCCCCGGACGAGCTGCCCCCGGTCCCCGTCACCCCGCTCACCCCGCGGGAGTCCGAGATCGTGCGGCTGCTCGCCCGCGGGATGTCCAACGCGGAGATCGCCGACGAGCTGGTCGTCGAGCTCAGCACCGTGAAGTCGCACCTCGGGCGGGCCATGGCCAAGATCGGTGCCCGGGACCGGGTGCAGACCGTCGTGTGGGCCTACCGCAGCGGGATCGCGGACGTCCCCGGCCGGCCCGGCGCCTAACGCGGCCCGGTGCGGTCGGCGGGCGAGGCGGTGGCGGCGACGTCGTCGGTGCGTGCGGCAGGCAGGTAGATCCGGAACACCGGCGGCCGGGCCCGGTACAGCTCCAGCCGCCCGCCGTCGGCCTCGATCAGGGTCCGGGCCAGCGCGAGCCCCAGACCGGTGGACGACTGCGCGGACACGCCGCGGTCGAACACGTGGGGCACGAGCTCCTCCGGCACCCCGGGCCCGGTGTCGGAGACCTCCACCTGCAGGGAGTTGTCACCGGTCCGCGCGGTGATCGTCACGGTGCCGTCGCCGTGCTGCAGGGCGTTGTCGACGAGCGCGCCGACGGCCTCCCGCAGCCGGGCGGCGGTGACCCGGGCGAGCATCCCCTCGGGCACCCGCAGCCGCAGCGAACGCCCGGCCGCCGTGAGGGGCTCCCGCCACTCCCCGGCGGCGGCCTCGATCGCCTCGGACAGGTCCACCGGCTCCGCGCCGACCGCGCGGGCGGCACGGGCCGACTGGAGCAGGTCGTCGAGGACGCCGGTCAGCCGCTCGGTCTGCTCCAGCGCGGCCAGTGCCTCGCGACGGGCGTCCGGGTCGGGGTGGGTGGACAGCTCGTCGAGCCGCAGCTGCAACGCGGTGATCCGGCTGCGGAGCTGGTGCGAGACGTCGCCGACCAGCGACCGCTCGCGTTGCAGCAGCTGGGACAGCGCCGTCGCCGACGAGTCGAGCACCTCGGACACGCGGTCCAGCTCGGCGATGTCGTAGCGCGCCGGGGCCCGCCGGAAGTCCCCGGCGCCGAGGCGGGCGGCGCGGGCCGCGAGGTCGCGCAACGGGTCGGACAGCCGCCGCGCGGTGTAGATCGCGACGCCGGTGCCCACCGTGACCGAGAACCCGACCAGCAGCACGACGACGCCGACCACCTGGGTCTGCTGCGACCGCATGACGGCGGTCGGCTGGGCCAGCGTGACCGTCCCGCCGGGACCGAACGGCAGCTGCTCCTCGACCGGGTCGACGACGACGTCCGCGCCGAAGACGAGCGGGGGCCCGTCCGGCGTGACGATGGTGAGCCTGCTGTTCGGCGGGATCGCGGCCTGGACGACGTTGACCGGCGGGCTGTCGCTGTCGACGTCCTCGAGGGTCTTGGTGAGCGACTCGAGGCGCTGGGTGAGCTCGGCACGGGTGAAGTCCTCCACCAGCTGCCAGGTGGCCAGCGCCAGCGGCCCACCGAGGAACAGGGCCGTCACCGCGACGGTGAGCAGCGTGGAGACGAGGATCCGGCGGCGCACGATCCGTGAATCTAGTGGATAGGCATCCGACGCACCGGGAATCGATCAGCCGGGGATCAGGACGACAATTACCCCGGTTCCGATGATTGACGCAATTCTGCCGATGGCGATACCTTCTCCCGCCCTCGACCTCGGTCCTCGGGTGTCCGGTACTGGGGAGGACGTGTGGGAGCACGCCGCCCGTTCCTCGGTCACGTCGTGGTCGCCCTCGCCGCGACCGCGGGCGCCGTGCTGCCGGGAGCCGTGGACCCGGATGGCCCGGGCGAGTACATCCGGAACTACTCGACACAGTCGAGCTGCCACATCCGCGGCGAGTCGATGGCGCACCGGAATCCGCTGAAATGGTCCGGATGGATCTGCGTCGCCGACGGGGGCGGCCCGTCCGACCCCAGCACGTGGGCGCTCTACCTGACCCCGCGCCACCTGACCCCGCACTGGCACGGCCGGCCGTTCAGTCGTGGTTGAAGCGGAACCCCACGCCGCGCACGGTGGCGATCCGCTTCTCGCCGCCGATCTTGCGGCGCAGCCAGGACATGTGCATGTCCAGGGTCTTCGACGACTTCATGTCCGCGTCGCCCCACACCGAGTGCAGGATCTCCTCGCGGGTCACGACCTGCCCCGAGTGCAGCATCAGCACCCGCAGCAGCTCGAACTCCTTGTTGGCGAGGGTCACCTCCTCGCCGTCGAGCAGGACCCGCCGGCCGGAGAGCTCCATCCGGAGACCCCCGACCTCGACGACGTCCTGGGTGCGCCGGCGCAGCAGTGCCCGGACCCGGGCCAGCAGCTCGGCGAGCCGGAACGGCTTGGAGACGTAGTCGTCGGCCCCGGCGTCGAGCCCCACCACGAAGTCCACCTCGTCGGTGCGCGCGGTGAGCATCAGGACCGGCAGGTCCGCCTGGGTCGCCCGGACCCGGCGGCACACCTCGAGGCCGTCCATCCCGGGCAGGCCCAGGTCGAGGACGAGCAGGTCCACCGGATCACCGGTGACCCGTTCCAGGGCCGCGACTCCGTCGGCGACGACCTCGACGTCGTAGCCCTCGCGCTGCAGGGCGCGGGACAACGGCTCGGCGATCGCCGCGTCGTCCTCGGCCAGAACCACGGTGGTCATCTCGCTCAGCATAGGACTCCGGGTGCCCGGAACCGTGTCGGTGCGAACTGGCATGCTCGCCGAACGTGGACCCCGAGCCGAACGTGCCCGCCGACCCGAGTGATCTCGATCTCGCGCTGCGGCTGGCGGACCTCGCCGACGCCATCACCCTGCCCCGGTTCCGGGCCGCCGACCTGCGGGTCACCCGGAAGCCGGACCGCACGCCCGTCACCGACGCCGACACCTCCGCGGAGGACGCGATCCGCGCCGCGCTCGGCCACGAGCGCCCGCGCGACGCGATCCTCGGCGAGGAGCGCGGCGGCGACGTCGACGGAGCCCGCGCGGCCGGTCGCGGCTGGGTGATCGACCCGATCGACGGCACCAAGAACTTCTCCCGCGGCGTCCCCGCCTGGGCGACGCTGATCGCGCTCGTCGTCGACGGCGTCCCGGTGGCCGGGGTCGTGAGCGCGCCGGCGCTGCAGCGGCGCTGGTGGGGCTCGGCGGGGGCCGGGGCGTGGGCCCGGGACCTGCCGTCCGGGACACCGCGCCGGATCGCGGTGTCCGGGGTCGCCGACCTCGCCGACGCCTACGTCTCCACCACGAACCAGGACACCTTCCGCACCGAGCCCGGCCCCGTCCCCCGGGACGGCTGGACCCGGCTCACCGAGGCGTGCTGGGAGTCCCGCGGGTTCGGCGACTTCTGGCAGCACGTGCTGGTCGCCGAGGGCGTCCTCGACGTGGCGGTGGAGCCGGCCGCGAACCCGTGGGACCTGGCCGCACCGGCCGTCGTCGTCGCCGAGGCCGGTGGGCGGCTCACCGACCTGACCGGGGAGCCGACCTGGTCCGGCGGGCACGGCCTGACCAGCAACGGCCTCCTGCACGACACCGTCGTGGAGGTGCTCCGTGGCTGAGATCCACTTCGAGGACCTCGCCCCGGGCACCGTCTTCGACCTGGGCACGGCGCTGGTGGACCGCGAGGAGATGATCGCGTTCGCCCGCCGGTTCGACCCGCAGCCGTTCCACCTCGACCCGGAGGCCGGGCGGGCCTCGGTGTTCGGGGACCTGGCCGCGTCCGGCTGGTTCACCGCGGGTCTGTGGATGCGCGCCTACGTCGACAACCTGCTCAGCCGTTCGGCCGGGCTCGGGTCACCGGGCGGCGACGAGGTCTCCTGGCCGGCGCCGGTGTTCGCCGGGGACGAGCTGCGGGCCGCGATGGAGGTGCTCGACGCGCGGGTCTCCCGGAGCCGTCCGGAGCTGGGCCTGATCACGCTGCGCGGGACGATGACCCGGGTCTCCGACGACGTGCTCGTCTACCGCTCCCGGTTCGTCGGGATGTACGGGCTCCGCGAGCCTCAGTCCTCCTGAGCGAGCGCGGTGACCACCCGCGACGGCGACGGCCGCCCCAGGTGCCCGGCCATCCAGACGCTGGTGTCGACCAGCTTCCGCAGGTCGGCGCCGTGGTCGATGCCGAGACCGTCGAGCATCCACACGAGGTCCTCGGTGGCGAGGTTCCCGGTGGCGGACCCGGCGTACGGGCAGCCGCCGAGGCCGCCCGCGCTGGCGTCGACCGTCGTCACGCCGTGCCGCAGTGCGGCCAGGGTGTTGGACAGCGCCTGGCCGTAGGTGTCGTGGAAGTGCACGGCGAGCCGGTCGGTCCCGACGCCACGCCTCACGCAGGCGTCGAGCACCGCCCCGACGTGCGCCGGGGTCGCGACCCCGATCGTGTCGCCCAGCGAGAGCTGGTCGCAGCCCATCTCCATCAGCCGGGCGCCGACCGCGGCGGCCTGGTCCGGGTCGACCCCGCCCTCCCACGGGTCGCCGAACACCATCGACACGTAGGCCCGCACCCGCAGTCCCTCCCGCACCGCCCGGGTGACGGTCGGGGAGAACATCGCGAACTGGTCGTCGAGCGTGCGGTTGAGGTTGCGCTTCGCGAACGTCTCCGTGGCGGAGGCGAACACGGCGACGTGGTCGCAGCCCGCCTCGATCGCACGGTCCAGCCCGCGCTCGTTCGGGGTGAGCACGGGGTAGTCGATCCCGTCACGCCGGTCCAGGACGGCGAGCAGCTCCGCGGCGTCGGCGAGCTGGGGCACCCACCTCGGGTGCACGAAGCTGGTCGCCTCCAGCGTGCGCAGCCCGGCGTCGGCGAGCCGGTCGAGGAACTCGGCCTTCACCGCGACCGGGACGACGGCCTTCTCGTTCTGCAGGCCGTCCCGCGGGCCGACCTCGTAGATCTCGACCCGTTCCGGGAGCCCGGGGTCGCGCACGGTCACGGGCAGGCTCGTCATGACGCTGTCCTCTCCGGCACGGCCCGCGGTTCCTCCGTGCTCCCTCGCTGCGGTGGCTCGGCCATCCTGCCCCGGACCGCGGCGTCGGCGTGCCCCCGCAGGGCTGTGTGCTGCCTCTCCCGTTCCGCCGTGCGCCGGGTCTCGGCGAGCCGGCCGATCTCCCGGTGCAGCCGGGCCTGCACCCGCTCGACGGCGGGGACGTCGGCGAACCGCAGCCGCTCACCGGCGACGTCGAGCAGCAGGGTGCCGTAGCCGAGCACCCGCCCGGCCACCGTCGACCGGACGCGGACGGCGTCGATCCGGTCCACCGGGACGTCGAGGCCGTCCCGGCCGACGACGCCCTCCCGGACCAGGAACCGGTGGTTCGTGACGACGAGGTGCGAGCACCGCCACCGCAGGATCGGCAGGACGCTCCAGCGCAGCGCCGCGAGTGCCGCGACCGCGGCGAGCAGTGCCCAGGCGTACGGCGCCCAGGTCTGCAACCGGACGACGGCGGCGCCGAACCCGGCGAGCGCCGTCAGCAGGACGAGGACCGCGGCCGGCCACAGGCACAGCCGCCAGTGCGGGCGTCCGTGCAGCACGAGACGCTCGTCGTCGTCGAGCGCGTCGTCCGGGAACGCCATGAGCCCCACGGTAGGCCGGTCACCGGCGGCCGCGCCCGCGACGCGCGGAGCGGAACGCCCAGGTCAGCGCTACGGGTGATCCGCGGGACGCAGGTGCACGATGTCGCCGGCCGCCACCGCGACACGCTGCCCGCCGTCCGGGTGGACCAGCAGCCTGCCCTGCGGGTCGACGTCCTCGGCCATGCCGATCAGCTGGTCACCACCGGGCTTCTCGACCCGGACCCGGGCACCGAGGCTGGCGCAGCGGGACCGGTAGTCGCGCCGCAGACCCGACGCCTCGGCGTCGCCGCCGGCGTCGCGCCAGTCGGCCTCGCGCCGGTAGAGGTGGGCGAGCAGGGTCGTCGCGACCTCGGAGCGGGTCGCGGTGAGCCCGTGCGCGGCCAGCGACGTCGCCCCCCACGGCAGGTCGGTCGACGGTGTGGAGACGTTGAGCCCGATGCCCAGCACCACACCCGGCCCACCGCCGGAGACCGCCGTCATCTCGGCGAGGATCCCGGCCGCCTTGCCCAGCGACGGACCCGCGAGCAGGTCGTTCGGCCACTTCAGGGCCGCCGGCAGGTCCGGGGCCAGCTCGGCGATCGCGTCGATCAGCGCCACCCCGGCGAGCATCGGCAGCCAGCCGAGCCGGTCGGCGGGCACGCCCTCGGGGCGCCACAGCACCGACATCGTCAGGGCCGCGCCGGGCCGGGAGGTCCAGGTGCGGTCCAGCCGTCCACGACCGCGGACCTGCTCCTCGGCGATCAGCACGGAGCGGTCGGGGGCACCACGGCCTGCCTCGGCGAGCAGGTCGGCGTTGGTCGAACCGGTGGACCCGACCACGTCGAGCGCCGTCCAGCCACCCGCCGGACGGAGTACGGCCGTGCGCAGCGCGTAGATGTCCAAGCGGCCGTCGGTGTGGTCGTCGCACCCGCTCGGATCGGAGTTCGTCCCGGTCGTCATCACCGCGCACCGTAACCGTCGGGCACCGCAGCGTGGCCCACGGCAGGGACGCGGATCGGTAACGACTCACCGCGCCTCGCACGATCGGCTGCGGCGGACGTCACCCCTGATGATCGGCACCCACCGGGTTAGAGTCCGAGCCCATGAGCGCCGCAACGGAGCCGATGGCGACCCCGGACGACGGTGAAGCGACCCCGGACGTCCACACCACGGCGGGCAAGCTCGCCGACCTGTACCAGCGTTTCGACGACGCGATCCACGCCGGATCGGAGACCGCGGTCGAGCGGCAGCACGCGAAGGGGCGGCAGACCGCCCGCGAGCGCATCGACCAGCTGCTCGACCCCGGTTCGTTCGTCGAGCTCGACGCCCTGACCCGGCACCGGTCCACGAACTTCGGGATGCAGGAGAAGCGCCCGTTCGGTGACGGTGTCGTGACCGGGTCCGGGACGATCGACGGCCGACCGGTCGCCGTGTTCTCCCAGGACGCGACGGTGTTCGGCGGAGCGCTCGGCGAGGTCTACGGCGAGAAGATCGTGAAGGTCATGGACCTCGCCGAGAAGATCGGCTGCCCGATGATCGGGATCAACGACGGCGGCGGGGCCCGGATCCAGGAGGGCGTGGTCGCCCTCGGTCTGTACGGCGAGATCTTCACCCGCAACGTCCGCAGCTCCGGCGTGGTCCCGCAGATCTCGCTGATCATGGGCCCGTGCGCGGGCGGTGCGGTCTACTCCCCCGCCATCACCGACTTCACCGTGATGGTCGACGAGACCAGCCACATGTTCATCACCGGCCCGGACGTCATCAAGACCGTCACCGGTGAGGACGTCGACATGGAGGAGCTCGGCGGCGGCCGGGCGCACAACTCGAAGTCCGGCGTCGCGCACTACCTCGCCGGCGACGAGTCCGACGCGCTCGACTACGTCAAGCAGCTCCTCAGCTTCCTGCCGTCGAACAACCTGTCCGAGCCGCCGACGTTCCCGGCCCCGGAGCCGACCGAGGGCTCCATCACCGACGGGATCACCGACTCCGACAGCGAGCTCGACACGCTGATCCCGGACTCTCCGAACACCCCGTACGACATCCGCGAGGTCATCAACCGGGTCGTCGACGACGAGGACTTCCTCGAGGTCCAGGAGCTGTGGGCGCCGAACATCGTCGTCGGTTACGCCCGTATCGAGGGCAGCAGCGTCGGGATCGTCGCGAACCAGCCGACCCAGTTCGCCGGCTGCCTCGACATCGACGCCTCGGAGAAGGCCGCCCGGTTCGTGCGGACCTGCGACGCGTTCAACATCCCGGTGCTGACCTTCGTCGACGTGCCCGGCTTCCTGCCCGGCACCGACCAGGAGTGGAACGGCATCATCCGCCGCGGCGCGAAGCTGATCTACGCCTACGCCGAGGCGACCGTCCCGAAGGTCACTGTGATCACCCGCAAGGCCTACGGCGGCGCGTACGACGTGATGGGGTCCAAGCACCTCGGCGCGGACGTCAACATCGCCTGGCCGACCGCGCAGATCGCCGTCACCGGCGCGCAGGGTGCGGTGTCCATCCTGTACCGCAAGGAGCTCAAGGGCCTGGAGGGCGACGAGCTCGCCGCCCGGCGCGCGGAGCTGCAGCAGGACTACGAGGACACCCTCTGCAACCCCTACATCGCCGCCGACCGGGGCTACATCGACGCGGTCGTGCCGCCGTCGCACACCCGCGGCTACGTCGGCCGGGCGCTGCGGATGCTGTCCACCAAGCGGGAGCAGGGACCGACCCGCAAGCACGGGAACATCCCGCTCTGATGGCCGAGTCGCAGGAGACCGCAGAGGCCACACCGGAGGAGCGGCGTGCGCTGTTCCGGGTCGTCCGGGGCACCCCCGCCGACGACGAGCTGGCCGCGCTGACCGCGGTCCTCGCCGCCGCGGCGAGCGCCGGCGGGCCGGCGGAGCCGGAGCGGGCGCCGGACCTGTGGTCGCACCCCGCGGCCCAGCTCCGCGCCCCGCTGGTCGCGGGCCCCGGCGCCTGGCGCGCCTCCGGCCTGCCCCGCTGACCCACCCTCCGTCCCGCTCGCCGTGCGGCCCGGCCGCACACGTTCGACGTGAACCGGACGGCTGATCTCCACCCCCGGGTGGAGGGCGGGGATCCACCCGGGATCGGCGCCCGGGCCGACGCGGACGGCGGGCCCCGCGGGCGATCGTCGTCGGCATGGATCCCACCTCGCTCGTCGTGACCGTCGCCGTCGTCGGCCTCGTCCTCTACAAGCAGTTCTCCGGCCGG
This sequence comes from Pseudonocardia sp. EC080619-01, assembly GCF_001420995.1. Classification (NCBI taxonomy): domain Bacteria; kingdom Bacillati; phylum Actinomycetota; class Actinomycetes; order Pseudonocardiales; family Pseudonocardiaceae; genus Pseudonocardia; species Pseudonocardia sp. EC080619-01. Next base: position 3,832,335 of record NZ_CP012184.1, on the reverse strand, counting down.
TTCGTCGGCGGCCGCGACACGGTCCTGCCGTTCGTGGTCGTCGGGATCGGCCTGGTCACCCTGGCCACCGCGCACCCGGCCGTCACCGGGCCGGGGATCGCGCTGCTCGCCGCCGAGATCGTGCTCGCCGCCGGGCTGGGCGTGGTCCGCGGGTACGCGTTCCGGCTGGAGGCGCGGGACGGGTACCTCTTCCGCAGCGGCTCGGCCGCCCTGCTCGGGGCCTGGGCGCTGACGATCGCCGTCCGGATCGGTGCCGAGCTGCTGGGCGGGCCCGCCGGTGCGGGTGCCCTGATCGCGACGACGTCCGCGCTCGTCTTCGGGGCGAGCCTCGCCGTGCAGGCGGTCGTCCTGCGGCGCCGGGCCGCCGCGAGCGGGGTCCCGATCCGTCCGGGCCGGTCCCGGGCCGCCGCCTGAACCGTGTGCCAGGGTGAAACGGTGAACCCGGCGACGGCCCCGGGGCCCGGTGCCCGGCGCGAGTACGACCGCGCGCTGGGCACCGGGCTGCCGCGGCGACTGCTGTCGCTGTTCTGGCTGCCGGTGATCGTCGGGCTGCTGTTCCTCGTCCCCAACCAGCACGTCTCCCCGCCCTGGCTGTACGCCGGCCTGGTCCCGGCCGTCGGCGGGTGGCTGGTGTTCGCGTTCGTCCCGGCGCCGGGACAGCGGTGGACCGTCGCCACGGTCGTCGCCCTCGCGGCCGGCGGCCTGGTCCTGCTGTACGGCTCCGCCGGGTGGACGACGTCCGCGGCGTTCCCGCTGCTGGCCGCGTTCTGCGCGGGGATCCGGCTGCCCACCCGGCAGGCGGCCGTCCTCGGCGGGCTGGTGACCGTCGCCCTCGTGGTCGTCGTCGGGCCCTACGACTCGGTCTGGGACCCGATGCTCGTCGCCGGCACGACGATCGTCCTGATGCTGTTCGGGATGGCCCGCCGGGACGCCGCCCGTCGCGCCGAGGAGCACGAGCAGGCGCTCGTCGACGGTGCGCGGGCCCGTGAGGAGCATGCCCGCGCCGAGGCGATCGCCGACCGCGCGCGGGTCGCCCGCGACGTCCACGACGTGCTGGCGCACTCGCTGTCGGCGCTCGCCGTCCAGCTGCAGGGTGCCCGGCTGATGGCCCTGCGCGACGGCGCCGCCGAGGACACGGTCGCGCAGATCGAGCGCGCGCAGCGGCTCGCCTCGGACGGCATCACCGAGGCCCGGCGCGCGGTGCGGGCGCTGCGCGAGGGGCCGGTCCCGGTGGACCTGGCCGCCGAGCTGCACGAGCTGGCAGCCGCCCATCCGGACGCGACCGTCCGCGTCGAGGACGGTCTGCGGCTGGGGCCGCGCGAGGGCGAGACGGTGCTGCGCACCGCGCAGGAAGCACTGAGCAACGCCCGCAAGCACGCACCGGGGGCACCGGTGACCGTGTCGCTGCGCACCCGCGACGGTGCCGCCGAGCTGGAGGTCCTCGACTCCGCGGGCGGCCCGCCCCCACCCGGCGACGGCGCCGGGTCCGGTCTCACCGGCATGACCGAGCGTGCAGCGCTCGCCGACGCCGAGCTGGAGACCGGCCCGTCGGACGACGGGTGGCGGGTGTGGCTCCGGCTGCCGGCGGGCGGGAGGATCACCGGATGAGCGCGTTGCGGGTGGTGCTGGCCGACGACCAGCGGATCGTCCGGGACGGGCTCGCGACGGTGCTCGGGCTGCTGGACGGCATCGAGGTCGTCGGGACCGCGGCCGGCGGCGACGAGGCCGTCGAGCTCGTCGCTGCGCTGGCCCCGGACGTCCTGCTGACCGATCTGCGGATGCCCGCGGGCGACGGCGTGTCCGCGACCCGGCGGGTCCGGGAGGGCCGGTCGGGCACCGCCGTCGTCGTGCTCACGACCTACGTCGACGACGACGCCGTGGTCGACGCGATCGCCGCCGGTGCGTCCGGCTGGCTGTCCAAGGACGCCGACGCCGAGGCCATCGGCCGGGCGCTGCGCTCGGCAGCGGACGGGGTGTCCACCGTGGACGCCGCGGTGCTCGCCCGGCTGGTGGCGTCCCGCCCGGCCGGAGCGCCGGTCGCGGAGCGGGAGCCCCCGGACGGGCTCACCCCGCGCGAGGTCGAGGTGCTCGCGCTGATCGCGGAGGGGCTGTCGAACACCGAGATCGCCCGCCGGCTCGTGGTCGGCGAGGCAACGGTGAAGACGCACGTCAACCACCTGTTCGCGAAGGCCGGGCTGCGGGACCGCGCGCAGGCCGTCGGGTACGCCTACCGGCACGGACTCACGCGCGCCCGGTAGCGTCCGGCGGGTGCGCCTGGTCCTCGCCTCCGCCTCCCCCGCCCGCCTCGGAGTCCTCCGCGCCGCGGGCGCCGACCCGCTCGTCGAGGTCTCCGACGTCGACGAGGACGCCCTCCTCGCCGACCACCAGGACGCCGACCCCGCCCGCACCGTGACGCTGCTGGCCGCCGCCAAGGCCGCCGCCGTCGCGGAGCGGATCGCCGGGGACCACCCGGACGCCGTGGTGATCGGCTGCGACTCCATGCTGCTCGTCGACGGCGACCTGGTCGGCAAGCCGCACGACGCCGAGACCGCACGACGCCGGTGGAAGGCGATGGCGGGCCGCGACGGCGAGCTGCTCACCGGGCACGCGGTGCTCCGGCTGTCCGGCGGCGCCGTCGTGCGGGAGGCCGAGGGCCACGCGGGCACCGGGGTGCGCTTCGCCGAGCCGACCGACGCCGAGCTCGACGCCTACCTCGCGAGCGGCGAGCCGCTGAAGGTCGCCGGGGCCTTCACACTGGACGGGCTGGGCGGGTGGTTCGTCGAGGGCATCGACGGCGACCCGTCGAACGTGATCGGGATCAGCCTCCCGCTGGTCCGCCGGCTGCTCGGCGGGATCGGCGTGAGCGTGGTCGACCTCTGGAGCAAGGAGAACCCGTGACCGACGAGTCGCGTCCCCCGTTCCCGCCGTTCGGCGAGGCGTCCGCACGGGCGAAGGTGCTCGCCGCCGAGGCGGCCTGGAACACCCGGGACCCGCGGAAGGTGGCGCTCGCCTACACACCCGACACGGTGTGGCGGAACCGCGACACCTGGGTGCACGGCCGCGAGGAGGTCGTCGCGTTCCTGACCGCCAAGTGGGAGCGGGAGCTCGACTACGCGCTGCGCAAGTCGCTCTGGGCCTTCCGGGGCGACCGGATCGCCGTCCGGTTCCAGTACGAGTGCCGGGACGCGGACGGGCAGTGGTGGCGCTCCTACGGGAACGAGAACTGGGAGTTCGCGGAGAACGGCCTGATGCACCGGCGCGAGGCGAGCATCGACGATCTGCGGATCGACGAGTCCGAGCGGCGCATCCACGGACCGCGCGCCGACGGGGACGACTCCGACATCCCGGTGTGAGTGTCGGGCCCCGCGGTTACCCTCGCGCCATGGCTGTCGCGAACGACTCCGACCCGAAGCTCGCCGAGTACGCGCACCCCGAGCGCCTGGTCACCACGGACTGGCTGGCCGAGCACCTGAAGGATCCCGGCCTCGTGGTCGTGGAGTCCGACGAGGACGTCCTGCTCTACGAGACCGGCCACATCCCCGGCGCGGTGAAGGTCGACTGGCACACCGAGCTGAACGACCCCGTCACCCGCGACTACGTCGACGGCACCCGTTTCGCCGAGATCATGTCCGAGCGCGGGATCGGCCGGGACACCACGATCGTCGTCTACGGCGACAAGAACAACTGGTGGGCCGCCTACGCGCTGTGGGTGTTCCAGCTGTTCGGCCACGCCGACATCCGGCTGCTCGACGGCGGCCGCGCCAAGTGGATCGCCGAGGGCCGCGAGACCACCACCGACACCCCCTCCCCGCAGCCGGCCGACTACCCGGTCGTCGAGCGCGACGACGCGCGGATCCGCGCGTTCAAGGACGACGTGCTCGCCCACCTGGGCAAGCCGCTCGTCGACGTGCGCTCCCCGCAGGAGTACACGGGCGAGAAGCTGCACATGCCGGACTACCCGCAGGAGGGCGCCGTCCGCGGCGGCCACATCCCGGGCGCCGCGAGCGTGCCGTGGGCCCGCGCCGCCGCCGAGGACGGGTCGTTCAGGACCCGTGCCGAGCTGTCGGCGATCTACGAGCAGGAGCAGGGCCTGAAGCCCTCCGACGACGTCGTCGCCTACTGCCGGATCGGTGAGCGTTCCAGCCACACCTGGTTCGTGCTGACCTACCTGCTGGGCTTCGACTCGGTCCGCAACTACGACGGTTCCTGGACCGAGTGGGGCAACGCCGTGCGGGTCCCGATCGTGCAGGGTGAGGGGCGCGGGTCGGCGTGACGGACCGTACCGAGACGCTCCCCCCGAAGCTCGCCGAGCTGGTCGACGACTTCGCCGCCGTCGGCCCGAAGGACCGTCTGCAGCTGTTGCTGGAGCTGTCCCAGGAGCTGCCGGACCTGCCGGAGCGCTACGCCGACGCCGCGGACACGATGGAGCAGGTGCACGAGTGCCAGTCGCCGCTGTTCCTGACCGTCGAGGTCGACGACGGCGGTGACCGCCCGGTCCACCTGTTCTTCTCGGCGCCCAGGGAGGCACCGACGACCCGGGGCTTCGCGTCGATCATGTACACCGGCCTGGACGGGCAGCCGGCCGCGACGGTCCTGGCCGTCCAGGACGACTTCTACACCGATCTCGGCCTGGCCGAGGCCGTGAGCCCGCTGCGGCTCCGCGGCATCTCGGCGATGCTCGCCCGGATCAAGAACCAGGTCCGGGCCGCCACCGCCTGACCGGGCAGGACACCTCACGCCGACGGGCGGGGCCGCGGATGCGGCCCCGTCCGTTCGTCTCCGCGGAACCTCAAGTCTCGGTGAAATCGGATGGTCACCGCCGTGACCGGGCGCACACTACTTCGAACGACGAAGTGTCACGTCGCCGCAGGGGGTGGTGGAGATGGGCACGAACCTCACCGACGCGACCTGGGGGATCCCGGGTCCGACGTTCCTGGTCCTCGTCCTGGTCGCCGGGTCGGCCGCCGTCGTGGCCGCGGTCCACCGGCGGCACCGGATCGCGGCGGGCGACCGCCGCGGCGGGCGCGGGCTCGACACCCGCCCGGAGGACGTCGCCTACCTCAACGGCGGCCCCGATCTCGCCGTGTACGCGGCGCTGTCGGCGATGCACGTCGACGGGACCGTGATCACTTCCGGCCGCACGACCGGCCAGGTCCGGGCCGGGGGCCCGCTCACCCGGGCGGCGACCCCGCTGCAGCGCGCCATCCACCGTTCGGCACAGCGGCTGACGCCCGGCCGGGCCCTGCGCACCCACGAGCCGGTCCGCACCGAGCTGGCCCGGATCGCGCAGCGGCTGGAGACGGCCGGCCTGCTCCTCTCCCCCGCAGACCGGCGCCGGTACCGGGCCGCGGCATGGCTGCCGGGGGCCGTCGCGCTGGTCGGGGTGGTGCGGATCGGGGCCGGGCTCGGCGCAGGCCGTCCGGTCGGTTACCTGTTCCTGACGGTCGTCGTGCTGGGGGTGGTCACGGCGGTGCTGGCCGCGCGGGTCCCGCACCGGACCGCGGCCGGGACCGCCGCACTCGGCTCCGTCCGGGTGCTGCACGAGTCGCTCTCACCCACGATGCGCCCGGACTGGACCGCGGCCGGTGCGACCGCCGCGGCGCTGAGCGTCGGCGCGTTCGGCATGGGGGCGATGCTCGCGGCCGAGCCCGCGTTCGCCGAGGAGCTCGCCGCGCAGAAGATGGCGGCGCTCGGCGGCGGCTGGTCCGGCTCCGGTGGCTCGACCAGCTTCTCCGGCTTCTCCGGCGGCGACGGCGGTAGCAGCGGTGGCGGCGGGGGCTGCGGTGGCGGCGGCGGTGGGTGCGGCGGCTGACGTGGGCGCCGCGACCGGGCACCGCCCGACGGACTGCCCCGGGGGATCGGGGTGGCCGTCCTCGCAGCTCCTCCTGTGGGGGTGTGGAGCTGCGGGGACGGCCCGGGCCGTGCACGTCCGCGTGGTCACGGGTGGCGGCGATGAGCGGGGGCCCGAGGGGCACCGGCGCGGGTTGGCGGAGCCCGATCGCGGCCGTCCTGGACGACGTGCCGGATCTCGGGTTCCACGAGGTGATCGCCGAGTCGATCCGGCCGGACGCCGTGCCCGCGTCGCTGGTGCAGCGCGACGTCGTCGTCCACGGGGTGCGGCTGTCGCTCGGATCGCCGGAGGCCCCCGACCCGGCACGGGTCGCGCACCTCGCCGCCTGCGCGTCCGCGACCCGGGCGGTGCTGGTCAGCGAGCACGTCGCGTTCGTCCGGGGTGGTGGCCTGGAGGCCGGTCACCTGCTCCCGCTGCCGCGGACCCGGGAGGTGCTCGACGTGCTGGCCACGAACGTCGCGCGCACCCGCGCCGAGCTCGATGTGCCGCTGGCCCTCGAACCGATCGCGGCCCTCTTCGACTGGCCCGACGACGAGTTCGGCGAGGCCGAGTTCCTGCAACGCCTGCACGAGCGGACCGGCGCGCCGCTCCTCCTCGACGTGGCGAACGTGCACGTCAACGCCCGCAACCGGGGTCGCGAACCGCGGGCGGAGATGGACGCGCTGCTGGCCGGGCTCCCGCCGGGGGCGATCGCGTACTGCCACGTCGCGGGCGGCGCCGAGCACGACGGCCTGGTCCACGACACGCACACCGGTCCGGTCCCGGCCGCCGTCCTCGACCTGCTGACACACGCCGTCGACCGGCTGCCGGAGCCGCCGCCGGTGATGCTGGAGCGCGACGGCCGCTACCCGCCGGCCGCCGAGCTGCGGGCGGAGCTGGCGGCGATCGCGGCGGCGGCCGGGCACCCGTCACCGTGCGGCCCGGCCCGGCGCGGGCGGGTGCGGCCGGGATGAACGCCCTGTGGAGCCCCGGCTCCGACGACCCGCGGCCGCCCGGGCCGGCCCCGGCCGCCGGCTCCCTCGCCGGACGGCAGGCCGCACTCGTCGCGGCACTCGTCGCCGGCGGGCCGGACCCCGCGGGTGTCCCCACCCACCTCCTCACCGCGACCCGCACGGCACTGCTGCGGAAGCGGGCCGGTGCCGCCGCGGCCGCGTGGCCGCTCCTCGCGGCCGGCATCGGCCCGGAGTGGCCACGGCTGTTCGCGGACCGGTTCGCGGGTGTGCCGCCGTACGGCGCGGAGCGCGAGGGCTGGGATCTGGCCCGCGAGCTCGACGCCGCCGGGGCGCTCGGTCCCGGTGCGTCCCGGGAGCTGGCCGACCGGGAGCACACGTTCCGCTACGACGGCCGTACCGCCCCGTCCCGCCGGTCGGCGGTGTCGCGGGGGTTCCACCGGTGGTGGCGGGGTGGCCCGTCTCACCTCTGAACCGATCACGACCAGGTGCGGGGACCACGGACGGGTGGTGACGTTGCCATCACCACACTCCCTCCCGGGGTTTATCCGGGATCTCGCTCCTACACTCCCCGGTAACCCTGCGCCGGAGCATCGGGCCGGCGCTCGCGACCGGAGGAGTTCGACCGTGCCCGCACTGAGCAAAGTGCTCGTCGCCAACCGCGGCGAGATCGCCGTCCGTGTGATCCGGGCTGCGAAGGACGCGGGCCTGGGAAGTGTCGCCGTCTACGCGGACCCGGACCGGGACGCGATGTTCGTGCGTCTCGCCGACGAGGCGTTCACGCTGGGCGGGTCCACCGCCGCAGAGTCCTACCTCGACATCGACAAGGTCATCGGCGCCGCGAAGCAGGCCGGTGCCGACGCGATCCACCCCGGCTACGGCTTCCTGTCGGAGAACGCCGACTTCGCCCAGGCCGTGATCGACGCCGGCATCACCTGGATCGGCCCGTCCCCGCAGTCCATCCGCGATCTCGGTGACAAGGTCACCGCCCGGCACATCGCCACCCGCGCCGGCGCCCCGCTGGTGCCCGGCACCAAGGACCCCGTCTCCGGCGCCGACGAGGTGCTCGCCTTCGCCGACGAGTACGGCCTGCCGGTCGCGATCAAGGCCGCGTTCGGCGGCGGTGGCCGTGGCATGAAGGTCGCCCGCGAGCGTTCCGAGGTCGCCGAGCTGTACGAGTCCGCCGTCCGTGAGGCGACCGCCGCGTTCGGCCGTGGCGAGTGCTTCGTCGAGCGTTACCTCGACCGCCCGCGGCACGTCGAGACCCAGGTGATCGCCGACCAGCACGGCAACGTCGTCGTGGTCGGGACCCGCGACTGCTCGCTGCAGCGCCGCTTCCAGAAGCTCGTCGAGGAGGCGCCCGCGCCGTTCCTCACCGAGGAGCAGGAGAAGACGCTCTACGACGCGTCCAAGGCGATCTGCAAGGAGGCCGGCTACTACGGCGCCGGCACCGTCGAGTTCCTCGTCGGCGAGGACGGGATGATCACCTTCCTCGAGGTGAACACCCGGCTGCAGGTCGAACACCCGGTCTCCGAGGAGACCACCGGCATCGACCTGGTCCGTCAGATGTTCCGCATCGCCGAGGGCAAGGAGCTGGAGTTCACCGAGGACCCGGCGCCGCGCGGGCACGCGATCGAGTTCCGGATCAACGGCGAGGACGCCGGCCGCAACTTCCTTCCGGCCCCCGGCACCGTCGAGCGGATCTGGTACCCGTCGGGCCCGGGCGTGCGGATGGACGCCGGTGTCGAGGACGGCTCCGTCATCGGCGGGCAGTTCGACTCGCTGCTGGCGAAGCTGATCGTGTCCGGCGCGGACCGGAAGCAGGCGCTGGAGCGGTCCCGCCGCGCGCTGGCGGAGTTCCAGGTCGAGGGCATGGCCACCGTGCTCGACTTCCACCGGCTCGTCGTCTCCGACCCGGCCTACGCCGCGGAGACCGGCGACGACTTCGCCGTGCACACCCGGTGGATCGAGACCGAGTGGGACAACACGGTCCCCCCGTTCGAGGGCGGCGCCGGAGCCGACGCCGAGACCGGCGAGCGGCAGTCCGTGGTCGTCGAGGTCGGCGGCCGGCGGCTCGAGGTCTCGCTGCCCGGTGATCTCGCCCTGGGCGGCGGCAGCGGCGGTGGCGGCCAGGCGAAGGCCGCGCCGCGCAAGCGGACCGGCAAGGGCGGCGGGACCAAGGTGTCCGGCGACGCCGTCACCGCGCCGATGCAGGGCACGATCATCAAGGTCGCCGTGGTCGACGGCGACACCGTCTCGGCGGGCGACCTGATCGTCGTCCTCGAGGCGATGAAGATGGAGAACCCGGTCACCGCCTCCAAGGACGGCACCGTGACCGGCCTCGACGCCGAGCAGGGCGCCTCGATCTCCCAGGGCACCGTGATCTGCGAGATCAAGGACTGAGCCGGCTCGACGCCCGTTGACCGGCGGCGCCGGTCGATCTAGCGTGCTGCTGCCACGCACACCGCGCAGGTGCCCGTGGCAGCAGCACGACGACTGCACCACAACTGCACAGAGCCGACCCGTGTGCCCGATCCACGGGGCCCGGAACCACCGCCACGCGGAGTACCGCGCCGCGGATCCACTCACCACGCAGCCCGGCCGCGCCGTGAGCCGTCATCAGCTCGACCGAGACGCACAGGATCCGTCATGCCCCCCACATCGCTGTACGTGACGACACACGTCCACACCGACGGCCCGATCCCGGGCCCGCACTCCCTGCTCACCCTGGCCTCGTCCGCGTACCGCGCGGACGGTGTCCCGATCGGCACCTTCACCGCCAACCTCCGGGAACTGCCCGGGGCCACCCTGCACCCGTCCTCGCTGGAGACCTGGCGGGACCGGGCGGAGGACTGGCTCTGGCCCCGGCGAGCCGCACGCCCGCCGGCCCAGGTCGCGCACGCCTACGCCGCCTGGGTGGAGTCCCTCGGCGGACGGCCGGTGTTCGTCACCGCCCCGGAGGACCCGGACCACCTGTTCTGCTACTGGTACCTGCAGCGGTTCGCAGGCCGGTGGCCGTTCGCGGGGCTCGTCCCCGCGTCCGACGGACCGGACCGGTCGTGGTCGCCGCCGCCGTGCCCGCTCAGCGGGTGCCGGACGGCCGGCGACCTCCGTACCGCCCCGGCGGCCTGAGTCACCCACGGACGCACCCCCGTCCGCGCCGGTTCGCGACCGGCGCGGGCGGGGGTGTCGCCGTGTCCGGGCCGGTTCACGACGGCGGCCGGTGCGCGGGACGGGGTGCGGGGCGCCGCTCTGGGACGAGACCACGCCGTGGGGCCGGGCAGAATCGCTGCCTCAGGCAGCGATTCCACCGGTGGGTGCTCAGTCCAGGTCGGAGTGCTGCATCAGCTGACGACCGGCCTCGGTGATGGACCCGGACAGCGACGGGTACACCGAGAACGTGTGCGCGAGGTCGTCCACGTTCAGTCCGTTCTGGACGGCCATCGCGATCGGCAGGATCAGCTCGCTGGCGACCGGGGCCACGACGACGCCGCCGATCACCACGCCGGACGCCGGACGGCAGAACAGCTTCACGAAGCCGCGCCGCAGTCCGCGCATCTTGGCCCGCGGGTTCGTCGACAGCGGCAGCATGACGGTCCGCGCCGGGACCTCGCCGGAGTCGATCGCGTTCTGGCTGATGCCGACGGTCGCGATCTCCGGGCGGGTGAAGACGTTCGCCGCGACGGTCCGCAGCCGGATCGGGGCGACGCCCTCGCCGAGCGCGTGCCACATCGCGATCCGGCCCTGCATCGCCGCGACCGAGGCGAGCATCAGCACGCCGGTGCAGTCACCGGCCGCGTAGACGCCGGGCTCGGACGTCCGGGAGACCTTGTCCACCGGGACGAAGCCGCCGCGGTCGGTCTCGATGCCGACCTTCTCCAGCCCCAGGTCGCCGGTGTTCGGGATCGACCCGACCGTCATCAGCGCGTGCGAGCCCTCGACGGTGCGGCCGTCGGACAGCGTGACCCGCACCCCGTCGCCGGTGTTCTCGACCTTGTCGGCGCGGGTGTTCGGCAGGATCTCCACGCCACGCTCGGCGAAGACCTCCTCGAGCACCGCGGCGGCGTCGGCGTCCTCGTGCGGCAGCACCCGGTCCCGGCTGGAGACCAGGGTGACCCGGCAGCCGAGCTCGACGTAGGCGGAGCAGAACTCGGCACCCGTCACACCGGAGCCGACGACGATCAGGTGCTCGGGCAGCTCCTCGAGGTCGTAGAGCTGGCGCCAGTCGAGGACGCGGTCGCCGTCCGGCCGGGCGGAGTCCAGCACCCGCGGGGTGGCGCCGGTCGCGACGAGCACGATGTCGGCCAGGACGGCCTCGGTCGAGCCGTCCGGGTGGGTGACGACGAGCTCGTGCGCCGCCCGGGCCTCGGCCGGCCCGCTGAACTGTGCCGTGCCGGGGACGATCCGCACACCCTCGCCCTCCAGCCGGGCGCGGATGTCGGCCGACTGGGCCAGCGCGAGCGACTTCACCCGCTCGTTGACCGCGGGCAGGTCGACGGCGGAGTTGCCGCGGTCGACGAGCACGCCCAGGTCCTCGGCGCGGTGCAGGTCCACCCGCACGGCGGCGGAGGAGATGAAGGTCTTCGACGGGACGCAGTCGTGGACGACGCACGCGCCGCCCATCCCGTCCCGCTCGACGACGGTCACGTCGCTGCCGTGCTGGGCCGCGACGAGCGCGGCCTCGTACCCGGCCGGTCCGCCGCCCATGATGACGATGCGGGTCACGGGAAGGTTCCCCCTGGAGATGTCGGTGGTGGTGGGCCGATGGCGGCCTCGCCACCGGCGTCGACGCCGCTCACAGTACGCGTGTCCGATTCTTTCGGCCGGGCGGGTCGAAGCGCCCGGACGACGGCCATTACCCTTCTCACGTGCCGCTGTATGCCGCGTACGGGTCGAACCTGGACCCCGAGCAGATGAAGGAGCGCGCCCCGCACTCGCCGATGGCCGGGACGGGGTGGCTCCAGGGCTGGCGGCTGACGTTCGGCGGTGAGGACTACACCTGGGAGGGCGCGCTCTCCACCGTGGTGGAGGAGCCGGGCTCGCAGGTCTTCGTCGTGCTCTACGACGTCCCCGAGCACGACGAGCGTCAGCTCGACCGCTGGGAGGGCGGTGAGCTCGGGATGCACAAGAAGCTGCGCCTGCGCGTCGCCACCCTCGACGGCAGCGTGCTCGCCTTCATCTACGTGCTGAACGCCTACGAGGGCGGCGAGCCGTCGGCCCGCTACCTCGGGGTGATCGCCGACGCGGCCGAGACCGCCGGCGCGCCCGACGACTACGTCAACGAGCTCCGCAGCCGGCCGAGCCGCAAGTCCTCGCCCGGCACCTGACCCGCGAACGGCCGAGCGGCCCGGCCCGGAGTGATCCGGGACCGGGCCGCTCGTCGTCGTACGGGGGGCCGTGGGGCGTCAGGACGCGTCGGCCAGTGCCGCCAGCGCGGCGTGCACCAGCACCCGGGACCCGAACGGGAGCGCCCGCTCGTCGAGGTCGAACGTCGGCTGGTGGATGTCGCGCTTCGGGCCGCTGCCCGACCACACGCCGAGCCGGGCCATCGCGCCGTGCGCGTGCTCCAGGTACCAGGCGAAGTCCTCGCCGCCGGAGGACTGCTCGGTGCTCGCGTCGGCCGCGTCGCCCCCGACGGTGACCGCTGCGTCACGCAGCATCCCGGTGGAGGCCTCGTCGTTGACGACCGGCGGGACGCCGCGGACGTGGTCCAGCACGTACCCGACGCCGGTCGGGGCCAGCACCGACGCGACGAGCGCGCGCAGCGTGTCCTCGAGCTCGGTCCAGGTCGCGTGGTCGGCGGTGCGCAGCGTGCCGCGCAGCATCCCGGACTGCGGGATCGCGTTCGCCGCGTCGCCGGCGTGCACCGCGCCCCAGGTCAGGACGGTGCCCGACCGCGGGTCCACGTGCCGGGTCAGCAGCAGCGGGACCTGGGTGGCGAGCAGGCCGAGCGCCTGGACGAGGTCGGCCGTCAGGTGCGGGCGCGAGGTGTGCCCGCCCGGGGAGGTCAGGCGCACCTCGATGAGGTCGCACGCCGAGGTGATCGGCCCGACCCGGGTGCCCAGCTTCCCCACCTCCAGGCGCGGGTCGCAGTGCAGCGCGAAGATCCGCTGCACCTCCTCCATGACGCCCTGGTCGCACACGTCGAGCGCGCCGCCGGGCTGCACCTCCTCGGCCGGCTGGAACACCAGCCGCACCCGCCCGGGCAGCGACGGCGCCGAGTTCAGCGCCAGCGCGGCACCGAGCAGCATCGCGGTGTGCCCGTCGTGCCCGCAGGCGTGCATCACGCCGGGGATCTCGGACGCGAACGACACACCGCTCTGCTCCTGCAGCGGCAGCGCGTCCATGTCGGCGCGCAGCGCCACCAGCGGACCGCCGTGCCCGACGTCGCACACGACGCCGGTGCCTCCGGCCAGGGTCCGCGGCTCGAGACCGGCGCGCCGCAGCGTCTCGGACACGCGTGCGGTGGTGAGGTGCTCGCGCCGGGCGAGCTCGGGCTGGGCGTGGATCGCACGGCGCCAGCCGACGATCTCGCCCTTGTGCGCCCGCATCCACGACTCCAGCCAGGCCGGACCCGTGCCCTCACCGAGGTCGTCGACAGCGAGATCGGCGATCTCGGGGAGCTCGGTGCGGGTCTGCAGCGCAGTCACCTTGTCCTCCTCGTCAGGGAAAGCCCGGGACCGGTGCGGTGTCGACTCCGACGTCGCACCACGGTGCCCGTACGAGAGAAATGGTGCTCACCCGTCCGGCGGTGTTCCAGTCGAAATCGGCCGTTCACGGCTCCGGGCGGCGAGGGGTCGGCGGGGTGCTGCCAGCGGGATCGGCAGTTCTGACGAGCGGGCGGGCGGAGGCGCGACGAGCGGCCGTTTTCGCCGTTCACCGGCGGTCCGGGGCCTCGTCGCACGACGGCCGGTCCCCGCGCCGGCCCGGGCGCGGACGCTCGTCGCGGCGACCGGCGCCCGGCCCGCGGCGCGCACCGTCCGGCGTCGTGGACCGACCGGACCAGTGACACATCGTGACCAGCGGGAACGGGCCGTGACGGCAGGTGTGGCGGCGGGCCGCTCGGCGTGCGATGGGACAATCGTCGACGTGTCCGTTTCCGAAGGCGAGGTCCAGCGCCGCCAGATAGCCGGGCGGTACCGCGTCGACGGCCCGCTCGGCAGCGGCGCGATGGGCACGGTGTGGTCCGGCTTCGACGACGTCCTGCAGCGGCGGGTCGCCCTCAAGGAGCTGAAGATCCCGGACGGGATCCCCGACGGCGAGAAGCAGGAGCTGCGCGAGCGGATCATGCGCGAGGCCCGTGCACTGGCCGGGCTCTCGCACCCCAACGTGGTCACCGTCTTCGACGTGCTCGACTCCGGCGGCGAGGAGCCGCTGGTGATCATGGAGCTGGTGCCGTCGAAGAACCTCGCGTCGGCGATCTCCGAGCTGGGCAGGCTCGACTCCGCGCAGGCCGGCGTCGTCGGGTTCGGTACCGCGGCCGCCCTGCGCGCGGCGCACCGCGCCGGGATCACCCACCGCGACGTCAAGCCCGGGAACGTCCTCATCTCGGACGACGGCCGGATCAAGCTCACCGACTTCGGCATCGCCCGCAACGAGTCCGACGCACCGATGACGTCGGCCGGCCTCGTGCTCGGCTCGCCCGCCTACATCGCACCGGAGGTCGCCGCCGGTCAGCCGGTCACGCCGGCCGCCGACCTGTGGGGCCTCGGCGCGACCCTGTACGCCGCCGTCGAGGGCCGCCCGCCCTACGACGTGGACGGCGACCCGGTCAAGACGATCACCGAGGTCGTCGACGGCCCGGTGCCGGTCCCGACGATGACCGGGCCGATCGCCGAGGTCATCAGCGGTCTCATGGTCAAGGAGCCGGCCGGCCGGATGCCGCTCGACGAGGTCCGCGCCCGGCTGCGGCCGCTGCTCGCCGACCCCGACGACCCGATCTTCCCCGGGTCGCCGGACGTCCCGACGATCATGGCGAGGGTCCCGGCGCCGACCACGCCGTCCGGCCCGCAGGTCCAGCGGCCGCCCCGCGGCGTGACCCCCACCGGGACCGGCACGTACCCGCGGGGCGGGGCGCCGCTCGCCGAGCCGGCCCCGGCCCCTCCGCCGCCGCCCGTCGCGGCCCCCGAACCGCCGCGCCCCGCGCCCGCGCGACCGGCTCCGTCGGCCCCGGCGCGCGCCCGCGCCGCCGGTACCCGGGCCCCGTCGGGGCGGCCCGGCGGTGTCGCCGGGGTGCTCGGCGGGATCCCGCTGGTGCTCGGTGGCGCGCTGCTGGTGCTGCTGGGAGCGCTGGGCGGGTTCACCGGCGTCCGTACCCTGGCCGGCCAGGAGGCGCTGAGCACGATCACCGTCGCGACCGAGCGCACGCCGCGGGTCGCGCACCCGGACCCGCTGGGCTTCACCGTGGCGATCCCGCAGGACTGGACGCAGTACCGGTCCCCCGCCGGCGACGGCTCTGCCGTGGTGCGGTTCGTCAGCCCGGACGGCCGGCAGGAGCTGTCGGTCCGCGCGGCGGCGTCGGCGGCCGCGGTGACCGACGCCCTCACCCCGGAGGCGCTCGGCGTCGACACCGTCGACGCGACACCCGCCACCCGGGAGCCCGACGGCAGCAGCGAGGTCACGCTCACCACGACCAGTGGTCCTGCGGAGCGCAGCACGCTGCTGCGGATCGTCCCGGGCCGCACCCCCGACGGCGTGTGGGTCCTGCAGTTGACGTCTCCGGCCGGACAGGCCGAGTCCGCCGCCTCCGGGCTGTTCGCCGCGATCGCCGCCGGTTTCCGGACGACGTCGAGCTGACCCGAGGCCCGGACCCGCTCCGACCGCCCCACGCACCCCGTAGCCGCCCGCGGCACCCCACGCGCAGGGTGCGCCGACCCGCAACGGGGTGCCGCGACCCGGCACGGGGTGCCGGGCCCCCGGGGACGCCGCGCACCCCCTCGCCGCCTGCGGCACCCCACGCGCAGGGTGCGGCGGCCTGGCACGGGGTGCGGCGGCCCGGCGCGGGGTGCGGCGGGAGATCGCCGCCGCGGGGCGGATCTAGGCTGGCCGCATGTCCGCTCCCGTGACGCTCGCCCAGAAGGCCGCCGCCGAGCTCGCCCGTCGCACCGGGTCCGGTTCCCACGACGTCGCGGTCGTGCTCGGCTCCGGCTGGCGCCCCGCCGCCGACGTCCTGGGCCCCGCCGACGCCGAGGTGCCGATGTCGGAGCTGCCCGGGTTCGTGCCGCCGTCCGCGGTCGGACACGGCGGCACCGTCCGGTCCCTGACCGTGGGCGGGACGAAGGTCCTGGTCCTGCTCGGCCGCACCCACCTCTACGAGGGCCACGGCGCCGATCCGGTCGTGCACGGCGTCCGCACCGCGGCCGCCGCCGGGGTGGGCACGGTCGTCCTCACCAACGCCGCGGGCGGGATCACCGACGGGCTGTCCGTCGGGCAGCCGGTGCTGATCTCCGACCACCTGAACCTCCTGGCCCGCTCCCCGCTGGAGGGCGCGCACTTCGTCGACCTCACCGACGCGTACTCGCCGCGGCTGCGCGCCGCCGCCCGCGCGCTGGACCCGTCGTTGGTCGAGGGCGTCTACGCGGGGCTCCCGGGCCCGCACTTCGAGACGCCCGCGGAGATCCGGATGCTGCGCACCCTCGGCGCCGACCTGGTCGGCATGTCGACGGTGATGGAGACGATCGCCGCCCGTGCCGAGGGGTGCGAGGTCGCCGGGATCTCGCTGGTCACGAACCTCGCGGCGGGGCTGTCCGGGCAGCCGCTGGACCACCAGGAGGTCCTCGACGCCGGGCAGGCCGCCGCGACCCGGATGGGCTCGCTGCTCCGCGACCTGATCGGCCGGATCTGACCGTGCCCGCCCCCGAGCTGCGCGACGCCGCGCTGCGCTGGATCGCCGACGACCCGGACCCCGCCACCCGCGCCGAGCTGCAGCGGGTCCTCGCGACGGCGCTGGCGGGCGGTCCGCCCGCCGTCGAGGCCGACGCCGAGCTCGCCGGGCGGATGTCCGGGCCGCTGCGGTTCGGCACGGCGGGCCTGCGCGGCCCGGTGCGGGCGGGCCCGTCCGGGATGAACGTCGCCGTGGTGACCCGGGCAACGGCGGGGCTGGCGTCCTGGCTCGCCGCGCGCGACGGCGGACCGGGCGGCCGGGTCGTCGTCGGGCGGGACGCGCGGCACGGGTCCGCCGCGTTCGCCGAGGCCACCGCGCGGGTGCTCGCCGGGGCCGGGTTCACCCCGGTCGTCCTGGACGGGCCGGTGCCGACGCCGGTCGTCGCGTTCGCCGTCCGGCACCTGGGGGCGGCGGCGGGCATCGCGGTGACCGCCTCGCACAACCCGCCCGCCGACAACGGCTACAAGGTCTACCTCGCCGACGGGGCGCAGCTCGTCCCGCCGGACGACGCCGGCATCGAGGCCGCGATCGACGCCGCCCCGGCCGCCGTGTCGGTGCCGCTCGGCACCGCACCCGCGCCGCTGGACGTCACCGAGGCCTACCTGGACCGGGTCGCGACGCTTCCGCGGACGCCGCGGGGCCCGGCACCGCGGATCGCGCTGACCCCGATGCACGGCGTCGGGGGCGCCCTCGCGACGGCCGCGCTGGCCCGCACCGGCGTCCACGACGTCCGCGTGGTGGCGAGCCAGGCGCGGCCCGACCCCGACTTCCCGACCATCGCGTTCCCCAACCCGGAGGAGCCCGGCGCGACCGACGCGCTGCTGGAGCTGGCCGCGTCGTCGGGGGCCGGTCTCGCGGTCGCCCTGGACCCGGACGCCGACCGGTGCGCGATCGGCGTCCCGACCGGTGACGGGTGGCGGATGCTCTCCGGCGACGAGACCGGCGTCCTGCTCGGCGACCACCTGCTGCGCACCGGCACGTACTCCGATCCGCTGGTCGCGACGACCGTGGTGTCGTCGTCGATGCTGGGCCGGGTCGCCGCCGCCCGCGGGGCCCGTTTCGCCGAGACGCTGACCGGGTTCAAGTGGATCGTCCGCGGCGGCGACGGCCTCGTCTTCGGTTACGAGGAGGCCATCGGGCTGTGCGTCGACCCCGGCGGGGTGCGGGACAAGGACGGGATCTCCGCCGCCGTCGTCGCCGCGGACCTCGTGCGCGGGCTGGCGGCCGACGGGTCGTCGGTGCCGGAACGGCTCGACGAGCTGGCTGCCGAGTTCGGGGTGCACCTCACCGAGGGGATCTCGCTGCGGATGGACCCCGCCGTCCGGGACGCGGCGGTGCGGCGGCTGCGGGACGACCCGCCCGCCGGGTGGGATGCCGACCGGCCGGCCCCGGACGTGCTGCGGCTGCGGCGCGACGGCGTCCGCGTGGTGATCCGCCCGTCCGGGACCGAGCCGAAGCTCAAGGCGTACCTGGAGGTCGTCGGCGAGCCGGTCGGTGACGTCGCGCTGGTGTCGGGGTCGCGGGAGCGGGCCGCCGGGCGGCTCGCCGCGCTGCGGGCCGAGGTCGCGGGGATGCTGGGGCCGTGACGACGCTGCTGATCGTGCACCACACGCCGTCCCCCGCGACCGCCGAGCTGCTGGCCGAGGTGACGGCCGGTGCCGCCGACCCGGAGATCACCGGGGTGGAGACCGTCGCCCGCGCCGCGCTCGCCGCGACCGCGTCGGACCTGCTGGCCGCCGACGCGGTGCTGCTCGGCACCCCGGCCAACATCGGCTACATGTCCGGGGCGCTGAAGCACTTCCTCGACCAGGTCTACTACGTCTGCGGCGAGGACACCCGGGGCCTGCCCTACGGCCTGTGGGTGCACGGCGGGTCGGACACCTCGGGGGCCACCCGGTCGGTGACGGCGATCGCCGAGGGCATGGGCTGGAGCGCGGCCACCGCCCCGGTCGAGGTCACCGGGGCGCCGGACCGGGCCGCCCGGGAGGCCTGCCGCGAGCTGGGGGCGGTGCTCGCCGCGACCGTCATGCCCGACGGCTGAGCTACCCGGCGGCGCGGCGGCGGTCGGGCGGGCGTTCCAGCCACGCCTCGATCCGCTCGGCCCACGCCTCGGAGATCTCCCGGTAGGCGGCCTGCCCGGCGTGCAGGCCGTCGGCGGTGCGGGTGGCCGGGAACAGGCCCGAGACGTCCAGGTACTCCACCGAGTGACCGGCCGCCCGGTGCTTCGCCGCGACGCCGGGCAGCCGCCGTCCGAGCTCGGCACGCTGCGCGCGCTGCTTCGTCAGCGGCGCCCACACCCCCGCCATGATCACGTGGGTGCGGGGTGCCGCGGCGAAGATCCGGTCCAGCATCCGGTCGAGCGTCGTCGCGGTGTCCCGGGCCGACATACCGTTCAGCAGGTCGTTCGTGCCCGCGTGCAGCAGGACGACGTCCGGCTCGGCGGCCAGCACCCACCCGCCGGTCATGGGGAGCATCCGGGCGGCGGTCCAGCCGGACCGGCCCTCGTGGTCGCCGTCGGGCAGTGCGTCCGGGCCGCCGTTCCGGGAGCCGACGAAGTCGAGCCGGACACCGCGTGCCGTGAGCCGCTCCCACAGCGGCAGCCGGTACCCGGCGGTGGCCGTGCTGCCGACCCCGACCGTCGACGACGCCCCGAGCGGCATCACCTTGAGGGTCCCCGGCGCCGAGGCCGCCGGGACGTCGATCTCCTCCGGCCGGTCCGCCGCGGGCAGCACCGAGACGGTGCCGGCGACGGCGAGGACCACCGCGGCGGAGAGGAGACGCCGGGCCCAGCGGCGCCCCGGACGGCGGGGCACGGGGCTCAGACCGAGCCGAACTGGCGGTCCCCGGCGTCGCCGAGGCCGGGGACGATGAAGGCGGAGTCGTTGAGCCGCTCGTCGATGCTGGCCGTCACCATCCGGACCGGCAGCCCCGACTCCTCCAACCGCCGCACCCCCTCGGGCGCGGACAGTGCACAGACGACGGTCACGTCGTCGGCGCCGCGGCGGGTCAGCAGCTCGACGGTGTGCACCATCGACCCGCCGGTGGCCAGCATCGGGTCCAGCACGAACACCGGCCGCCCGACGAGCGAGTCGGGCAGCGACTCCATGTACGGCACCGGCTGGTGGGTCGTCTCGTCCCGGGCCATGCCGACGAAGCCCATCTGGGCCTCCGGGACGAGGTTCAGCGCGGCCTCCGCCATCCCCAGCCCCGCCCGCAGCACCGGGACGAGCACCGGCGGCGTCGCGAGCCGGTAGCCGACGGTCCGGGAGACCGGGGTGTGGATCTGGGCCTCCGCGAGCGGGGCCGCGCGGGTGGCCTCGTAGATCAGCATGAGGGTCAGCTCCCGCAGCGCCGCCCGGAAGGTGGCGTTGTCGGTCCGCGCGTCCCGCATGGTGCTCAGCCGAGCCCGCGCCAGCGGGTGGTCGACGACGATCGTGTCCACGAGCGGACAGCCTACGGACGCCCGGCCGCCGGCGGAGCCCCCGCGATCGGTGCCCTCGACCACCGGCACGACGTTGACACGGATGCGTGTCACGGTTCACGAAGAGTGAGGCCTGGACCTGCACCGACGGGTGATGTCGAGACACCTCCACGGACCCTTCTCGTCCGCCCGGGTGAGGCCCCGGACACCTCCGCAGACCTTGCGTGACAGTCGATCCCCGATCGATCTCGTGATCACCACGGGTGGCGCTCGCGACACGCCGCGTTCCCCTCTTCGCGTGACCCTGTACGCCCGGTGCCACGATCAGCACTCGTGGTCGCTGATTTTCGGGATTCACCTGACCCGAACGGGTGGTATGGCCGAAACGGTGTCACACCGAGGCCTCCGGCGACGCTGTACTAGATGACGAGGAGGTGATCCGATGCCGGAGAACACGACTTCCGAGGAGCAGACGTTGATCGCTGCTGCGGAAAAGCTCACGCAGTGCGACGGGTACGTCGTTCTGGCGGTGGACCCGCAGACCGGGGAGGTGGACGCGCACGGCCCGTTCGACGGGATGACGGCGACCATCAAGGCCGACCAGTTGCGGCGGGACTTCGACCGTGGCGGTCTCGAGGACGTCTCGATCGGCGTGGTCCGACTGCACAGCCAGGCCTGACCCCCGGCGGGGCCGCCCCGAGGCCCCGCGGAGACACACGGAGAACAGACGCGCGTCCCGCCGCACCACCGGGCCCCGATCCCGCGACGGCGGGCGCGCACCGACTTCTGCGGCACCGGTGACCGGTGCCGCAGCCGTTGTCGGCGACACCCGGGCGGTCGGCCCGGCCGGTCGTCCGCACCGACGATAGGGTCGGCGACGTGGCAAGCGACATCGTCCCGATCCGGCTCGCCCTCACACGGGGCGACGTGGTCACCCTGTGGGCACCTCCGTGGCGCGAGGACGGCGAGGAGTGGGAGGCCTTCCTCGGCGACGACGAACACGTGTTCGTCTTCGACGAGGTCGCGGGCCTCGCCGCGTTCGTCCGTACCGCGTCCGGGCACGACCTCGAGGACCATCCCGCGTGGGCCGCGGTCCCCGGTCTCGCCGTCGGGGAGCTGACCCCGGACGAGGCCCACCGCTACGACCTCGTCGGGCTGCCCGAGCTCGCCGCGGGCGACCCGGACGCGTTCACCGTGCAGGAGCTGCACGAGGCCGTCTCGATCGTCCGCTCGCTCGCCGACGTCTGCGATCTCGAGAACGTGATCACCGCGCTGGACGGTGAGCCGTCGTTCGCGCTGCTGCGCGAGGGCGAGCAGGCCTTCGGTGGCCGCGAGGGCGCGAAGCACTGGTCCGCCCTCTCCGAGGCGCTCACCCGGCACTGGGACGAGATCGTCGACACCGTCGACGGGCTCGTCTCCACCCCCGACGTCGACGCCGGCGCGCTGGAGAAGGCGCGGACCGAGGCCACCGAGTGGGAGGCGGCCCGCGAGGCCGCCTTCGGCGCCGCGGAGGCCGACGACGACGAGGCCCTGGAGGCCGCCGCGCTCGAGGCCGGTGCGGCGGAGGCCGACGACGAGGACGAGGCCCCGGACGGGTTCTGGACGCGGGTCGGCATCGACCCGATCCGGATCGAGTCCGGCGACCGCTCGGTCGTGACCCTGCGGTGCTACCTGGACGACAAGCCGGTCTTCCTCGGCTCCGACGGGAAGATCGACGTCTTCGGCTCCGAGCGGGCGATGTTCCGCGCGCTGGCCGATCCGGAGCACCCCGCGGTGCACGGCACCGATCTCGCGGCGGCCGTCACCTTCACCGACGTGCTGGAGGCCGCGGGGACCGGCGACCTCGACGAGGGCGTCGACGACATGAACACCTACGTGCTGACCGGCATCGGCCCGGACCTGGCCGAGGGCGTGCTCGACCTGGACCCGGTGCAGCTGGACCTGGCGTCCGAGCTGCTGACCGACGTCGGCGAGTGGGCCGGGGACCCCGAGCCCGCCGACTCGCTGGCCGAGTCGAACAGCCTGGGCTGGCTGGTGTCGTTCGTCGTCCGCCCGGACCCGACCCGGATGGCTCCGAGCCCACCGTTCAGCCAGGAGGCGCAGTCCTGGGGCGAGCTGGTCGCCGGGCTCGAGGCACGGCTGCGAACCCACTGACTCGTGAGTGGAAAAGTCGGTCCCGGCCGACTTTTCCACTCACGGGCGCGCCAGCGCCTCGTACCCCGGCTTGATCACCTCGTCGATCAGGGCGAGCCGCTCGTCGAAGCCGATGAAGGCCGACTTCATCGCGTTCACCGTGAACCACTGCAGGGTGTCCCAGCCGTAGCCGAAGGTCTCGGCGAGATCGGTCATCTCGCTGGTCATCGTGCAGCCCGACATCAGCCGGTTGTCGGTGTTCACGGTGACCCGGAACCGCAACTCGGTGAGCAGGCCGATCGGGTGCTCGGCCAGCGACGCCACCGCGCCGGTGTTGAGGTTCGACGTCGGGCACATCTCCAGCGGCACCCGGCTGTCGCGGACGTAGGCGGCCAGCTGGCCCAGCCGGGGTGCCTCGCCGGCACGGACCTCGATGTCGTCGACGATGCGGACGCCGTGCCCGAGCCGGTCGGCGCCGCACCACTGGATCGCCTCCCAGATCGACGGCAGCCCGAACGCCTCGCCGGCGTGGATGGTGACGTGCGCGTTCTGCTGGCGGACGTACTCGAAGGCGTCGAGGTGGCGGGTGGGCGGGAACCCCTTCTCGGCCCCGGCGATGTCGAAGCCGACGACGGCGACCGGGGCCGGTGCGGTGACACCGCCCGGCGCCGGTGCGTCGAGCGGCGGGCGGTGCCGCACCACCAGCTCGGCGATCTCCCGCGACCGGGCGGCGTGCCGCATCGCGGTGAGGAGGACGCCGATCCGGATCGTCCGCCCGGCCGCGGCGGCCCGCTCGGTGCCGATCCGGAACCCGTCGAGCACGGCGTCGATGACGGCATCGACGTCGAGGCCGCCCTCGACGTGCAGCTCGGGGGCGAACCGCACCTCGGCGTAGACGACGCCGTCGCCGGCGAGGTCCTCGGCCGCCTCGGCCGCCACCCGGCTCAGCGCCTCCCGGGTCTGCATCACGGCGACGGTGTGGCCGAACGTCTCCAGGTACCGCTCCAGCGACCCGGAGTGGGCGGCGCCGAGGAACCACGCGGCGAGCTCGCCGGGGTCGGTCGTCGGCAGCCGGTCGTAGCCGATCTCGCGGGCCAGGTCGACGACCGTCCCGACGCGCAGGCCGCCGTCGAGATGGTCGTGCAGCAGCACCTTGGGCGCCTCGCGCACGGTCTCGCGGCTGACGGGCGTCGGGCTCGGGTCCGCGGGAGCTGCCACGGCCAGACGGTACCGAGCGGACCCGGCCGCAACGGCACGGGCCGGGCCGCGACCGTGACCGACCCCACGCCGGTCCCGGCCCGGATCCGCCCCGGACCGGCGTGGCGCGCGCCACCGGCCGCCCCGACCTGCCATGATCGTCCCCGATCCGGGCGCGAGACATGCCCCGGACGGCTCAACCCAACACCGTCCGTCGACGCTCGAACGGCGGTCGCTACCCTCTGGGCACTCCCCACTTGGCTCAGAGGAAGCGCAGCAGGTGCCATGAGCGACACTTCGAACCTCTCGTTCGACCGGATGCGCGGCATGCTCATGCGGGCGGCCGAGATCCGTGACAGCGAACAGCAACAGATCTTCGACTCCCTCGACGAGATCCACGCCCGGCTGGCCGCACTGGACGCCATCGGCACCGTGCGCAAGAAGCTCACCGAGCTCCCCGACCGGACCGAGCTCAACGTCCTGTCCGAGCGCCTCGACGAGACGGTCACGAAGCTCGACAACCAGGAGATCGTGCTCGGCGCGATCACCCGGGCGATCGAGTCGCTGCCGGACAAGCTGGCCAAGCCGATCGCCCAGCTCGACGGCCGGCTCGACGGCATGGGCGGCCGCCTCGAAGGCGTCTCCGGCCGGATGGACGGCTTGGACGACCGCCTCGGCGGCCTGCACAAGCGCCTCGACGACCTCGACAACCGGCTCGACCGGCACGAGATGCGGCTGGACGCGATGCCGAACGCCGTCGCCTCCCCGATCAAGGAGCGCGTCGACGGCATCGAGCGTCAGGTCAAGGAGCAGCTCGACGGCGCGGTGAGCTCGTTCGAGGAGACCGGCGAGGGCCTGCGCAACCTGCTCGGCGACACCTCCGTCGGCCTGCACCGCAGGCTGGAGGAGCTGTCCCAGCGCCCGGCGGTGGACCCGACCCCCGCGTTCGACGGCCTCACCGAGCGTCTCGAGGCGCTGTCCGCACGGCTGGAGGAGGTCGGCACCCGTCTGGACTCGGTCGAGACCGGGCTCGACGGCAAGCTGGCCGACCTCGACGGGTCGGTCAAGGAGCGGGTCGGCAAGCTCGGCGGCTCGCTCAAGGACCGCCTCGGCGAGCTCGACGGCTCGGTCGGTGACCGTCTCACCGGCGTCGACGAGAAGCTCACCGGCTTCGACCAGCGGCTCGACAAGCTCTCGACCGACGTCGACGGCCGCTTCGACGGGCTCTCCGAGAGCGTCGACGGGCGGCTGGACAAGCTCACCGGTGACGTCGACTCCCGCCTGGAGAAGCTCTCCGGCGACGTCGACAAGGTGTCGGGCGACGTCGGCACCCGGCTCGGCGAGCTCGACGCGGTGCTGCGGGACCGCCCGGACGCCGGCTCGGTGACCGACCTGGTGACCCGCGCCAACGCGGAGTCCGAGCGCCGCAACGCCAGCCAGCTGGACGAGGCCATGGCCACGTTCGCGGAGCTGATCATGGGCCGGGGCGGCCAGTACGCCCAGCAGTCGGCCCCGCCGCCCCCGCCGCGCCCGGCCCAGCGCCGCGGCCGCCAGAAGGTGGCGGTGAAGAGCCAGAACGGCGCCTCGGCGGCCGACCTGGTGAACGACGACCCGGACGACTGAGCCGGTCGATCCCCGCGAACGCCGCGTCCCGCACCCGGGGCGCGGCGTTCGTGCGTCCCGGGCCGGTGCCGGGCGGGTCAGCGCAGCGCGCCGGCCATCCGGCGCACCGCCTCGGTGAGGACGTCCGGGTGCGTCGCGAGGTTCAGGCGGGCGTGCCCGGCTCCACCCGCCCCGAACGGCAGGCCCGCGTTGAGTGCCACCCGGCCCCGCTCCAGGAACACGGCCGCGGGATCGTCGCCGAGCCCGAGGGCCCGGCAGTCCAGCCACGCCAGGAACGACGCGGCTCCCGGCCGGTACCGGACGTCCGGGAGCCACCCGTCCAGCAGCTCGCCGAGCAGCGCCCGGTTGCCGGCGATCGCGGTGACGAAGCCGTCCAGCCAGTCCCGGCCGTCGTCGAGCGCCGCGACGTGCGCGTGCACGGCGACGTGGCTCGCCCCGACCTCCAGGATCTCCGCGGGCAGGCGTCCCGGATCGGCCTCCGGCCCGACGACGGCGATCGCCGCCTTCAGCCCGGCCAGGTTCCATCCCTTCGACGCCGACAGCAGTGCGACGCCGTCCTCGGCACCCGGCACGGTCAGCCACGGTGTGAAGGGCGTGCCCGGGTCGACCAGCGGGGCGTGGATCTCGTCGGCGACGACGGTGACCCCGTGCCGGCGCGCGAGCTCCGCCACGACCGCGAGCTCGGCGGCGGTGTGCACGGTGCCGGTCGGGTTGTGCGGCGAGCACAGCAGGAACGCACCCACGCCCGGCCGTGCGAACGCCGTCGCGAGGGTGTCCGGGTCGAGCCGGCCGTCGGCGGTGAGCGGCGCCGGCACCGGCTCCAGGCCCGCCTGACGCAGGTGGGAGTGGAACGGCGGGTACACCGGCGGCGTGACGACGACACCGCCGTCCGGGGCGACGACCCGCAGCGTCTCGACGGCACCCTGCATCACGTCCGGCACGACCAGCGCCCGCCGCGGGTCGAGGTCCCAGCCCCACCGGTCCCGGGCGAACCGCGCGAACGCCTCGGCGTAGCCGGAGCCGGCCGGGTAGCCGGTGTCGCCGCGCCGGAGCACCCCGGTGACCGCGTCGACGACGGCGGGGGCGAGCCCGACGTCGGCCTCCGCCACCCACAGCGGGAGGACGTCGTCGTCGTAGGTCCGCCACTTCATGCTCGTGCGGCGGCGCAGCTCGCTCAGCGGCGGGAACTCGAGAGGGTCCACAGGCCCGATGCTGGCACGGCCGTCACCGCCGTGCGAGGCGCCGGAAGACCGCGTCGAGCTCGGCGACCTTCAGCAGCCGCATGCCCACGACCGCGAGCGGCAGCGCGACCAGGGTGCCGCCGACCAGGATCGTCCAGGCCCGGGCGACGACCGGCCAGTCGGCCATCGCAGGCTCCGCGAGCTGCGCGAGACCCCAGGCGATCGCCGCGCCCGCGGCGGACGCGAACGCGACCCGGAACAGGGTGTTCAGCACCTCGGCGGTGCGGACCCGGCCCAGCCGCCTGCGCAGCAGCCACTGCCCGATCACGGCACCGCCGACGAACGACAGCCCGTTCGCCGCGGCGAGGCCCAGCACGACCTGCTCGGGGGGCAGCAGCAGCGGGCACAGCAGCAGCAGCGGGATCTTCACGCCGACCATGCCGACCTGGATCAGCGTCGGGGTCCGCGAGTCGGTCATCGCGTAGAAGACCCGCATCTGCAGCATCGTCACCGCGTACGGCAGCAGCCCGAACGCCGACCAGGCGACGGTCTCGCCGAGCCGGGCCGCCCCCGTGCCGCTGCCCGCGCCGACCGAGAACAGCGCGGTGCCCAGCGCTCCGCCGAACGCCGTCATGATCGCCGCGATCGGGAGCAGCCCGACCGTGGAGAGCCGGGCACCGAGCGAGAGATCGGTGACGACCTGCGCCGTGTCCCCGTTCGCGGCGGCCCGGCTCATCCGCGGCATCAGCGCGGTCAGCAGCGAGACGCCGAGCACGCCGTACGGGACCTGCAGCAGCAGCCACGCGTTCATGTAGGTGGCGAACGAGCCGCCGTCGGACTGGGTGGCCACCCGGGTGGTGACGACGTAGCCGGCCTGCCCGACGAGGACGTAGCCGACGATCCACAACGCCATCCCGCCGGCCAGCGACAGGCGCGGGTCCCAGCCCCACACGGGGCGGTACCGGAACCCGATCCGCCGCATGAAGGGGATCAGCACGAGCGCCTGGACGACGATGCCCAGCGTCGTACCCAGCCCCAGGACGAGCAGCTTCGGGTCGCCCATCTGCACGGGGTCGGTGGAGATCTCCCCCGGTACCAGCACGTAGACGGCGAGCACGCCCAGCACGACGACGTTGTTCAGCACCGGCGCCCACGCGAACGGCCCGAACACCTGCTTGGAGTTCAGGATCGCGCCGAGCAGCGCCCCGATGCCGTAGAAGAAGATCTGCGGGAGCAGCAGCCAGGCGAACGCCGTCGCCAGCTCGGGATTGGCCCGGCCCGTGTCCGAGCTGATGTAGAGCGCGGTGAGGAGCGGCGCGGCGAGCATGGCGATCGCCGTGGCGACCAGCAGCGCCGCACCGACGACCGTCAGCAGCTTGCGGGTGAAGTGCTCGCCGCCGTCGGCGTCCTCGGCCTGGGCCCGGACCAGCACCGGGATCATCACGCTGGTGAGGACACCGCCGAGCAGCAGCTCGTAGACGATGTTCGGCAGCGTGTTGGACACGCTGTACGAGTCGTTGACGACGGCCAGGCCCAGCACCGCGACCAGCGCCAGGTTCCGGACGAACCCGGTGACCCGGCTGACCAGGCTGGCGATCGCGATCATCCCGGAGGACCGGACGAGGGAGCCCGCGTTCTCGGTCCCCTTCGCCGGGGTCCCCGGGTCCGCGCCCGGTGCCGCGGCCGGGATCCCCTGGGTCGGGGTCTCCGGCTCGCGCCGACCGGGGGCGGCGACCGGGTCGATCGGGGTGGTCTCCGGGCCGTCGTCCGGCCGCACCGGTCGCCCGACCGGGCGGGTGACCTCCCCGGCGGTCTCCGGGGGTGCAGGGCGGCCCCGCTCCGGCATCACCGGTCGGGGTATCGGGTCCCGCTCCACCCGTCGGTCCTCACGCATCGCGCACCATCGTGCCGGATCGGAATCGTCCGCCCCGAGCCGCCCGGCGCAGGACCGTGGCCCCGTCCGGACGCCGGCCCGCGGGTCACTCCGCCCGGCGCACGTCCAGCACGAGGTCCCGCTCCGGCGGCGGGTCCGCCGTGATCAGCAGCGCCGCACCGGCGACCAGCCTCCGTGCGTCCGGGATCCGCTCCGGGGTGTCGGTGTGCAGTTCCAGCAGCGGAGTCCCGGCCCGGACCTCGTCGCCGGGCTCCACCAGCAACCGCACCCCTGCCGCGGCCTGCACCGGGTCCTCCTTGCGGGCCCGCCCGGCACCGAGCCGCCAGGCCGCGGTGCCGACGGCGAGCGCGTCGGCCCCGGAGAACACGCCGGACCGGTCGGCGGTGACCTGCTCGACGTGCCGGGCGACCGGCAGCGGCGCGTCCGGGTCGCCGCCCTGCGCGGCGATCATCCGTTCCCACACCGCGTGGGCCTTGCCGGACGCGAGCACCGCGGCCGGATCGGCGTCGGTGATCCCGGCCAGGTCCAGCATCTCGCGGGCCAGCGCGACCGTCAGCTCGACGAGATCGGCGGGTCCGCCGCCGCGGAGCACCTCCACCGACTCCCCGACCTCGAGCGCGTTGCCCACGCACCGGCCGAGCGGGCGGGCCATGTCGGTGATCAGCGCCGTCGTCGGGAGGCCGTGCGCGGCGCCGATCCCGGTCATGGCGTCGGCCAGCTCCCCGGCGCGGCCGAGGCTCTTCATGAAGGCACCGGACCCGACCTTGACGTCGAGCACCAGCCCGCCGGTGCCCTCGGCCAGCTTCTTGCTCATGATCGAGCTGGCGATCAGCGGGACCGACTCGACGGTGCCGGTGACGTCGCGCAGCGCGTAGAGCCGCCGGTCGGCCGGTGCCAGCGTCGGGGTCGTCGCGCAGATCACGGCGCCGACCTCGGCGAGCTGCTCCCGGATCTCCGCGGTGGACAGCGACGCCCGCCAGCCGGGGATCGCCTCCAGCTTGTCCAGGGTGCCGCCGGTGTGCCCGAGCCCGCGCCCGGACAGCTGCGGGACGGCCGCACCGCAGGCCGCGACCAGCGGCGCCAGCGGCAGGGTGATCTTGTCGCCGACCCCGCCGGTGGAGTGCTTGTCGACCAGCGGGCGCCCGACGTCGCCGAAGTCCAGGACGTCCCCGGAGTCGATCATCGCCTGGGTCCAGTGCGCCGTCTCGGCCGCGTCCATCCCGTTGAGCAGGATCGCCATGGCGAGCGCGGACATCTGCTCGTCGGCGACCTCGTCGCGGGTGTAGGCGCCCACCACCCACTCGATCTGGTCGCGGGTCAGCTCGCGGCAGTCCCGCTTGGCGGCGATGATCTCGACCGCTCTGAACGACGGCGCCGGCTCCGGCGCGTCGGCCCATCCCACCCCGCGGATCATCGCGACCTCCCGGCGTCCCCGTCGACCGTCACGGCAGGTGCTCCGGGCCGAACGCGTCGGGCAGCACCTCGGTGAAGGGCAGCACGCCCCGGGGGGTGTCGCACAGCAGCTCCCGTCCGCCGAACTCGTACAGGACCTGCCGGCACCGGCCGCACGGCATCAGCAGGTCGCCGCCGCCGGACCGGCACGCGACCGCCAGCAGCCGTCCGCCGCCGGAGAGCCGCAGCTGCCCGGCGAGGGTCACCTCGGCGCAGACGCCGAGGCCGTAGGAGGCGTTCTCGACGTTGCAGCCGGTGATCACCCGGCCGTCGTCGACGAGTGCCGCGGCGCCCACCCGCAGGCCCGAGTACGGGGCGTACGCCCAGGCCGCGGCCTCGACCGCGGCCGCGCGCAACGCGTCCCAGCCGGGCACCGGCGGGTCCGGGCGCACCATGTCCGCACCGGCGCCGGACGGTCCGCCGCCCGCCACCTAGCGGCCCTCCCCGCGCCGGTACGGATCGCCGAGCCGGGCCGGTGGTCGTAGTCGCTGGGACGCTGCCGCGAGCACGATCAGCGTGACCAGCTGCGGGGCGTAGGACGCGAACTCCGACGGCACCGACTCGATCGACCAGTACAGCGCGTAGACCGCGACGCCGGCGCCCAGCGCGACCGCGGCGGCCGTCCACATCCGCCGGATCGCCCACAGCACGGCGACGACGACCGCGACGAGGGTCGCGGCGTAGAGGAGCGCGTGCACCGCCTCGCCCCCGGCCCGCAGCTGCAGGCCGTCGACGTAGCCGAACAGCGCCGAGCCGACCAGCAGCCCGGCGGGCCGCCAGTTGCCGAAGATCATCGCGGCGAGGCCGATGTAGCCGCGGCCGCCCACCTGGTTCTCCAGGTAGCCGAGCTGGCCGGGGTTGAGCACCAGCGCCGCGCCGCCGAGCCCGGCGAGCCCGCCGGAGACGATCACCGCGGCGTACTTGTGCAGCACGACGTCGACGCCCAGCGACTCGGCCGCCACCGGCGACTCGCCCGACGACCGCAGGCGCAGCCCGAACGGTGTCCGCCACAGGACCCAGAAGCTGAACGGGACCAGCGCGAACCCGAGGACGACGATCGGCGTCAGCCCGGTGACCAGGCCGGACAGCAGCCCGGCGAGGTCCGACACGAACACCCGTTGCTGTGCCTCCAGCGCCTGCAACCCCTGCGAGACGCCGGGTACGGAGAACTCGGTGAACCCGTCGAGCCGCGGGGACTGGCGGGGGTTCTGCGAGACCGGTGCGAAGACGAGCGTCGCCAGGTACTTGGTGATCCCGGTACCGAGCAGCGTGATCGCCACACCGGAGACGATGTGGTTGACGTTGAACGTGACCGTCGCGACCGCGTGCACCAGCCCGCCGAGCGCGCCGAACGCGAGCCCGCCGAGCATCGCAGCCCACGGCCCCCACTGGTAGCCGGCCCAGGCGGCACCCCAGGTCCCGAGCACCATCATGCCCTCGAGACCGATGTTGATGATGCCCGCGCGCTCGGCCCAGAGCCCGCCGAGCGCCGCGAACAGGATCGGCAGGCCGAGCCGGACGGCGGCCTCCGACGTGCCGGACGAGGCGAGCTGGGTCTGCCCGGTCAGCGTCACCGTGATCGACAGGACGAGCACCAGCCCCGCCGCGATCAGCGCGGACCGCGCCCAGCCGGGCAGCCGCCCGGCGCGTTCCAGGACGGCGGCGGTCATGTCGTCGCCTCCACCCGTTCCGGAGCGGGTGCGGAGTCCGCGACCCGCCGCTGCTCGGCGCGCCGCTCCACCCGTCGTACCAGCTCGTAGGCGACGACCACCGACAGCACGATCAGCCCCTGCATGATCAGCACGATCTCCCGCGGGATCCCGACGACGTCGAGCGCCACCGCGGACTTGTCCAGGAACGCCCAGAGCAGCGCGCCGAGCGCGATGCCCACCGGGTGGTTGCGGCCCAGCAGCGCGATCGCGATGCCGGTGAAGCCGTACCCCTGCGGCGACGTGAGCGTGTAGGCGTGGTCGCGGCCGAGCAGCTCGGGCAGCCCGATCAGGCCGGCGACGGCGCCGGAGAGCAGCAGTGCGACGACGATCGTCCGGCGGGCGTTCACCCCGCCCGCCGACGCCGCCGTCGCCGACTCGCCGGAGGCACGCAGCTCGAAGCCGAACCGGGTGCGGGCCAGCAGGAACCAGTAGCCCGCTCCCAGCGCCCCGGCGACGAAGACCATCCCGAAGATCGTCCCGTTGCCGACCGAGATCCCCGGGAACCAGCCGGACTCCGGGATCGGCGGGGTGGTGATGTTGTTGCCGCGCAGCTCGCCGAAGGTCTCGGCCCGGATCAGGAAGGCGATCAGCCCGGTGGCGATCGCGTTCAGCATGATCGTCGAGATGACCTCGGAGACGCCGCGGTAGGCCTTGAGCAGGGCGGGGATCGCGATCCACGCCGCCCCCGTCAGCACCGCCACGACCATGATCAGCAGCGTGTGCAGCACCGGCGGCAGGACCACGGTCCCGCCGACGATCGCCGCCACGCAGGCGGCGACCCGGAACTGCCCCTCGACGCCGATGTTGAACAACCGCATCTGGAAGCCGATCGCGACCGCCAGCGCGGCGATGTAGTAGACGGCGGCGGAGTTCACCGTGTCCACCGCGACCGTGCCCGAACCGAGCTGGGACAGGATCGTGGTGATCGCCGTCCACGGTGAGGCGCCGCTGATCAGCAGCGCGACCGCGCACAGCAGCGCGGCGACGCCGATCGCCAGCGCGGGCGCCACGATCGCGCCCCGCAGCCGGATCATGTCGCGGCCCCGGTCATCTTCGTGCCCAGCTCCTCGGGGGTGACGGTGGCGGGATCGGCGGTGCCGACCAGCCGCCCGTCCAGGATGACGGCGAGCGTGTCGGACAGCCCGATCAGCTCGTCCAGGTCGGCGGAGACCAGCAGCACGGCGAGGCCCGCGGCCCGGGCCCGGCGCAGCTCGGCCCAGATCCCGGCCTGCGCGCCGACGTCGACGCCGCGGGTCGGGTGCGCGGCGATCAGCAGCACCGGCTCACCGGACAGCTCCCGCCCGACGACGAGCTTCTGCTGGTTGCCCCCGGAGAGCGCCGACGCCATGACGTCGATGCCGGGCGTGCGGACGTCGAAGTCGCTCACGATCCGTGCGGTGTCGGCGCGGGCCGCGGCCCGGTCGATCAGCCCGCGCCGCCCGATCGGCGGCCGGGACTGGAAGCCGAGCACCCGGTTCGCCCACAGTGGCTGCTCGCCGAGCAGGGCGTGCCGGGACCGGTCCTCGGGGACGTAGCCGACGCCGCGCTCGCGGCGGGCCATCGTGGACAGCCCGGAGACGTCGTCGCCGGAGAGCAGGACCCGGCCGCGGGCGTGCCTGCGCATCCCCATGACCGTCTCGACCAGCTCGGTCTGACCGTTGCCCTCGACGCCGGCGATGCCCACGACCTCACCGGCGTGCACGACGAGATCGACGCCGTCGAGCAGGTCCCGGCCGCCGTGCGGGTCGGGCAGGCCGAGCCCCTCGACGCGGAGGACCTCGCGGTCGGTGACGGTCGAGTCGCGGGTCTCCGGCGACGGCAGCTCGGAGCCGACCATCATCTCGGCGAGCTCGCGATTGGTGACCGAGCCGGGGTCGGCGGTGCCGACCGTGCGGCCGCGCCGGACGACCGTGATCCGGTCGGCGATGGCGCGCACCTCGTCGAGCTTGTGCGAGATGAACAGGAACGTGTAGCCGTCGGCCCGCATCGAGCGCACGGTCGCGAACAGCTCGTCGACCTCCTGCGGGACCAGCACGGCGGTCGGCTCGTCGAGGATCACCGTGCGGGCGCCCCGGTAGAGCACCTTGAGGATCTCGATGCGCTGCCGGTCGGCGACGCCGAGGTGCTCGACGAGCGTGTCCGGCCGCACCCCGAGCCCGACGGTCGCGGACAGCTCCGCGATCCGGGCCCGGCCGGCGCGCCCGATGCCGTGCAACCGCTCTGCCCCGAGCAGCACGTTCTCGGCGACGGTGAGGTTGTCGGCCAGCATGAAGTGCTGGTGGACCATCCCGATCCCGGCGGCGATCGCGTCGGCGGGATTACGGAAGCGGATCTCCGCCCCACCGACGGCGATCGTGCCCTCGTCGGGCGGCTGCATCCCGTAGAGGATCTTCATCAGGGTCGACTTGCCGGCCCCGTTCTCGCCGCACAGGGCGTGGACCTCACCGGTGGCCACGGCGAGGTCCACGCCGTCGTTGGCGACGACGCCGGGGAACCGCTTGGTGATCCCGCGCAGTTCGACCGCGTACGGCTCCTGTGTCACTTCGTCGAGGTGACCTGGATCTGCCCGGCGATGATCGCGGCCTTGTACGCCTCGAGCTGCGGCCGGATGTCGTCGACCTGTCCACCGGAGAGGGAGTAGCCGACGCCGTCGTTCTTGAGGTCGAACCGCTCGGGCAGCTGGTCGACCGTGTTGCCGGCGACGGCGTTGACGTAGTCGTACACCGCCACGTCGACCCGCTTGATCATCGACGTCATGATCGTGTCGCGGACCTCGGTCAGCTGCGGCGAGTTGTACTGGTCGGAGTCGACCCCGATCGCCTTCTTCTGCGCGGTCTGCGCGGCCGCGAAGACGCCCTGGTTCGACTGCCCCGCGGCGGCGAAGGAGATGTCCGAGCCGCTGTCGTACTGGCCGGAGGCGATCTCGGTGCCGCGGGTGGCGTCGTTGAAGCCGGAGAAGTCTCCGGCCGGCGAGATGTAGGACGCGTCGACCTGGACGTCCGGCGCGACGGCCGTGGCGCCCTGCTCGTACCCGGCCTCGAACTTCTGGATCAGCGGGTTGTCGACGCCGCCGACGAAACCGACCTTGCAGGTCGCCGTCTTGAGCGCGGCTGCGGCACCCACCAGGAAGGAGCCCTGCTCCTCGGCGAACACCAGCGGGGTGACGTTGGGGAGGTCGACGGTGTCGTCGTCGACGATCGCGAACTGCGTCTGCGGGAACTCCTTCGCGACCGTGCCCACGCCGGTGGCGTAGTTGAAGCCGACCGCGATGATCGGGTCGAAACCGCCCTGCGCGAGCTGACGGAGCCGGTTCGTGCCGGCGTCCTCGCTCTCGCCCTGCTGCGCGGTCGCCTCGCGGGTGTTGGCCTTCTGCAGGCCCAGCTCGGCGACGGCCCGGTCCAGGCCGGCCGCGGCGGCGTCGTTGAACGACGCGTCGCCCCGCCCGCCGATGTCGTAGGCCAGGCCGACCTTGAGCGGGCTCGCGTCCGCCTTCGGCTTCTCCGGTGCCGGCTGCGCGCTCGCCGCCGGGACGGACGGCGGCGCGACGCGCTCGCACTCCCCGCCCTGCGCGGTCCCCCCACCGCCGCCGGTGTCGCGGGCACAGCCCGACAGTGCGAGTGCCGCGACGGCAGCGACGGCGATCGCGGTCGCGAACCGGCCACGCCGTCCGATGCGCTGGTTGATCCGCACGAACGTCCTCCCCGTTCCGGCACCGCTCGGTCGGCGGCGCACGTTCCCGCGGGACGGTAATCGTTCACCGGGTCCGGCGGCAGAGTCGAAACATCGTCGTGACGCGGAATCGTCGAGCGGTTGACGGACGGTACGGTTCACCCACCCGGAGCAGCTCCTGGGCCGGGTGCCGCCGTATGCCTCGTCGAGGAGGACGAACCGTCGTGGACCGTGCCGAAGTGACCGTGGACGCCCCGCCCGAGAAGGTGTGGGACCTGGTCTCGGACATCACCCGGGCCGGCGAGTGGAGCCCGGAGGCCACCGGCGGGCGCTGGCGCGACGGCGCGACCGGACCCGCCGTCGGCGGGCGGTTCGTCGGTGGGAACCGGCACGGCGCGATCCGCTGGTCGACCCACTGCCGGGTCACCGAGTGCGAGCCGGCCCGCCGGTTCACCTTCGTCGTCTCCGAGTCGCGGACCGCGTGGGGCTGGGTGCTGACCCCGGCCGACGGCGGCGCGGCCACGCAGCTCACCGCCTGGCGGGAGAGCGTCGGGCGGCCCCCGTTGCCGGTCCGGCTGCTGCAGCGCAGCGGTCTGCTGGGGCGGGACCGCGAGGGGATGATGCGGGACGGCCTGCAGCGCAGCCTCGACCGCGTGCGGAGCATCGTCGAGGGCTGAGCCCCACCATGGGGCATGCTGCGCGTGTGACGACGACGGCCCGCCGGTGGCGGCGGTGCGCGACGGCCCTGCTGGTGCCCGGGCTGCTCCTGCTGACGGCGGGTGCGGCGGTCGCAGCACCGGACGCTTCCGCCTCCGGGCCGGGCGGTTCCTGGCTCGCCGACCTCGCACCGGGCGGTACCCGGCTCGTCGGCCCGGTCCCGGCCGCCGCAGCCGGCTGTCCCGGTCAGGCCGCCCCGCCCGGTCCGCCCGCGGCCGAGGAGACCGTCCCCGTGGCGCCGCTCCCGGTGCCGTCGCCGCCCGTCGGCGGCCTGGCCGTCTGCGCCGACGCCCACGTCGGCCCGGTGCCGCCGCCCCCGGTCGGCGTCGCGTCCTACGTGGTCGCCGACCTGGACTCGCACGAGGTCCTCGCCGCACGCGCCCCGCACGCCCGGGAGCGGCCGGCGTCCACGATCAAGCTGCTGCTCGCGCTCGTGGCCGACGAGGTGCTCCCGCCGGAGCGGGTCGTCGTCGGCACGGTGGAGGACGCGAACATCGACGGCAGCCGCGCCGGTGTCGGCCCCGGCGGCCGCTACACCGTCGACCAGCTGCTGCACGGCCTGCTGCTGGCCTCCGGCAACGACGCGGCGCACGCGCTGTCCCGCGAGCTCGGCGGGGACCAGGCGACGCTGGCCGCGATGCAGGACGCCGCCGCGCACCTCGGGGCCCGCGACACCCGGCCCGCGACGCCGTCCGGGCTGGACGGTCCGGGGATGTCGTCATCGGCATACGACCTCGCACTGATCCTGCGGGCGGCGCTCGACCGGCCCCGGATCGCGGCGGCGCTGCGCACCCCGAGCATCCCCTTCCCCGGGTTCGCCGACCGTCCGGGCTTCGAACTCGGCAACGACGACCGCATGCTCGGCACCCCCGGCTTCCTCGGTGGGAAGAACGGGTTCACCGACGCCGCCCGGCACACCTTCGTCGGCGCCGTCGAACGCGACGGACGACGGCTGGTCGTCGCCCTCGTCCGCGGCGAGTCGCAGCCGGTGCGGATGGTGGACCAGGCACGATCGCTGCTGGACTGGGGCTTCGGCGCCCCGCAGGGCTCGCTCGGGACGCTCGTCGCACCGGGCGACGACACGCCCGTCGCCGATCTCGCGGCGGGGGCGGAGCCGGCCCCCGCTCCGGCTCCGGGCTCGGACTCGGGCTCGGGCTCGGGCTCGGATCCTGCTTCCGATCCGGATCGGGAGGGCGCCGACCCCGGATCCGCGATCGCCGTCGGCGCGGTGGCCGCGGCGGTGGGGGTTGTGGCACTCCTCCTGACGCTGACCCGTCGCCGCCGCGGCTGACCCGCCGGACCGCCCCCGTCCGCGCCAGCCGCACACCCTCTGTGTCAGCCGCGCTTCTTCCCCGTCAGCCGCACACCATCTGCGGCAGCCGCACAGGGCTAGTCCTGTGCGGCATGCCGTCAACCTGTGCGGTGATCCCTCTACCTGTGCGGAGTACCCCCTCCGTGTGCGGCGATGCCGATCAACACGGGTGCGGGACCGGGACGAGTACCGCTCAGTGGCGGCGCCGGCCCCAGGCCCGCAGGCCGAGCACCCCGCCGAGGAGTCCGGCGGTGACCAGCCCCGCCGACGCGAGCGCGCCGGGCCCCTCCCGCACGACGTACTGCGGGCGGATGACGGCAGGGGCCGGGACGTCGCGCGGGCCCTGGTCGTTCTCCTCGGCGCTCGCCGCCCAGGCGGTGACGAACAGCAGGAACCGCGACGTGAAGAAGATGAAGATCAGCAGACCGAGGATCGACCCGAACGCGGCACCGGCCGGCGAGTTACCGATCGTCCCCAGGTAGACGACCATGACCTGCTGCAGGATCGCGAACCCGATCGCGCCGATCAGCGCGGCCTTGGCGGCACTGCGGAAGCTGACCGGCTCGCGCGGCAGCCGGGCGATCACCCAGAGGAAGACCAGCCAGTTCCCGGCGAGACCGAGCAGGAACGCCGCGACCCCCAGCAGGAACCGGGCCCACCCGACCTCGCCGAGTCCGACCAGGTCGAGCAGGTAGGCACCGGCCGCGCCGCCGACCGACGCGATCGCGAACGAGGCGACCAGGGCCAGCCCCAGTCCGACCAGGGAGAGCAGGTCGAACGCCAGCCGCTTGATCATCGGCGGCGCGTCGTCGCGCTGTCCCCACTGCTCGGTGAGCGCCTCGCGGAGGTTGCTCATCCAGCCGATCCCGGAGTAGAGCGCACCGACGAGGCCGATCAGGCCGATCGCCCCCGCCTGCTTGATCGCGGTGTCGACGACGCCGCTGAGCAACTGGCCGATCTCCCCCGGCGCGGCCGACGCGATCCCGTCCTGCAGCGACTGCAGCAGCTCCTCGTTCCCGCGCAGCACGAACCCGGCCGCGGCGAACGCGACCATCAGCAGCGGCACCAGTGCGAGGACCGAGAAGTAGGTGATGGCCGCCGCGTAGTGGTCACCGTGGTTCTCGGTGTACCGCGCACCGGCGCGCACCAGGTGGTCCAGCCACGGGCGCTGCTCCCGCTGCCGCTCGAGGAAGGTCGGGCCCTCCTCCTCGTCCTCGTCGAACCGGTGCGCCGTCGTGGTCGGACGGTTGTCGGCCATGGTTCCCCCGGGTTCGGTCGTGCTCGCCCGCCCCGGGCGGTGGTCACACCGTGGGCGGGAGGAGCCCGATCCTCTCGTGAACCGCGGCCAGTGTCGCGCCGGACACCTCGCGCGCCCGGGTGGCGCCCGTCGCGAGGACCCGGTCGAGCTCGGCCGGATCGGCCAGGTAGCCGTTCACCTTCTCGGCGAACGGCTCGGCGAACCCGGCGACGATCTCGCCGAGGTCCTTCTTCAGGTCGCCGTACCCGCGACCGGCGTACTCCGCCTCGACCTCGGCGACCTTGCGGTCGGTCATCGCCGCGTTGATCGTGAGCAGGTTCGCGATGCCCGGCTTGCCCTCCGGGTCGTAGCGGATCTCCCGCTCGTTGTCGGTGACGGCCGAGCGGATCTTCTTCGCGGACGTCTTCGGCGGGTCGAGCAGCTCCACGATCCCCGACGGCGACGACGCCGACTTGCTCATCTTCGCCGTCGGGTCCTGCAGGTCGTAGATCTTCGCCGTGGCCTGCGGGATGTGCGGCTCGGGCACCCGGAAGGTCTCGCCGAACCGGTGGTTGAACCGCTGCGCGAGGTTGCGGGTCAGCTCCAGGTGCTGGCGCTGGTCCTCACCGACCGGCACCCGGTCGGGCTGGTAGAGCAGGATGTCCGCGGCCTGCAGGATCGGGTAGGTGAACAGTCCGACGGTGGCGCGGTCGGTGCCCTGCTTGGCCGACTTGTCCTTGAACTGCGTCATCCGGCCGGCCTCGCCGAACCCGGTGATGCACTCCAGCACCCAGCTGAGGCGGGCGTGCTCCGGGACGTGCGACTGCACGAACAGGGCGGACCGCTCCGGGTCGAGCCCCAGGCCCAGGAGCTGCGCGGCGGCGACCCGGGTGCGCCGGGCCAGCTCCTTCGGGTCGTGCTCGACGGTGATCGCGTGCAGGTCGACGATGCAGTAGAAGGTGTCGTGGTCCTCCTGCAGCGCCACCCACTGCCGCAGCGCGCCCAGGTAGTTGCCGAGGTGGAACGAGTCGGCGGTGGGCTGGATCCCGGAGAGCACGCGCGGACGGTGGGCGTCGGTCATGGCCCCATCGTTCCAGCCCGATCAACGGGGTTGGACCGGGGACACCGAGCCCCGGTCGAACGCCCGGCCGCAGCGGTCACAGTCCAGCCGGACCTGCAGGTTCTCGCCGCAACCCACGTGCCGGATGACGATGTCGATCGGTGCGCCGTCACCGCCGATCCAGCGGTGCGACCAGTCGACGAGGCAGGCGTGGAGCGGGAACGACGCGCGTCCCTTGTCCGTCAGCCGGTAGCTGCCCGTCCCGGTGCGGACCAGCACGCCCAGCTCCACGAACCGGCGCAGCCGGTCGGAGAGCACCTCCGGCGAGATCCCCAGCTCGGTGGTGAAGCAGCTGAAGGACGTGATGCCGGTGAGCGCCGCGCCCAGCACCGTCACCCCCCACCGGTCGCCGATGATCTCCATCGCACCGGGGAGGAACGACAGCGGGTCGTCGGGCAGCGTCCCGCGGGTGCGCCGGGGGTGCTGCCGGGCGAGGACCTCCAGGCCGGGCGACCCCGGGACCCGGTGGAACTCGGTGTCCCGCGGACCGACGACGTCCCCGCACGAGACGCACCGCAGCTGCGGCCGCGACGGCTCGCCGCACGCCCGGTGCACGATGTCCGGCAGCGGCACCTCCCGCGGCACCCAGGTCTTCTCCCAGTCCCACGTGGTGATCAACAGCTTCCAGACGTCCTCGCCGCGCGGGGTCAGCGCGTACTCGCGCCGCTCGCGGCCACCCTCACGATAAGGACGGGTCTCCAGCAGGCCGGCCTCGACGAGCGAGCGCAGCCGCGCGGACAGGGTGGCGTCGGAGATGTTGAGGGTCTCGCGCCACCCCGCGTACCTGCGGACTCCCAGGAAGGCGCGCTGCAGGATGAGCAGCGTCCAGGTGTCGGCGAGCAGCCCGAGACCGCGCCCGACGGCACCCAGTGACTGCGACTGCACGCACCCTCCTCCTTGACCTGGACCGACCATGATCGTACTCTGCGTCTGACTCTGCTCATCGAAGCCGGGTGTGCAGCGGGGAGCGCGCGCCGGGTGTGAGCGGAAGGTGGGTCCGCGCCGAGCGCGCGGTCCACCCGTCCACGACCGGTCGGGACGCGTGGCGGCGCAGAGGGGGACGCCGCCGCACTCCCGCCGGTCGTGCGGTCAGGCGGGACGGTTCCGGGGGGCCGTCTCGTCGCCGCCGTCACCGGCCGTGTCGTCGGCGGCGTCGGTGTCGTCGTCGGCGCTGCCGGACGCGGCCGCGGGTTCCACCGTCACGACACCCTTGTCGAGGTCGATCGGCCCCAGGCGCCACTGCTCCCCGCCCTGAGCCGCGTCCGAGTCCTCGTGGATCCGCTTCCGCGGGAACATCTCTCCGAGTACACCCATGCAGGCCACGGTACGGACACGGCGCCCGGCCGTGTCCGCCCGCGACGAGGTCAGGCCGGGGCGAGCGGCAGCATCCGGGGACCCGACGGACGCGCCGGGGTGAGCACCGACGGCTCGCCGCGGTAGGTCGTCGTCCGCTGCCGCACCGGGCGCCCGGCCGCGTGCGCGATCTCCGTCAGCTCCTCCACCGAACGCTCCGAGCCGTTCTCCGACCCGGCCATCCGGCTGATGGTCTCCTCCATGAGCGTGCCGCCCATGTCGTCGGCGCCGCCGTTCAGCACCTGGCCGGCCAGCTCGTCACCGAGCTTCACCCAGGACACCTGGACATGGTCGATCCGGCCGTGCAGGGCCAGCCGGGCGAACGCGTGCACGGCCCGGTTGTCGCGCTCCGTCGGCCCCGGCCGGGCGATCCCGGCGAGGTAGATCGGCGCGTTGTGGTGCACGAACGGCAGCGGGACGAACTCCGTGAACCCACCGGTCCGGTCCTGGACCGAGGCGAGCGTGCGCAGGTGTCCCAGCCAGTGCCGGGGCTCGTCGACGTGGCCGTACATCATCGTCGACGACGACGGGATCCCCAGCTCGTGCGCGGTCGACACGACCTCGATCCACTGCGACGCCGGCAGCTTGCCCTTGGTCAGCACCCAGCGGACCTCGTCGTCGAGGATCTCCGCGGCCGTACCCGGGATCGACCCGAGCCCGGCGGCCTTGAGCTCGCTCAGCCACTCCCGGATCGACACCCCGGCCTTCGCGGCGGCGGAGACGATCTCCATCGGGGAGAACGCGTGCACGTGCATCCCCGGCACCGCCTCGTGCACCGCGCGCACCAGGTCGGCGTAGAACGACACCGGCAGCTGCGGGTCGATGCCGCCCTGCACGCACACCTCGGTCGCACCGTCGCGGGCGGCCTCGGCGGCACGCTGGGCGATCTCGTCGAGCGAGAGCCGGAAGGCGTCGGCGTCGCGCTCGCGCTGGGCGAACGCACAGAACCGGCAGCCGACGTAGCAGACGTTCGAGAAGTTGATGTTGCGGTTGACGACGTAGGTGACGTCGTCGCCGTTGACCTGCCTGCGGACGTCGTCGGCGAGCCGGGTCAGCTCCCGCAGCGCGGGCCCCTCGCCGGTCAGGACGGCCATCGCGGCGGCCTCGTTCGCCGGGTCCAGCAGTGCGGCCGGGTCGGACGCGGCGAGCTCCAGCCCCGCCTTCACGTCCCCCGCCAGCCGCTCGGGCGCCCGCGCCCGCTGGGACTCCAGCTCGGCCGCGACCTCGTCCCAGTCGCCGTAGACCGAACCGAAGTCGCTGCGCCGGTCGTCGGTCCGCCCCTCGGTGTCGACGGCGGTGTGGAGGTCGGTCCGCCCGGTGGACTCGAAGCCGCCGTCGGGCTCCTGCCAGGGCAGCCCCTGCACGACGGCGCCGGGGTCGGCCAGGCCGTCCGGCGTCGCGAGCGCGGCGACGTGGCCGTGCAGCCGGGTGTCGATCCAGGGCGACCCGGCCCGCACGTACTTCGGGTAGGCGGTGAGGCGTTCGCGCAGCTCGAAGCCCTCCTCCGCGGTGACCCGGGCCAGCTCGTCGACGGCTGGCCACGGCATCTCCGGGGACACGTGGTCGACGGTCACCGGGGACACGCCGCCCCAGTCGTCGATCCCGGCGCGCAGCATCAGCGCCTGCTCGTCGCCGACCAGGTTCGGCGGTGCCTGCAGCCGGACCTTGGGCCCCAGGACGAGCCGGGAGACGGCGATGGTGGCGGCGAGGTCGTCGAGATCGGCGTCCGGGTCGTTCGCCATCGCGGTGTCGGGCTTGGCCCGGAAGTTCTGGACGATGACCTCCTGCACGTGCCCGTGCTGGCGGGCGGCGGACCGGATCGCGAACAGCGACTCGGCCCGCTCCGTGCGGTTCTCCCCGATCCCGATCAGGATCCCGGTGGTGAAGGGGACGCCGACGCGGCCGGCGTCGGCGAGCGCGCGCACCCGGACCGCGGGCTCCTTGTCGGGGCTGCCGAAGTGCGGGCCGCCCTTCTCGAACAGCCGCTGCGAGGTGGTCTCCAGCATCATCCCCATGCTGGCCGCGACCGGCTTGAGCCGGGTGATCTCCTCCCAGGACATGACCCCCGGGTTCAGGTGCGGCAGCAGCCCGGTCTCCTCGAGCACGGCGATCGCGCAGGCCCGGACGTAGTCCAGCGTCGAGTCGTAGCCACGGGCCTCGAGCCACTCACGGGCCTGCGGCCAGCGCTCCTCGGGCCGGTCCCCGAGGGTGAACAGCGCCTCCTTGCACCCCTGCGCCGCACCCTGCCGGGCGATCTCGACGACCTCGTCGCGCTCCAGGAACATCGAGTCGAGCCGGTGCGGGACGGTCGCGAACGTGCAGTAGTGACACCGGTCCCGGCACAGCCGGGTCAGCGGGATGAAGACGTTGCGGGAGTACGTGACGACGCCCGGGCGCCCCTCCTCGACCAGGCCCGCGTCGCGGACGCGGCCGGCGTGGGAGAGCAGCTCGTCGAGATGCTCACCACGCGCGGCGAGCAGCACGGCGGCCTCGGTGACGTCCAGCGTGGACCCGTCCCGTACCCGGCGCAGCGCCCGGCGCAGGGCGGAGTCCGACGGGGCGGCCTCGGCCGGGACGGGGGCGGCAGGAGTGTCGGCCATGGGATCCACACTAGGTACCCCGGAACGGCGCAGCGACCCTCCGATCGACTACGGAGCATCTCCTCACTGCCGGGAATAGATCTAGGCGACCTCGGCCGCCGTGCCACCGGTGA
Organism: Pseudonocardia sp. EC080619-01; assembly: GCF_001420995.1. Classification (NCBI taxonomy): domain Bacteria; kingdom Bacillati; phylum Actinomycetota; class Actinomycetes; order Pseudonocardiales; family Pseudonocardiaceae; genus Pseudonocardia; species Pseudonocardia sp. EC080619-01. Next base: position 3,788,917 of record NZ_CP012184.1, on the reverse strand, counting down.
CCGCGACGAGTTCGGCGAAGGTCGTCGGGAACACCGACCGCGCGACACCACCCGCGGCCCAGACGCGGTCGTAGTCGTCGAGGGCGACGTCGACCAGGGTGCGCAGCGGCGCCGGGTGCCCGACGGGCGCCACACCGCCGATGACCTGCCCGGTCGCCGTCCGCACGAACTCCTTGTCGGCCCGCCCGACGGCCACCCCCAGGAGTGCCGCGACCCGGTCGGTGTCCACCCGGTGCCGGCCCGAGGTGAGGACGAGCAGCGGCTCCCCGCCGGCGTCGAACACCAGCGAGTTCGCGATCTGGCCGACCTCGACGTCCAGCGCGGCGGCCGCGGCGGCCGCGGTCGTCACCGCGTCGGGCAGCAGGGCGAGCCCGGCGATCGACGCCGGGTCGGCGCCGGCCCGGCGCAACGACTCCTTCACGGACGCGACGCGGGGGTGGTCGGCGGGGTGCTCGGCGGCGCCGGTGGTCTCGCTCATGACTCCATCCTGGTGGTGCGGGCGAGCGGTTTCCGGGTGGCCTAACGCACGACCCAGAGGAGCATCGCGACGACGGCGACGGCCAGCAACGCGGCCACGACCAGCAGGATCCACCGGTTCCGCCCCAGGTCACCGCCGCTCCCACGGGGCCCGGCGGCCCGTCCCAGCAGCGCGTCGGCGTCGTCCGGCCCCAGTCGCTCCGCAGGGTCGGCCGCGGTCAAACCGGTGATCGCCTGCGCCAGCGGGCTGCCCGGGGCGGCCTCCCGGCCGCCGGCGTGGTGCAGCACCGCGCCGAGGCTCCACAGGTCCGCGGCCGGGGTGTCCCCGGTGCCGCCGTCGCGTTCGGGCGCGGTGAAGGCCCCGGTGTCGGCGCCGGCGGCCCGCGGTCCGACGGCCCGGCTCAGCCCGACGTCGGTGACCAGCGCGCGGCCGTCCGGCGTGATCAGGACGCAGTCCGGGTCGAGACCGCCGTGCGTGCCCGCGCCGGCGTGCACGTCGCGCAGTGCGGCCAGCACCTCGCGGCCGATCCCGGCGACGGCGCGCAGCGACGGCGGATCGTCACCGGCGACGAGCCGCCCGAGCGGGCGGGCGTCGGGGTGCTCGGTGACCAGGTACTCGCGCATGCCGCCGTCCGCGGCCCGGTCGGTGATCAGGTCCAGGACGCCGACGACGCCCGGGTGCCGCAGCCGGCCCGCGGCCCGGACCTCGGCGAGCAGCCGCTGCCGCGCGGCACCGTCGGCGGGCATCACGATCTCGGTGACGGCCACGGTCCGGCCGGTGATCCGGTCCTCGGCACGCCGGGACGGGCCGAACCCGCGCCGGTCGAGCTCGTCGAGCAGGAGGTAGCGACCCCCGACGACCCTGCTCTCGATCACTCGGTACCTCCGGCCGGGGCGCCGGGGCCGAGCCGGACCACCACGGGCGCGTGGTCCGACCAGCGGGTGTCGTGCGACGGCGCGCGCTCCACGACGGCCTCGTGCGCGGCCGCGGCGAGCCCCGGCGTCGTCAGGAGGTGGTCGATCCGCCAGCCGACGTCGTTGTCGAACGCGCGGCCGCGGTAGGTCCACCACGAGTACGGCCCGTCGGTGCCGGGGTGCAGGGCGCGGACGACGTCGGTCCAGCCGTGCTCCAGGAGTCCGGCGAACCACTCGCGCTCGTGCGGCAGGAACCCGGAGTTGCGTTGGTTGTTGCGCCAGTTCCGCAGGTCCTGCTCGGTGGGAGCGATGTTCCAGTCACCGGCGACGACCATCTCGCGGCCGGTGGCGGCGCACCGCGCGAACGCGGTGCGCAGGTGGTCGCCGAAGGTCTTGAGGAACGCGTCCTTGGCGTCCTGCTTGTCCGTGCCCGCGACGCCCTTGGGCAGGTACAGCGAGGCGACGGTGAGGTCACCGGGCAGGTCGACCTCGAGGTAGCGGCCATCGAGGTCGGTGGCCGGGTCGCCGAAGCCGATGCGCACCGCCTCCGGCTCGGACCGGCTCAGGACGGCGACGCCGTTGCGCCCCTTCGCCGTCTCGCACGGCGCGAGACGCAGGTGCCATCCGGCGGCCGCGAGCGCGTCGGTGAGGGCCGCAGGCAGCTCCTCGGGCCGCGCCCGGACCTCCTGGAGGCAGACGGCGTCGACGTCGGTGACCGCCAGCCAGTCGAGCAGCCCCTTGCCGGTGGCCGCCCGGACACCGTTGACGTTCGCGGTGGCGAGGGCACGGACGGGAGGAGGCACGCCCCTACCCTCCCGTACCGGAGGTCACGCGCTGCAACCCCCTCAGCACACGCTGCCCGCGGTCGCGGCGACGCTGTTCGACGGCACCCACCGGTCGCCGCCGGTGAGTTTGCGGAAGCCGCTGTCGACGATCGTCTCGGCGCCGACCTCCTCGCCCCGGGTGAGCGTGTCGACCGGCTGCGCGGACGCCGCGGGCGCCGCACGGACCGTCACCTCGGCGGCCTGCACGGTCACCCGGCAGGTGCTGCCGAACTCGTCGGTGGCGCCGCCGTAGAGCAGGGCCACGGCGGTCAGCCCGACCGCGATCAGCGCCACCAGGGGCCATCCGCTCAGGAACGTCGTCCTCGTGAGCCCCGGGATCTTCACCTTCGCCACGCGGTCCGTCCCCTCCCCGCCGTCGTCGTCGTGCGTACGGTAGCCGGTCCGGCACGTTCCGCAGATCCACCGGCCGGGGTGTCGGACGGGTTACTCCTGCGGGCGGACGGGGGTCCGAACGAGATAGCGTGTGCCGCGGAAAGCGGGCCGCCGCGCCGGGGCCCCCGCCCGGTCACCCCGGGCAGGTCGTCGGCGTCGCGGCAGGGCCGCAGCACACACCCGACGAGCCCGAGGCAGGCCAGACACGCGATGAAGCTCATCTACACGTACACCGACGAGGCGCCGGCACTGGCGACCCACTCCTTCCTGCCGGTCATCGAGGCCTTCGCCGGGCAGGCCGGGGTCGACGTGGAGACCCGTGACATCTCGCTGGCCGCGCGCATCCTGGCGAAGTTCCCGGACCGGCTGACCGACGCGCAGCGCGTCCCGGACTCCCTCGCCGAGCTCGGCGAGCTGGCGAAGACCCCGGACGCCAACATCATCAAGCTGCCGAACATCAGCGCCTCGATCCCGCAGCTCAAGGCCGCGATCAAGGAACTGCAGGGCGCCGGCTACGACGTCCCGGACTACCCCGAGGACCCGCGGACCGACGACGAGAAGGCCGCCCGCGCCGCGTACGACGCCGTCAAGGGCTCCGCGGTGAACCCCGTCCTGCGCGAGGGCAACTCCGACCGCCGCGCCCCGGCGTCGGTGAAGAACTTCGCCCGGAAGCACCCGCACTCGATGGGCGCCTGGAACTCCGACTCGAAGTCCCACGTCGCGACCATGTCCGACGGTGACTTCCGGCACTCCGAGAAGTCCTTCACCGTCGCGGCCGACGGCGCGCTGCGGATCGAGCACGTCGCCGCCGACGGCACCGTCACCGTCCTCAAGGACGCGGTGAAGGTCCTGGCCGGCGAGGTGATCGACGGCTCGGTCATGCGGCGCGAGGCGTTGCAGGCGTTCCTCGCCGAGCAGGTCGCCGACGCGAAGGCGAAGGGTGTGCTGTTCTCGGTGCACCTCAAGGCCACGATGATGAAGGTCTCCGACCCGAAGATCTTCGGGCACGCGGTGCGCGCCTACTTCGCCGACGTGTTCGCCGCCTACGGCGACGACCTCGCCTCGGTCGGCGCCGACCCGGACGACGGGCTGGCCTCGGTGCTGTCCGCGCTGGAGAAGCTGCCCGCCGACAAGCGCGAGGCCATCGAGAAGGCGATCACCGCCGCGTACGAGACCGGCCCGGCGCTGGCCCAGGTCGACTCGTCGCGCGGGATCACCAACCTGCATGTCCCCAGCGACGTCATCATCGACGCGTCGATGCCGGCCGCGATCCGGTCCTCGGGCCAGATGTGGAACGCCGACGACGCGACGCAGGACGCCAAGTTCGTCATCCCGGACTCGTCCTACGCCGACCTGTACGACGAGACCGTCAAGCACTGCATCGCCAACGGTGCCTTCGACCCGACGACGATGGGCACCGTCCCGAACGTCGGCCTGATGGCGCAGAAGGCCGAGGAGTACGGCTCGCACGACAAGACCTTCGAGATCGTCTCCGCGGGCACCGTCCGCGTGGTCGACGCCGCCTCCGGCGAGGAGAAGCTCTCCCACGAGGTCGCCGAGGGCGACATCTGGCGCGCCTGCCAGACCAAGGACGCCCCGATCCGCAACTGGGTCGGGCTGGCCGTCGACCGGGCCCGCGCCACCGGGTCCCCGGCCGTGTTCTGGCTGGACTCCTCGCGCGCCCACGACGCGCAGCTGATCGCCAAGGTCGAGACCTACCTGGGCGAGCTCGACACCGACGGTCTGACCATCGAGATCCTCCCGGTCGGCGAGGCCACCCGGTACACCCTGGAACGGGCACGCAAGGGCGAGGACACCATCTCGGTCACCGGCAACGTGCTGCGCGACTACCTGACCGACCTGTTCCCGATCCTCGAGCTGGGCACCTCGGCGAAGATGCTCTCGATCGTCCCGCTGATGAACGGTGGCGGCCTGTTCGAGACCGGCGCCGGCGGTTCGGCGCCGAAGCACGTCCAGCAGCTGCAGAAGGAGAACCACCTGCGGTGGGACTCCCTCGGCGAGTTCCTGGCGCTGGCCGTCTCGCTGGAGATGCTGGCGTCGAAGTCGCCGGACCCGCTGCGCGCGAAGCTGCTGGGCCAGGCACTCGACGACGCGACCGGCCTGCTCCTGGAGAACGGGAAGTCGCCGTCCCGCAAGGTCAACGAGCTGGACAACCGGGGCAGCCACTTCTACGTCGCGTGGTACTGGGCCCAGGCGCTCGCCGAGCAGACCGAGGACCCGGAGCTGGCCGCGGTGTTCGCCCCGCTGGCGAAGGCCCTCGGCGAGCAGGAGGAGACCATCCTCGGTGAGCTGAACGGCGCGCAGGGCGACCCGGTCGACCTCGGCGGCTACTACTACGTGGACCGCGCGAAGGCCGACTCGGTGATGCGTCCGAGCGCGACCCTCAACGCCGCGATCGACGGGTTCGCTGGCAGGAGCTGATCCCGCGCACCACCTCCGCACGAGGGCCCGTACCCGCATCGCCGGGACGGGCCCTCGGCGCATACGGGGCGACCCCTGCTCACATACGGCCACCCGGATGATCACCATTGCGATCATCGGGTGACCCGGAGGCCGACGGGGACGATCTTGGACCCGTCCGGCGGCATCCCCCGTCACCCAGCGTGCGTAGCGCCCGGTAGAATTCTGTTAGCGATGATCATTATCAAGCAGCCGACCGCCGTGCCGCCCGGGGCCACCGGCCCCGCCCGGCCGGACCGTCGTACGCCCGGGACGTCGCACGGCCCCCGGGCCACCAGCACCGGCCCCGGGCGCCCGGGCAGCAAGCGCCCGGCCGGTCCGCGGCGCCCGCCCACCCGTCGCCCGGCCGGACCCGCCACTCCCGGCGGCGCCCGGCGCTGAGCGGGCTCAGCTGACGGTCAGCGAGCCCCGGGTGATCGTCAGGGCCAGCGCCAGCACGGCGAGGCCGAACCCGCCGTAGACGAGCGCGTCGACGTAGCGGCCGCGGACGGCGAGCAGCCCCACCCGGTCCGGCGGCAGCACCACCCGCAGCACGGCCGCGACGAGCATCGCGACACCGAGGGCGGCCGATCCCTCCCGCCAGTGCTCGGTGGCCACCCGCTGCAGCCCGATCAGGGCGATCGCGAGGACGGTGAGCAGCGGCCAGTACGCGCGCAGCCGCGCTCGCAGCCCGAACCCGCTCCGGGTCGTCGCCATCGGTGCTCCTCCGCCCCGGCCGGGTGCCGGACGCTCAGCCCGCCGCGCGCTCCGCGGCCTCGACCACGTTCGTCAGCAGCATCCCGCGGGTCATCGGGCCGACACCACCCGGCATCGGCGCCAGCAGCCCGGCCACCTCCGCGACCTCCGGTGCGACGTCGCCGACCAGGCCGAGATCGGTCCGGGTCACGCCGACGTCGAGCACCGCCGCCCCCGGCTTGACCTGGTCCGCGGTGATCAGTCCCGCCCTGCCCGCGGCCGCGACGACGACGTCGGCCTCCCGCAGGTGCGCGGTCAGGTCCGTCGTACCCGTGTGGCACAGGGTCACGGTGGCGTTCTCGCTGCGCCGGGTCAGCAGCAGGCCCAGCGGACGGCCGACGGTGACCCCGCGCCCGACCACTACGACCCGCGCGCCGTCCAGCTCGACACCGAAGCGCCGGCACAGCGCGACGATCCCGCGCGGCGTGCACGGCAGCGGACCGGGCTCACCGAGCACCAGCCGGCCGAGGTTGACCGGGTGGAGGCCGTCGGCGTCCTTGAGCGGGTCGACGCGCTCCAGCGCGGCACCCGAGTCCAGCCCGGCCGGGAGCGGGAGCTGGACGATGAACCCCGTGCACGACGGGTCGGCGTTCAGCTCGTCGATCGTGTCGTCGACCTGGGCCTGGCTCGCGTCGGCCGGCAGCTCGCGCTGCAGGGAGGTGATCCCGACCTTCGCGCAGTCGCGGTGCTTGCCGCGGACGTAGGCGTGTGATCCGGGGTCGTCACCGACCAGGACGGTTCCCAGGCCGGGGGTCCGCCCGGCCGCCGTCAGCTTCTCGACGCGGACCCGCAGATCCTCGAGCAGTTCCGCCAGGGTCGCCTTGCCGTCCATGACCGTTGCACTCACATCAGGCATCCTCGCAGGTGCGGGTACGGGCCGCCGAACCTGACCGAAGGACGCGGACGTGCCGCCGAGGTAGAGGATCCGGGCGGTCCGACCTGGGAGAACAGGCTTTCTGCGTGCAACCGGGGTAGGGGATGCGGTCTGGTCGTCCGGAGGGGCCGGAAACGATCTCGACGAGAGCAGAATCACACGGCCGGTGCCGGACCGGTGACCGAACTCGACGAGGAGTCTGCGATGAGTGTGGAGAGCGAGACCGCTGGGGCCCAGACGGCCGCCCCGCCCGCGGCGGCCGCGCCGGCCGCCAACCCCGCCCTGATGGGCCTGATCTGCTTCCTGCCCTCGGGCATCACGCTGGGCCTCTGGTTCGTCGGCTACCTGGACACCACCGCGCTGCCCGGCGGCATGATCCCGATCGTCACCTTCTCCGCGGGCCTGTTCCTGCTGCTGGCCGCGATGTCCGCACTGCGGGTCGGGGACAGTGTCACCGCCGCGATCTTCGGGGTGTTCTCCGCGTTCTGGACCAGCTTCGGTGTCCTCCTGATGGCGCTGAACAACGGCTGGATCATCGACGCCGGCACGGGCGGACCACTGGCGACCGACCAGATCGGGTCGATCCAGTCGGCCTACCTGCTGTCGTTCACCCTGGTCTTCATCCTGCTGACGCTGGCCACCCTGCGCCTGCCGCTGATGTTCACGATCGGCTTCGTACTGGTGGACATCACCTTCGTGCTGGCCTACCTCGGCGTCACGGCCGGGAACGCGGGGCTGTTCCCGATCGCCGGGATCACGACCTTCGGGTTCTGCATCGTGTTCGCGTATATCCTGTTCGACGCCTTCGGCCAGACCCTCGGTGGACGCGCGATGGCGATGGGCAACCCGCTGGTCAAGTCCTGACGCATCCGCGGGATCCGCGGCTCGAGGAGCTCCGGTCCGGTGTCACCGGACCTGGGCTCCTCGAGCCGTGTCCGGTGCAGGTCAGCGGAAGTCGCGGGACTGCACGGGGACGGCCAGCGGCATCCGCTGGAGCCGGTCCGCCAGCAGGTTGAGGACGCCCTCGGGGCTGCGTTCCAGCCGTCCGCGCACCAGCAGCGCGGCGCTGCCCAGCGCCACCGACCGGTACCGCGCCCACAGGCCCTCGGAGCAGGTCACGTTCAGCATCCCGGACTCGTCCTCCAGGTTCACGAACGTCACCCCGCGCGCCGTCGCCGGGCGCTGCCGGTGCGTGACCAGGCCGCCGACCAGGACCCGGGGCGGCGCGTCCGGCCCGGCGCGACGGCCGACGTCGTCGAGCCGGTCGATCCGGACCGCACCGAGCCCGTCGAGCTTCCCCCGCAGGTGCTGCACCGGGTGGCTGTCCGGTGAGACGCCGGTGGCCCAGACGTCGGAGACGGTCAGCTCGGCGTCGGTCATCCCGGGCAGCGCCGGTGCGTCGAAGCCGACGGCGGTGCCGGGCAGGTGCTCGGGCCGGACCCCCGCGACGACGCCGGCCGCCCACAGCGCCTCCCGGCGCTCCACCCCGAAACAGCCGAACGCCCCCGCGGTGGCCAGCGCCTCGGCCTGCGGCCCGGTCAGCCGGACCCGGCGGGCCAGGTCGGGGAGATCGGCGAACGGCCCCGCGGACGCCCGCACGGCGTCGACCGCACCGGCGAGGTCGGTGCCGATCGTGCGGATCCCGGACAGCCCGAGGCGGACCGCCCACCCGCCGGTGCTGTCCGGGTCGGGCTGCAGGATCGCGTCGGCCCGGCCCTCGTTCACGTCCGGACGGCGGACCCGCACGCCGTGCCGGCGGGCGTCGGCGACCAGCGACTGCGGTGAGTAGAACCCCATCGGCTGGGCGTTGAGCAGCGCCGCGCAGAACGCCGCCGGGTGATAGAGCTTGAACCAGGCCGAGTAGTAGACGAGCGCCGCGAAGCTGATCGAGTGGCTCTCCGGGAAACCGAAGTTCGCGAAGGCCAGCATCTTCGTGAAGATCGTCTCCGCGAGCTCGCCGGTGATCCCGTTGGCCGCCATCCCGTCGAAGAACCGGCCCCGCAACCGCTCCATCTTCTCGGTGGAGCGCTTGGCGCCCATCGCGCGGCGCAGCTCGTCGGCCTCGGCGGCGGAGAACCCGGCGACGTCGACGGCGATCTGTATCATCTGTTCCTGGAACAGCGGGATGCCCAGGGTCTTGTCCAGCGCGGGCTTCAGCAGCGGGTGGTCGTGCTCCCAGTCGTCGATCCTGTTGCGGCGCCGGATGTAGGGGTGCACCGAGCCGCCCTGGATCGGGCCCGGCCGGATCAGCGCGACCTCGACGACCAGGTCGTAGAACTCGCGGGGGCGCAGCCGCGGCAGCGTCGCCATCTGGGCGCGGGACTCGACCTGGAACACCCCGACCGAGTCGGCGCGGGAGAGCATCGCGTACACCTCCGGGTCGGACTCACCGATCCGGTGCAGCTCGATCCGGGTGCCGTCGTTCCGCTCGACCAGGTCGGCCATCAGGTGCAGGGCGGTGAGCATGCCCAGGCCGAGCAGGTCGAACTTGACCAGGCCGGCCGCCGCGCAGTCCTCCTTGTCCCACTGGACGACCGTGCGGTCCTCCATCCGGGCCCACTCCACCGGGACGACCTCGGACACCGGACGGTCGCAGATGACCATGCCGCCGGAGTGGATGCCGAGGTGCCGGGGTGCGCCCATGAGCTGCCCGGCGAGATCGAGCAGCAGCGGCGGCATCTGCAGTGTCTGCTCCCCGCCCGTCCCGAGTTCGGACGCCTCCAGCGCGTGCCACCGCTCCACCCGCTTGCTCCACGCGTCCTGCTGGCCGGGTGAGAACCCGAGCGCACGGGCGGTGTCGCGGACCGCCGACCGCGGCCGGTAGGTGATCACGTTCGCGACCTGTGCGGCGAAGAGCCGGCCGTAGCGCCGGTAGACGTACTGGATCGCCTCCTCCCGCCGTCCGGACTCGATGTCCAGGTCGATGTCGGGGTAGCCGTCGCGGTCCGGGGACAGGAACCGCTCGAACAGCAGGCCGTGCCGGACGGCGTCGACGTTGGTGATGCCCAGCGCGTAGCAGACCGCGGAGTTCGCGGCGGATCCCCGGCCCTGGCAGAAGATGTCCTCGCGGCGGCAGAAGTCCACGATGTCGTGCACGATCAGGAAGTAGCCGGGGAAGTTCTTCTCCTCGATGATCGCCAGCTCGCGCTCGACGGTGTACGCGGCGAACGGGTTCTCGTCGTGGCTGCCGTAACGCTGCAGCCGCCCGCGCTCGGTGAGCGCCCGCAGCCACGAGGCCTCGGTCTCCCCCTCCGGCACGTCGAACGGCGGCAGGTCCGGCGCCACCAGGTGCAGCTCGAACGCCAGCTCCCGGCCCAGCCCGGCCGCCCGGGCCACCGCGCCCGGGTGCCGGTCCTCGAACCGGCGCGTCATCTCCCGGCCGGACCGAAGGTGTGCCGTGCCCGCCGCGGGCAGCCACGGGTCGATCTCGTCCAGGCTGCGCCGGGCCCGCACCGCGGCGACCGTGGCGGCCAGCGGCGCCCGGTCCGGGGCCGCGTAGTGCGCGGCGGTGGTGGCGACGGTCGCGACACCGGCCGCGGCGGCGAGCGCGGCCAGCGCGTCGTTCCGCTCGGTGTCGCACGGCTCGCCGTGCACGGTGAGCTCCACCCGCACGTTCTCCCGGCCGAACCGTTCCGCGAGGCGCTCCAGCGCGGCGGCCGCCGCCCCGGGTCCGTGCCGGTCCAGCGCCCGGCGCACCGCGCCCTTGCGGCAGCCGGTGAGCACGACGACCCGGCCCGCGGTGTCGGCGACGACCTCGTCGAGGTCGTAGACCGGGCGGCCCTTCTCACCGCCGCGCATCTGCGCGGTGGAGATCGTGCGGCACAGCGCGCGGTAGCCATCGGGCCCGCGGGCGAGCAGGAGCAGGTGCTCCCCCTCCGGGTCGGCGACACCGTTCTGCGGGGCGGACAGGCCCAGGCTCAGCTCGGCGCCGAACACGGTCCGGATGCCGAGCGCCCGGGCCGCCTCGGCGAACCGGACCACGCCGTACATGCCGTCGTGGTCGGTGAGCGCGATCGCCTCGAGCCCCAGCTCGGCGGCCCGCTCGACGAGCTCCTCGGGGGCGCTCGCGCCGTCCAGGAAGCTGAAGTGCGAGTGACAGTGCAGCTCGGCGTACGGGACGGTCGCCGCACCGGCCCGCAGGCCCGCGGGCGGTTCGTACGGTCCGCGGTGGGCGGACCAGGCCGGGGCGTCGCCGCCGTCGGCCTCCGGGCCACCGCGCAGGCTCGAACCGTCGCGGACGGACCGGCCCGAGAGCGCACCCTCCAGCTCGGACCACGGGACGTCCGGATTCTGCCAGCCCACGGCCCGAGAGTACTCGAACGTCAGTTCGATGCGCGAGTGCTCCCGCGCGGGACCGGAGGGAGGCGACGGGCGTGCCGTGCGGGGACCGGCCGGCCGCTCCCCAGCGCCGGGCGGCCCCGCACGGCGGTACCGGATTCCTCCACGGCACCGGCCGCTCCCCAGCGCCGGGCCGCGGGGCCACCCGGAGGGCCCTGTCGGATGTCGGCGGGCTGCTCGCGAGTGCCTCACCGACAGGAACGAGTCCACCAGCCGAACCTGTGGAAGTCCTGAGACAGGACCGTGAACCGACCGTGGATCCGCTCCGTTCGTCCGGTTCCCGGGACATACCGCCCGATCGGGGACCCCGTGTCGAGATCGAGAGTTCACGACACGTCCACACCTGATGACGGATCCTGGTGCGACGCCGTGCACCCGGACCGTGTCCGGCCGCGCACCACGAGCACCGGACCGCCGGTGCCGACGACGCCCGGGACCGGGCCGGACAGTGGGGGGACCATGAGGACGGCAACGACGGGAACGACGCCGGGCGGCAGCACCCGGCGCCGGGTGGCCGGCCGCCGCCTGGCTCGGGTGCTCGGAGCCGGTGTGGCGGTGGCCGCGCTGGCCGCCTGCGCGAACGTCCCGGCCGGACCGGGCACGGCCGTCCTCCCGCCGGGGGCCGCCGGCACCGACGGCGCCACACCCCAGTCCGATCCGGGCCTGCCCGCCCGGCTGGCCGGGGCGGTGAGCGGTGACGCCGCCTACGCCCACCTCGAGCAGCTGCAGAAGATCGCCGACGCGAACGACGGCAACCGGGCGATCGGCACCCCCGGCTACGACGCGAGCGTCGACTACGTCTCGCGCACGCTGCGCGAGGCGGGCTACGACGTGCAGACGCCGTCGTTCGACGTCCGCACCTTCACCGCGGGCGACGCCCGGCTGACGGTGGCGGGCGCGCCGGTGCCCACCGAGGTGCTGAGCTTCTCGCCGGCCACCCCGCCCGGCGGCCTGACCGCACCGCTGTCGGTCCGGCCGCGCGCCCCGCAGGATCCGAGCCCGGGGTGCGAGGCCGAGGACTACGCCGAGATGCCGGCCGGCGCGATCGCCGTCGTCGAGCGGGGCGTCTGCGAGTTCGGGCAGAAGTCGCGGCTGGCCGGGGCCGCCGGAGCGGTGGCCGTGATCGTCACCAACACCGAGGACGCGGCGCTGCCCGCCACCCTCGGCGAGACACCGGGCGTCGTGCCGACCGCCGCCGTGCAGAGGACCGCCGGCGCCGCCCTCCGGGACGGACAGCAGGCCACCCTCCTGCTGGACACCACGATCCAGCAGCAGACCTCCCGCAACGTGATCGCCGAGACGAGCACCGGTGACCCGGACCGGGTCGTGATGGCCGGGGCACACCTGGACTCCGTGCCGGAGGGCGCGGGGATCAACGACAACGGCAGCGGCAGTGCCGCGCTGCTGGACGTCGCGCAGAAGCTCGGCGCGGCCCCGCCCGCCGGACAGAAGGTGCGTTTCGCCTGGTGGGGCGCCGAGGAGATCGGCCTGGTCGGGGCGACGCGCTACGTCGAGTCGCTCTCGCAGCAGGACCGGGCGAAGGTCGGGCTCTACCTGAACTTCGACATGGTGGCCTCGCCGAACGCGGCGTACCTGGTCTACGACGGCGACGACTCGGACCGCCTCGGCGGCGAGGCCGGACCGCCCGGTTCGGGGGCCGCGGAGCAGGTCCTGACCGAGTCGCTGGTCGCCGCCGGTGTGCAGGGCCCGGAGGGCACCGCGTTCGACGGCCGCTCCGACTACGGCCCCTTCATCGAGGCGGGGATCCCGGCGGGCGGGCTGTTCACCGGCGCCGAGGAGCGGAAGACCCCGGAGCAGGCGCAGAAGTGGGGCGGGACGCCCGGCCAGTCCTACGACGCCTGCTACCACACGCCGTGCGACCGGCTGACCAACATCGACCGGGTGGCGCTGGACCGGAACGTCACGGCGATGGGCAACGCGATCGGTCGCTTCGCGGTGGACATGACGGGGGTCCCCGCCCGGTAGCGGGGCCCGCGTCCCGGCCGTCTCAGTCGTAGACACCGGCCACCTCCCAGCGCGTCCCGCGGTGGACGAGCAGCAACGCCGCGCCGTCCGCGAGCGCGACCTGCAACCGGGCCGTGGGGCCGGGGGCGTCGGGGGCCCACCAGCGGGTGTGCACCGGCCAGGGGCCGGCCCAGCCCGCGATCTCGCGGTCCGGACCACCTCCACCGGAGATCCGGTGCGGGTCCCCGTCGAGCAGGTCCGGGGCCGGCAGGGACACCTCGGAGCCATCGGCGTCGAGCAGCCGGACCGGCGCCGGGTCCGGCAGGACCGTCGCCGGTGACGGCGCCGGCAACCGGCCCGGCCACGACGCCGGCGGATCCTTCGGCACCCCCGACCGCGGGGGTGCCGGCGCCTCGACGACCCGTTCCTCACCCCAGGGCACCAGCCGGACCCGCTCCCCGGGATCCCGGCCACCGGTCGGGACCGCGGTGACCACGGACTCCGGGCCGAGCAGCGCCTGCACCCGGACCAGCGCGCGACCGGCGCGTTCGTCGTTCTCACCGACGTCGCCCCACAACCCGCGCTGCAGCGCGCCGGCCACCACGGTGTCCTCCGGGGTGAGGCGCAGGGCGACCAGGGTGCCGGAGCCGCCGCGGCCGAGCCACGAGTCGAGCTGCCAGCGCACCCGGTCGACGGTGCCCGCGGGAGTCAGCGGTTCGGCGCACCGCCACACCCGCAGCAGATCCTCTCCGCTGTCGGTGCGGGCGTGCACGCCGAGCCGCGTGCAGGCCAGGCCGTGCCCGGCGAGCGCCTCGTGCAGCCGGGTGGCCAGCCCGCGGGCGGCGAACGCCGCCGCGTCCACCCGGTCCACCGGCGGATCCAGCTCGATCGCCGCGGCGAGCTCCTCCGGCGGGACCCGCCGCACCGGAGGCCGCGGATCGAGCCCGCGGGCGAGCCGGTGCGCCGCCACCGCGTCGGCACCGAACCGGGAGGCGACGTCGGCCTCGGTCAGCGCGCCGAACGCACCCAGCGACCGCAGCCCGAGCCTGCGCAGGAGGTCGATCAGCGCGGAGCGGTCGGTCTCCGGGTCCCGGTCGAGCTCGGCGACCTCCAGCGGTGCGAGGAACTCCGCCGACCGGCCGGACGGCACCCCGCGCCCCCGGCGGGCGGCGAGCTCGGCGGCGAACATGCCGTCGGCGACACCGATCTGGCACTCCGTCGCGGCGTGCAGGGCGACCTGGTCGATCAGCCGCTCGATCGCCTCCCGCTCCCCGCCGAACCAGCCGACCGGGCCGCGGGCGGGCAGCACGAGCAACCCGGGACGGACGACCTCCACACCCGGCGCGAGCCCCTCGACCGCGGCCGCGACCGGCTCGAACAGCCGGGCGTCCCGCCCCGGGTCCGGTGCGAGCACCGCCAGGTCGGGACACCGGGCCTGCGCCTCGCGCCGTCGCAGCCCCCGGCGCACCCCGTGCCTGCGGGCGATGGCCGAACAGGCCAGCACCCGGTTGGCGTGGAACACCGCCGCAGGGCGGTGCGCCGGGACGTGGGCGGCCCGGGCCGCCGCGGTGACCGGCCAGTCCGGGGACCAGACCGCCAGCACCCGCGGGTCCGGCACCCGCGCCCCCGCACCGCCCGGCCCCCGGGCGGCCGGGTCGGCGACGTCCGCCGCGCTGCCCGCCGCGCTCATCCGGCCACCTGTACGACCGGCCGGCCGGGGAGCACCTGCCCGGGGGCGGCGACGGGCGTCGGCCGGCTCCCGGCCGGCACTTGCTCCGGGGCGGCGAGTACCGCCCCGCCCGGCCCCGGCAGCAGCACCTCGGCGCCCCGGCCCGCGGGCCCGATCCCGCGCCCGGACGCCCGCACCTCGATCCGGCGGTACCGCAACCGGCCCTCCCCGCGGCCCACGCCCTCCCAGCGTGGACGTTCGCAGTGCAGCCGCAGGTCCGCCCCGGGCCAGGACCCCAGCGCCAGCAGCACCGCCCCGCGCTGCCGGGCCCGCGCCGTCAGACGTTGCCGGTCACCGGCACGGAGCCCGGCCCGCTCCGGACCCGCCACCACGACCAGGTCCAGCCCGTCGAGCAGGGCCGCGGTGACCCCGACCAGGTCGGCACCGGGATCCGGGACCAGCGCGAGCCGGTCCAGCCGCACGCCCGCCTCGGCCGCGGCCGCCGCCCCCAGCCCGGGACGCCCGACGACACCCGCCCAGCATCCCTCCGCGGACGCAGCGGCGAGCAGCGCGAACAGCAACGACCCCGCGCCGGCGCCCGCTCCCACCGCGACCGTGGACCCCCGGCGCAGGCCGCCCGCCGGCAGCAACCCGGCCAGCGGGCCGGGGACCGGGAGCAGCACGGCGTCGTCGGGATCGGCCGTACCGGTGGTGCGCGCGGGGCCCGCGTCGGCCGCCGTCGCCCCGCACCCGGGACGGGCAACCGGACGGGACCGCTCGACGTCGGCCCGGGTCTCCACCCGGTGCAGCACCTGCCGGGCCCGGGCGAGCCGGTCCGACACCGGCCCCCCGACCGGGCCCCGTGCCCCGTGGAGCGGCTCCCGCCCGCTCCCGGGGTCACGGGACCCGGCGAGCCCGGCCCGCGGTCCGGCCCCGGAACCGGCACGGCCCGCGGGGACGGGCTCCCCGTCCGTCCCCGCGCTCCGCACACCGGCCCCGATCACCGGCCCGGCCGCCTCCTCCGGACCGGGATGCGGCTCCCCGGTCTCCGGGCGGTACCGGGGTTCCGGGCCCCCGCCCGGTTCCCCCGCACCGTCCGGCGCGGATCCGATCACCCGGCCCACCGCCGCCGCTCCCCCGACGACCGTGACCCTCTCGTCCGAGACCGTCCCGCTCGGCGCAGCCCTGCCCACACGGACCTCCCCCGTCGCACCGCGACCGGCCTGCCGACCGGTCGGAACCTGCCCGGCGCACCACGGGGAAGGTGGTGCGTACTCGAACTGACGTTCGAATCATAGGGCCTGTGCCGGCCCTGCCGCAGCCCCCGGTCGGGGGATCCGTGGACCGGCGCGAAGCACCGTCGCACGCACCCCCGACAGTTCCGGGCCGCGCACCCTCGCCGCGAGAGCCACCACCGAGGTGCCCCCGCCGAGATGCAGCTCAGCGTCGCCGTGGGGAGCGGATGAGCGCGCTGAGCTGCATCTCGACGGGTCCGCAGATCTGGGAGCAGACACAGGACGGCCCGGACCGCGCGAGGCGGTCCGGGCCGTCCGGGACGTGCCGGGGATCAGTGGGCGAAGTGCCGCGTCCCCGTGAGGTACATCGGGACGCCCGCCTTCGCACACGCGGCCACGACCTGCTCGTCGCGCACCGAACCACCCGGCTGCACGACGGCCGCGACACCGGCGTCGAGCAGCACCTCCAGGCCGTCCGGGAACGGGAAGAACGCGTCCGACGCCACGACCGCACCACGCACCCGGTCACCGGCCCGCTCGACCGCCAGCTTCGCGGCGTCCACCCGGTTGACCTGGCCCATGCCGACGCCGACCGCGGCGCCGTCGTGCGCGAGCAGGATCGCGTTCGACTTCACCGCGCGGCAGGCCCGCCAGGCGAACGCCAGGTCGGCGAGGAGCTCCGGGGACGCCGGGTCGCCGGTGACGAGCTTCCAGGCGGCCGGGTCGTCGCCGGCGGCGTCGACCAGGTCGCGCTGCTGGACGAGGACCCCGCCGGAGATCGGCCGCAGCTCGGTGCCGCCACGGGCGACCTCGCCCGGGATGCGGAGCAGCCGGACGTTCTTCTTGCGCTGCAGGACCTCCAGCGCACCGTCGGCGTAGGACGGGGCCACGACGACCTCGGTGAAGATCTCCGCGACCTGCTCGGCCATCGCGACCGACACCTCGCCGTTGACCGCCACGACACCGCCGAACGCGGACACCGGATCGGTGGCGTGCGCCTTGCGGTGCGCCTCGGCGACGTCCGCGCCGACCGCGAT
Organism: Pseudonocardia sp. EC080619-01; assembly: GCF_001420995.1. Taxonomy (NCBI): domain Bacteria; kingdom Bacillati; phylum Actinomycetota; class Actinomycetes; order Pseudonocardiales; family Pseudonocardiaceae; genus Pseudonocardia; species Pseudonocardia sp. EC080619-01. The sequence goes on along the minus strand of NZ_CP012184.1, from coordinate 3,771,974 downwards.
CCCGCACGGGTTCGCGTGCTTGATCACCGCGACCGTCGGCCGGTCGCCGTGGTCGTGCGCGGCCCGCCAGGCGGCGTCGGCGTCGACGTAGTTGTTGTAGGACATCTCCTTGCCGTGCAGCTGCTCGGCACCGGCGAGGCCGGTGGCGCCGCCGTCGGCGTACAGCGCGGCGGCCTGGTGCGGGTTCTCGCCGTAGCGCAGCGCCCGCTCGCGGGTCCAGGTGGCGCCGAACCACTCCGGCGTCGCCTCGGTCCCGTCGCCCGCCGGGAACTGCTCGCCCATCCAGGTGGCGACCGAGACGTCGTACGCGGCGGTGTGCCGGAACGCGTCCGCGGCCAGCCGGCGCCGGTCGGCGACGACGAACCCGCCGGCGGCGACCTGCTCCAGCACCCACTCGTAGCGGGACGGCTCGACGACCACGGCGACGCTCTCGTGGTTCTTCGCCGAGGCCCGCACCATCGCCGGGCCACCGATGTCGATCTGCTCGACGGCCTCGTCGCGGCTCGCGCCGGACGCGACGGTCTCCCGGAACGGGTAGAGGTTCGACACCAGCAGGTCGAACGGCGCGATGTTCAGCTGCTCGAGCTGCACGACGTGCTCGTCCTTGCGGGTGTCCGCGAGCAGCCCCGCGTGCACCCGGGGGTGCAGGGTCTTCACCCGGCCGTCGAAGCACTCGGGGAAACCGGTGACCTCCTCGACGGGCGTCACGGGGACCCCCGCGTCGGCGATCCGCTGCGCGGTGGATCCCGTCGAGACGATCTCCACACCGGCCGCGTGCAGCCCGGTCGCCAGGTCCAGCAGCCCGGCCTTGTCGTAGACGCTGATCAGGGCCCGGCGGACCGGCCTGCGCTCACTCACTGACTCACCTCGTGCGTTCTCCCGGCCGCGGCGAGACGCAGCACCGTCTCGACCAGCAGCCGTCGTTCCTCGGTCTTGATCCGCTCGTGCAGGACGGTCTCGTCGTCGGTCGGGAGGACGGGCACCTCCACCTGCGCGAGCACCGGCCCCGTGTCCAGCCCGGCGTCGACCTCGTGCACGGTCGCTCCGGTGGTCCGGACACCGGCGGCCAGCGCGTCACGCACGGCGTGCGCACCGGGGAACGCCGGCAGCAGGGCCGGGTGCGTGTTCAGCATCGGGCATCCGATCGCGTCCAGGAAGGCCGGTGCGACCAGCTTCATGAAGCCCGCCCCGACGACGACGTCCGGCCGGTGCGCGACGACGGCAGCGGCGAGGGCGGCGTTCCAGGCGTCCCGGTCGGGATGGTCGGCGACCCGCTCGACGAACGTCGGCAGCGCGGCCTCCCGGGCGCGGTCCAGTCCGGCCGCGCCGGGCCGGTCGGCGCCGACGGCCACGACCCGGTAGCCGGACGGGCCGGCGGGCGACGCATCGAGCAGGGCCTGCAGCAACGTGCCGGCCCCGGAGACGAGTACGACGACGCGGAACGGTCCGGCCTGTTCCTGGGCGTGCACCGCTGTCCCTCCGACGCCGTCGCTGCGGCCGCGGTGGCGGCCGGTGACCAGCGTAGACGCGCGGGGCACCCCGCCCGGCGTCCCCCTGCTCCGGGGAACGCTCCGCGCAGGCCCCGTCACCGTCGGCCGGATCGTCGCCGGGCCCGGTCCGGGCCGAGGCGGGATGGCTGTCACCCTCCCGGCCCGGTGCTCAGCCGGTGGGGTCCCGGTCGTCGCCGCGGGAGCCCCGCCGGGGGCCGTCCCGATCGGGGCCGGGGTCGTGGCCGGGGTCGTCGTGGTCGGGGCCGTCGTGGTCGGCGTGGTCGGCAGGGCCGTCGTGGTCGGCGGTGCCGGGATCACCGGGGCCCTCGTGATCGGGGTGGTCGTGATCGGGGTGGTCGTGATCGGGGTCGTCGTGCGGAGCGTCCCCGACCCGCGCCGCCCCGTCGCCCACGGCCCCGGCGGGATCGCGGCGACCCTCCCGCCGGACGCGCCCGTCCCGTCCCCCGCTCCCGCCGGAGCGGCTGCTCGCGCCGGACCGGCGGCGCCCCTCGACGAGATCGGCGACCGTCGACGACCGTTCGCGCCGCACCGCCCGCGACCCCGTGCCCGGGGCCCGGCCGGCCCGCCCACCGGCGGGACCGCCCATCGGCACGTGCCGGGCCAGCTCGGGTCCGGCGCAGGTCAGCAGCGCGGGCAGCCCCACCAGCAGCAGCACGGCGCCGAGCACCGCCCCGGGGTGGAACGACACCGGGTCGTAGGGCCCGCCGGCGAGGGGCCCGCCGGCCACCGTGGCCAGCGCTCCGGCCCCGGTCGCGACGACGACCGCCGCCGTCGCCGGGGCCACCGCCCGCTCCGCCATCGGGGCGCCGTCCGCCAGCGCGCGGCGGCAGGCGAGCCCGGTCAGCACACCGGCGAGGACCGGGAGCAGCAGGACCAGGGGCGCGGCGGGCGGCACCGTCGTCACCGGCAGCAGGGCCGTGAGCGGGAACGCCGGGAGCGGCCCGGGCTCCGCGAGCAGCGGACCGGACGTCGCGACCCCGACCGAGACACCCGCGCCGAGCATCCAGGACACCGCCCCGACCAGCGCGTTCGGCAGATACCCCACGGCGAGCACCAGGACGCCGAAGCCCGCTCCGATGCCCGGTCCGAGACGGGCAGCGGCGTCGCTCACGGCGGTCGCGGTGAGCAGCAGCGCCCCCGTCAGCACGAGCGCGCCGGTCAGCAGCAGGGAGGTCGCGGCGACCCGGACCCCGGCGAGCGCGGCTCCGGGCCACCCCGCGAGCACCCGCTTCCACGCGGCGGGCATCCCGCAGGCGTGGACGACGCCCGCACCGGCCGCGGCGCCACCGATCAGGCCGGCGCCGAGGAGGGAGGCCCACGGTGCGGTCACCGCCATCTCCTTGGGCAGCAGCGCACCCGCCAGGACGGCGACCGCGGCCGCCGCGCCCGCCTGCGCGGCGACGACGGCGCCCGCGTCGTGCCGGACCCGGCCACCCAGCCGCCGGACCGCCCAGCGGGAGAACCACGCGACGACGGCCACGATCACGAGGGTCGGCAGCAGCGGCAGCACCCCGAGCGGGCGGCCGTCGAGTGCGATCGGGATCTGGTGCGCGGCCAGCCACATCGGGACGGCGGTGGCCAGCGCGGCGTCGGCCGTCACCGGCACACCGCCGGTGCCGGCGATCAGCGCCGCGACCGGCACCAGCAGCGTGTAGCCGGCCAGCACCGCGCCCATCGTCGACGCGAGCAGGATCCGCAGGCGGTCGAGGCCGTTGCCGTCGCCCGGGCGCCGGTCCGGTGCGGGCCGCCGGGTCGTGGCACGGGGCCGTTCCCGCTCGGCGACGCCGCCCCGGCCGTCGCGCGCGGCCGCGTCGTCCCGGGACCGGGACGCGCCGGGACCGGACGGCCGGGAGCGGGACGCGGGACGGCCGCGGGCGGGGCGGGGCGGGGTGCTCACCCGGTCAGGGTCGCAGCGCCGGGGCGCCCGCGGCGGCAGGCACGCCGCACGTGCCCGGCCCCACGGGACCGCCCGGGTCCCAGCTTGACGCGGACGACCGGACAGGGCCGACGCGGGTCACGACCGGCGGGGCCGGGCACCCGGCGTCACGACCACCGGGCCGTGACGACCGGCGCCCTGGACGACCGGAGTCAGGACGACGGCGGCCGGCCGCCACCCGCACGGAAGGCCCGGGTGGCGTCGTCGTCGGTCACCGGGGTCTGCCGGGCCGGGTCGTGCCCCGGCGACTGCTCCCCGGACGCCTGCTGCTCCGGCGTCCCGGACTGCCCGCGGGCCCCGGCTGCCGGCACGCCCGGAGCGTTCGGGTCCACGGCCTGGCCACCGGGCCCGTTCTGCCCGGCACCCGGGACGCCATGCGCGGTCTGCCCGACCGCGGGCTCGCCGGGAAGGTGCTGCCCGGCGACCTCGTCGGGGGTGTGCTGCGCCGCACCCTGAGCCGGCTGCTCGGCGGGGCCCTGCTGCCCGAACTCCGCCGGCCCGGCGGGGCCACCCTGCCCCGGGGCACCCGGTGCGTCGGCACCTGCAGCCTGCTGACCGGGCACGGCGGGGACGGCGCCGCCGCCGTGGCCGCGCCCGGGGTCGGCCGCGCGCTCGCCGTAGGCGACCCCGGAGAACGCCCCGCCCGAGGCGGCCGTGGACGGCGCGTACGACCCCGGGACGGCCTGCCCGGCCCCCTGCGGCTGCTGCCCGTACTGACCGGGCTCGCCGTACTGACCGGGCTGCTGGCCGTACTGACCGGGCTGACCGCCGTACTGGTCCGCCGCCGGGATGCCGTACTGACCCGCCGGAGCGCCGGGCTGGGCACCGGGCTGACCGGCCTGCGCGCCATACTGACCGGGCTGCTGGGTGAACTGCCCGGGCTGGATCCCGTACTGACCCGGCTGGCCGCCGTACTGACCCGGCTGGCCGCCGTACTGACCCGGCTCGGCGGCGTACTGACCGTGTTGGGCGCCGTAGTGACCCGGCTGCTGGGCGTACTGACCCGGGCCCTCGTGGGCTCCCGGGTGTCCGCCCCGGCCGGGGCCGTACGCGTCGTACCCGCCCGCCTGCCCGGGGCGGCCGTGACCGGGCTGCTGGGGCAGGCCGGGCGTCGCCCACGGCGGCTCGTTCGACGGCGCGTGCGCCGGCCGCGCCGCGCGCGGGGCGGGGGCGGCGAGGACACCGGAGAGCAGCAGCTGGCCGTAGAACAGGCCGGCGACCGACAGCAGCGCGAACGCCACGGCCACCCACCCGACGGCCCCGGCCGCGACCGGGCTGCCGCTGGCGGTGAACAGGAACAGCAGCGTCAGGAACCCGGTCCCGGACAGCACGGTCCCGGCGACGAGCACCCGGCCCGTCCCGGGCAGCAGCGACAGCCCACCCGCGATCCCGCCCGCCACGACCATGGCGAGCGCGTAGGCGGCGGCCGGGGGGAGCCCGAAGAAGGCCGTGACCAGGACGAGCAGCGCGGCGGCCGCGCCGCCCAGCACGGCGAGCCGCACCGTGCCCGCAGGTGGGGTCACCGCGTCGTCGGGGCCGGCCCCGGGGGAGGGCGGCTGGTTACTGGACATGACGACTACTCCCGCGGGCGTCGGTGACAGGACTCCGGGCCGCACGCTAGTCGATTCCGCTCCACGGCCGGGTGACGCCCGACGGGCGCCGTACACACGACGACGCGCGGGCCCCCGGAGTTCCCGGGACCCGCGCGTCGTCGGTCGTACGCCCTACTTGGCGGAGAGGATCTCCTTCATGAGCGCGGCGGTCTCGGACGGCGTCTTGCCGACCTTCACGCCCGCGGCCTCGAGGGCCTCCTTCTTCGCCTGCGCGGTGCCGGCCGAGCCGGAGACGATGGCGCCGGCGTGGCCCATCGTCTTGCCCTCCGGCGCGGTGAAGCCCGCGACGTAGCCGGCGACCGGCTTGGTGACGTTGGCCTTGATGAAGTCCGCGGCACGCTCCTCGGCGTCGCCACCGATCTCACCGATCATCACGATGGCCTCGGTGTCGGGGTCCGCCTCGAACGCCTCGAGGGCGTCGATGTGCGTGGTGCCGATGACCGGGTCACCGCCGATGCCGATCGCGGTGGAGAAGCCGAACTCGCGCAGCTCGAACATCATCTGGTAGGTCAGCGTGCCGGACTTCGACACCAGACCGATCTTGCCGGGGCCGGCGATGTTCGCCGGGATGATGCCCGCGTTGGACTTCCCGGGAGAGATGATCCCGGGACAGTTCGGCCCGATGATGCGGGTCTTGTTGCCCTTGGCGACGGCGTGCGCCCAGAAGTACGCCGAGTCGTGCACCGGGATGCCCTCGGTGATCACGACGGCGAGCGGGATCTCGGCGTCGATGGCCTCGATGACCGCGTCCTTGGCGAACTTCGGCGGGACGAACAGCACCGACACGTCGGCGCCGGTCTCCTTCATCGCCTCCTCGACCGTCCCGTACACGGTGACGTCCTTGTCGCCGACCGTGTGCGTGGTCCCGGCCTTGCGGGCGTTGACGCCGCCCACGATGTTCGTGCCGGAGGCGATCATCTTCGTGGCGTGCTTGGTGCCCTCGCCGCCGGTGATGCCCTGGACGATGACCTTGCTGTTCTCGTTGAGGAAGATCGACATTTCTCTCAGGCTCCCGCGGCGTTCGCCAGCTCGGCGGCCTTGGCGGCCGCGTCGTCCATCGTGCCCACCACAGTGACGAGCGGGTGGTTCGCGTCGGCCAGGATCTTGCGACCCTCCTCGACGTTGTTGCCGTCCAGGCGGACGACCAGCGGCTTCGTAGCGTCGTCACCCAGGATCTTCAGGGCCTCGACGATGCCGTTCGCCACCGCGTCGCACGCGGTGATGCCGCCGAAGACGTTGACGAAGACGCTCTTGACCTCGTCGTCGCCCAGGATGACGTCCAGGCCGTCGGCCATGACCTGCGCCGAGGCGCCGCCGCCGATGTCGAGGAAGTTGGCCGGCTTCACGCCGCCGTGCGCCTCACCGGCGTACGCCACGACGTCGAGGGTGCTCATGACGAGACCCGCGCCGTTGCCGATGACGCCGACCTGGCCGCCGTCGAGCTTGACGTAGTTCAGGCCCTTGGCCTTGGCCTTCGCCTCGAGCGGGTTCTCGGTCCGCTCGTCGACGAGCTCGGCGTGCGCCTCGTGGCGGAACGCGGCGTTCTCGTCGAGGGTGACCTTGCCGTCGAGGGCGATCACCTTGTCCTGCGGGTCACGGACCAGCGGGTTGACCTCGACGAGGGTGGCGTCCTCGGCGACGAAGGTCTCCCACAGCTTCACGATGACGTTCGCGGCCTCGTCGGCGACGGCGGCCGGGATCTTCCCCGCGGCGACGATCTCGTCGGCCTTCGCCTTGTCGACACCGGCGATCGGGTCGATCGCGATACGGGCCAGCGCCTCCGGGCGCTCGACGGCCAGCTCCTCGATCTCCATGCCGCCCTCGGCCGAGCACATGGCCAGGAAGGTCCGGTTCGAGCGGTCCAGCAGGAACGAGAAGTAGTACTCCTCGGAGATGTCGCTGGCCTCGGTCACCAGCACCTGGTGGACGGTGTGGCCCTTGATGTCGAGACCGAGGATGGCCTCGGCCTTCTCCTTGGCCTCGTCGGCACTCTGGGCCAGCTTCACGCCGCCCGCCTTGCCCCGGCCGCCGGTCTTGACCTGGGCCTTGACCACGACGGCGGTGCCCAGCTCGGACGCTGCGGCCGCGGCGTCGGCGGCGTTGTCCACGGTCTTCCCCGGCAGCACCGGGACTCCGTGCGCGGCGAAGAGGTCCTTCGCCTGGTACTCGTACAGGTCCACTCGGCTCTCCCGCTCCACTTCGCTATCGGCCGCGACCGGCGCGTCCCCGGGTTCCTCCGGGGGCGCCCCGCGCTGGGAGGCGGCAGCGGTCGCGGACGTCGGTCGTGCTGCGTCCGGGAGCCTAGCCACGCCGTCCGCACCGGTCCTGACCTGGGCCGGTGACTGCTGTCACCCCGTCGGGGCAGTGTTCGATTCAGATGCCCCGTCCGAGTGATGCCGACCACGCGCCGGGCCGCCACCGGGCGAACGGCTGTGATCTGACTTACCTTTCCACCATGGCGACGTCGCTACCCGGGTGGCGTCGTCTGCGCGCGATCGCTTCCGGAGCGACGGACCTCGCGAGCGATCTCGGGCAGGCGACGGGCTACGCCGTGCGCACCTTCACCTCCCCGGCCGGGCTCAGGGGCCTGGCCGTCGAGTGGGCGTGGCTGTCGGCCCACCTCGCGCTCTACCCGATCGGGCTGGCCGAGGAGACGGTCCGGGCACACGGGCACTGGCGCACCGACACCCTCCCGCCGGTCAAGCGCAGCCTGGTCGTCGCCGACCCGGCCGCCGCGGGGACCCCGATCCTGCTGATCCACGGGATCATGGACAACCGGTCGGTGTTCACCGTGTTCGCGCACGCGCTGCGCCGGCGCGGGTTCGGCACGGTGCACGCGATCAACTACAGCCTGCTCACCGGCGACCTGCGCAGCGCCGCCCACGAGCTCCGCGGGCACGTCGAGCGGCTGCGCGAGGCGACCGGCTCGGACAAGGTCCACATCGTGGGGCACTCGCTCGGCGGGGTCGTCGCCCGCTACTACGTCCAGCGGATGGGCGGCGACGACGTCGTCGACACCCTGGTCACGCTCGGCAGCCCGCACTCGGGCAGCAATCTGGCCCGGCTCGCGCCGACCGCGCTGTGCCGCCAGCTCCGTCCCGGCTCCGAGGTGCTCGCCGAGCTCGACGCACCGGCACCGGGGTGCCGGACCCGGTTCCTCGTCGCCTGGTCCCGGATGGACGAGGTCGTCGTCCCGCAGCGCAACGCCCGGCTGCAGCATCCGGACCTCGACGTCCAGGAGCTCCGCCTCGACGACGTCGGGCACCTGTCGCTGCCGATCGACCGGCGCACGGTGCACTGGGTGGCCAGCACACTGGCGCGCGGCGAGGTGGAGCGGCGCGAGCACGACGCGGTCCGGGACCGCCGGCTGCGTGGATCCCTCCGCCCGGCCGGCCGGCACGCGGTGGACGCGGAGCTCGACGGCACCGGCGGCGGCGTCCCCGGTGTCCCGGGCGCCCCCGCGTCCTGAGCCGCGGAGTCCGTCCACCCGTACGGCGGCGGACGACCGGGTGACCCGGAGCCGTCGCCCTCCGGCGCGTTCCCCCGACCGGTCGCCGATGATCTCCGACCGTCCGTACCCGTACGGCGGCCCGCCGTTGCCGCGTTGCGACTGTCGGGTTACCGTCCAGTCGTCCACGTCACGAGCCGATCACGGTGGTCGGCGCCGCCCCCGAAACGGCGCACACCCCCGCGGAGCCCCCACTCCGACGACCACCGCCGACCGGCCCGGGACGACCTGAACACCAGAAGGGCAGGTCTTGGCGCGCCACCGCTCCCCCAGCGGCGCCGTCCGACCGGAGTCCCGGCCCGGCACGATCCCCCACGTGCCGGTCACCGCGGGCGGCCACCGGCACCCGGCGCCTCCGCCGTCGGTCACGCGTACCCGCGTGCCGGCCGGCGCCGACGTGCACCGTCCGCATCCGCCGGCCCACGTGCCCGCCCGTACCCGCCCGGAACCGGCGGGTCCCCGGAACCGGCCCGGCACCGCCGCGCCCCACAGCCGCCCGCAGGGTCCGCGCGACGGGCACCGCCCCGCCGCACCAGCGCGTCCCGGCACCCCGGACGCGCCCGTCGCCCGTGCCGCCGCGCCGCACCCCGGCCCGGCGGCGACCGCCCGCACGGCCGCACCCGGCGGAGCCGTACGCGCGACGTCCCACAGCGGGACCGTGCGCGGCGCGGCCACACCCACGACCGGGGCCGCGCGCCCGGCGACGGCCGGCGGGCACCAGTTCCCGCTGCCCCCGGCGACCGGCCACCGGACCCGGGTGACCGTCGCCGCCGCAGCCGGTGGCGCACTCGTCGCGGCCGGCCAGACGATGGCAGGCGCCCTCGGCATCCCGGGACTGTCCGGCGAGCAGGCCGTCGAGGACTCCTACGCACGGCTCGCCGCCTCGGCGATGCTGCCGGTGTCGGCCGAGCCCCGTCCCGCCGACACGACCGCTCCCGCGGTGACCTCGGCGATCGGTGGCGAGCAGCTGGCCTCGCAGGCCTCGCTGCCCGATCTCGACGACACCACCGAGGTCGACGTCGCCAGCCTCACCAAGGCCGCCCGCCTCGGTGAGCAGGCCGCCACGCAGGAACGCGCCATCTCCGGCGCCATGTCGCACGGCGCACCGAAGGCCGTCGTGTTCGACGGCGAGCCCCTGGTGATGCCCACCGCGGGCCGCTTCACCTCCGGCTTCGGTGCCCGCTGGGGCGTGCAGCACTACGGCATCGACCTCGCCGCGCCGATCGGCACGCCGATCTTCGCCCTCACCGACGGTGTCGTGGAGAAGGCCGGCCCGGCCAGCGGTTTCGGGATGTGGGTGGTGCTCAAGCACCCCGACGGAACCAGCTCGGTGTACGGCCACATCAACCGCTCGCTCGTCGAGGTCGGACAGCAGGTCAAGGCGGGCGACGAGATCGCCGAGGTCGGGAACCGTGGCCAGTCCACCGGCCCGCACCTCCACCTGGAGATCTGGGAGTCCGACGGCAGCAAGACCAACCCGCTGCCCTGGCTCACCGAACGCGGTCTGGACGTCACCCGGCTGACCGGCGACCGCGACGCCTGATCCGCACGCGGCAGAATGGCCGCGTGACGGACGGATCGGAACTCCGCGTCGGCGACACCGAACGCCGCGCGGTCGACGCCCGCCTCCAGCGGGCCCACGGCGAGGGCCGGCTCTCCCTGGAGGAGTACGAGGAACGGTCCGCCCGCGCCTGGGCCGCCCGGACCCGCGCCGACCTGGAACCGCTGACCGTCGACCTGCCCGCCGACACCGCCGCACCGACGGTCGCCACAGCCGCCCCGGCGTCCCGCGGACGGGACCTGCTCACGACGGCGGCCCGGTCGGCGGGAGGTGCACTGGGGACGGTCGCGCTGGTCGCGGCGGCGCTCTGGGGCGGCTCGCACCTGATCTCCGCGCAGGACGGCGCCGCGGTGCTCAGCTCACGGACGATCGCCGTGGCGCCCGACCAGGACCGGGTGGAGACCCGTGCCGTCCTCGGGTCGCTGCGCATCGTCGTCCCCGACGGCGTGCGGGCCGACGTCAGCGGCTTCACCGTCTTCGGGTCGACCGAGTGCCCGACGGCGTGCGCGGTGCCCGCACCCCGCACCGTCACCGTCGACGCCTCCGGGGCCTTCACCTCGATCGAGATCCTCACCCCGGCCGAGGCCGCGGCGGACCCCGGCCGCGGCGACTCCGACCGGGACTCCGACGACGACTGACCCGGCGCGGGCTACAGCTTCTGCATCGGGACGCCGCCGATCAGCATCAGGCGGACCGTCCCGCCCGAGCCGAAGTCGATCGTCACCGTCGCCCGCGGGCCGACGCCGTCCGCGGCGATCACCGTGCCCAGCCCGTACTTGTCGTGGTTGACGCGGTCGCCGACGTCGAGATGCAGCGAGGTGTTGTTCAGGCTGCGCTCGGGGACCTTCCAGTCCCCGCGGCCGCCCGACCCCGTCGCGCCCCGCCCGCCGGAGCGGCCGAAGCCGAACCGGCCCACCGGGGCGGACGGCCGCTCGGCCACCAGCTGCTCCTCGGTGCGCCGCCACTCGGTCAGCTCGGCCGGCACCTCGTCGAGGAACCGGGACGCCGGGTTGGTGCTGGGCTGCCCGAACGCCGACCGGACGATCGCGCGGGACACGTAGAGGCGCTGCTCGGCCCGGGTGATCCCCACGTAGGCGAGCCGGCGCTCCTCGGCGAGCTCCTTCGGGTCCCCCAGCGTCCGCAGGTGCGGGAAGATCCCGTCCTCCCAGCCGGTCAGGAACACGACCGGGAACTCCAGGCCCTTCGCGGTGTGCAGGGTCATCAGGGTGACGACGCCGGTGTCGTCGTCGGGGATGGAGTCGGCGTCGGCGACCAGGGCCACCCGCTCCAGGAACGCGGCCAGCGAACCGGGCTCGGGGGCGCCGGCGTCGGTGTCGACGTCGTCGCCGGGGCTCGCCGGTGCCCCCGCAGCGGGAGCCGGGTCCTCGCCGGGGGCCGCTCCGGACCCGATCGCCCCGCCACCGGCGTCCGGGTCGGTGCTCAGCGCCTCCAGGTCGGCCACCGCGGCGTCACCGGCGAACTCGCGGGCCACGGTGACCAGCTCGGCGAGGTTGTCCATCCGGGTGCCGTCCTGCGGGTCCTCGGAGGCCTGCAGCTCCTCCACGTACCCGGTGCGGGCGTAGACCGCCTCCAGGATCTCCGCGGTGTCGTCGCCGCGGTCCACCAGTTCGCCGAGACCGTCGAGCATGCGGACGAACCCGGCGATGTTCTTCTGCGAGCGCGTCGCCAGGGCCGGGAGCTTCGCGGGCTCCTCGGCCGCGGTGCGCAACGCCCGGGAGAACGACGTCCGCTCCCGCTCCGCGTACTCCGCGACGACCGACTCGGCCCGGTCCCCGATGCCGCGCTTGGGCACGTTGAGGATGCGCCGCAGGCTGACCGTGTCCTCCGGGTTGGACAGCACCCGCAGGTACGCGAGCGCGTCGCGGATCTCGCGGCGCTCGTAGAAGCGGACGCCGCCGACCACCTTGTACGGCATCCCGACCCGCAGGAACACGTCCTCGAAGACACGGGACTGGTTGTTCGTGCGGTAGAAGACGGCGATGTCGCTGTTGCGGTACTCGCCGGAGTCGACGAGCCGGTCGATCTCCCTCGCCACGAACGACGCCTCGTCGTGCTCGTTGTCGGCGACGTAGCCGACGACGCGTTCCCCGTCGCCCGCGTCGGACCACAGTCGCTTGTCCCGGCGCTCCGGGTTGCGGGCGATCACCGCGTTCGCGGCGGACAGGATCGTCTGCGAGGAGCGGTAGTTCTGCTCCAGCAGGATCGTCCGCGCGTCCGGGAAGTCCTGCTCGAACTCGATGATGTTGCGGATGTTCGCGCCGCGGAACGCGTAGATCGACTGGTCCGAGTCGCCGACCACGCAGAGCTCGGCGGGCTTCCCCTTCTCCGTGGCCGGGAGCACCAGCTGGCGGACCAGCTCGTACTGGGCGTGATTGGTGTCCTGGTACTCGTCGACCAGCACGTGCCGGAACCGACGCCGGTAGTACTCGGCCACCGCGGGCATCCGGTCCAGCAGCGAGACCGTCTCCATGATCAGGTCGTCGAAGTCGAACGCGTTCGCCTGCCGCAGCCGGGACTGGTAGACACCGTAGACCTCGGCGATCCGCCGCTCGTGGTCGGTGCCGGCACGCTCGGCCGCGTCGTCCGGCGACAGCAGCTCGTTCTTCAGGTTCGAGATCTGTGCGGCGAGGGCCCGCGGGGCGAACTTCTTCGGGTCGAGCTCCAGGTCCCGGCCCACGATGCCGACCAGGCGGCGGGAGTCGTCGGCGTCGTAGACCGAGAACGCGCTGCGCACGCCCAGGTGCTTGGCCTCGCGGCGCAGGATCCGCACGCACATGGAGTGGAACGTCGAGACCCACATCGGGCCGGAGCGGCGACCCACGAGGCCGTCGACCCGCTCCTTCATCTCGGCCGCGGCCTTGTTCGTGAAGGTGATCGACATGATCTCGCCGGGGTGCACCCCGCGCTCGGCGAGCAGCCAGCCGATCCGGTGCGTGAGCACGCGCGTCTTCCCCGAGCCTGCTCCCGCGACGATGAGCAGCGGGGACCCGGCGTGGGTCACGGCCTCCCGCTGCCGGTCGTTGAGGCCCTCGAGCAGCTGCCGGCCGCGTGAGGTCGTCGGCTCGGTGACCGAGCTCGTCCCGGGGAGTTCGAACAGCGCACTCATCGTGTCGAACACGGTACGCCGGGGGTCCGACAGCCCGGCCCCGGCGGGTGGAACGACGACGCCCGCACCCCGCCGGTGGTCTACACTCGCGGCCGTGTACGACGACAGGCGATTTCGCTACGGGTTCCGGTCTCCGGCACCCGCTGCACACCCTGTCTGAGGACAGACCCCCCAGCGCGCCCCGGAGTCCGGCAGGACCCGGGGCGTTCGCATGTCCTCGGTCCTCGAGACCCGGTGACCGAGACGAGGAGCCACGACCGTGACCGAACCCGCCGTTTCCCACGCGCCGAGCGGGGACTCCGTCCCCACCGGCGCCGACTCCGAGATCGACGACCTCCGCAAGGAGATCGACCGCCTCGACTCCGAGATCCTCGACGCCGTCCTGCGCCGCACGGAGGTGTCGAAGCGGATCGGCGCCGCGCGGATGGCCGCGGGCGGGCCGCGGATCGTCTACAGCCGCGAGATGGCGGTGCTGGACCGGTTCCACGAGCTGGGCCCGGAGGGCCGGGAGCTCGCACTGATGCTGCTGCGGCTCGGCCGGGGGCGACTCGGCGGTCGCTGAGCGCGGGTCGCCGCCCGGGCCGCCGCCGCCGTCGTCGTCGTCGCGCTCCGCATCCGCCCGGGAACGGCGACCATTCGGCGATTCACCGGAAGTGCACGGAATGTGACCGGGGTCGCTCCGACCGGAAGACCGACCTGCGGTTTCCGACCCGGTGTCGTCGCAGACCGGTTGCCTCGGTGGTCAACGAACGGGGTGAGTGGTCGGTTACGCCCGTCGAACGGGAATCACCTGATCGGGTTACGCGCGACGAGCGGAGGGTCATCACTTGGGATCGGGCGAGGGTTCCGGTAGACCTTCCCGGGTCGAAACGACACCTGAAGGAGGACGTGCGGCCGTGACCGACACCCCTGCCGGAGCCCCGCTCCCCGGCGCCCCCGGCGCCCCCGGCGCCCCCGGCGCCCCCGGGCACCGTGAGGTCGTGAGTGTCGCCGAGCTTCTGGCCCGTCATGCGGCCGGCGCACGCGACTCCCGCCCCGGGCCGCTGACCGGCCCGATCCTGTCCGTCGGCGATCTGCTGCGCCGCGAGGGCCGCGAGTCGGCCGCCGCTGTTCCCGCGTCCGACGTCCCCGCCGCCGGCGCGCCCGGCGGGTGGCCCGACATCGACCTCCCGCAGCCGCGCACCGAGGGTGCCCAGGGCTGGGCCGCCCGGCCGACGTCCGGGCGCCGGCGGGCCGGTGCGGTCGCCGGTGCGCTGGTCGCCGCCGGCTCGGTGCTCGGCGCCGCGATGTACAACGGCGCCGCCTCGCACGACTCCGACGCCCAGGCCGCCGCGGACGGCCTCTTCCCCGGCGTCGCGCTGCCCGCGGGTCAGGCGCCCGACACGCTGCCCGGCCAGTACCTGCCGGCGAACGTCGCGCTCTCGTCGCCGCTGCACGAGCTGCCCGGCACCGCGCCCGGAGCGACCGACTGGATGGACGTCGCGTTCCCGCAGCAGTCCGCCGCCGCGGGCACCCTGCGTCAGGTCTCGACCGGCACCGGTTCCGGAGCGGCCGCGGCGATCCCGGCCCAGCGCACCACGACGACGGCCGCCGCGACCCCGCCCGCGGGATCCCCGGGCACGCCGTCCGGCGACGGCCCCACCGGGACCGGCTCCACCGGCACCGGCTCGCCGATCGGCGGGCTCGCACCGGTGCAGGCCCTCAACAACCCGGACCGGCCGTCCGCGCCGAACCTGATCGCGCCGCTCACCACGCCGAGCCCGTCCGCGGACGGCACGAGCACCGGTCCGCTGCAGGGCGTCACCGAACCGGTCCGGCCGGCCGTCGCCGGTGTCGCCGACGGCGTCGTGGCCCCGGTCGCGCGGGCAGCCGGCCCGGTGGGCCGGACCGTCGGCGGGGCCCTGGAGCCGGTCACCGGCGCCGTCGCCCCCGTCACTGACGCGGTGAAGCCGGTGACCCGCCCGCTCACCGACACCCTCGAGCCCGTCACGACGCCGGTGCTGGGTGCCCTGTCGCCCGTGACGGAGCCGGTCCTGGGCGCCACCGAGCCGCTGACCGGGCCGGTCCTGAAGGCCGCCGAGCCGGTCACCGGGCTGCTGGACACCTCGGCCGCGACGAAGAAGACCGACGGGTCCTCGGGCTCCTCCGGGAACGAGCGGACCCAGCCGCTGCAGAAGGTCACCGCGCCGGTCGGGAAGGCTCTCGGCACCGTGACCGAGCCGGTCGGGAAGGCCGCGTCGACGGTCACCGAGCCGGTCGGTGGGCTCGTCGGTGGCGTCACCGAGGGCGCCGGTTCCCTGCTGGGCGGCTGACCACCCCTTCCGTACGACGACGGCGCCGGCCCCGCGATCGGGTCCGGCGCCGTCGTCGTGCAGGGGGTAGCGACCTACACGAGCCTCCTGTCGGTGCCGATGCTCCTTCCGGCCCGTTCCGGTCGCTGCGCGACCTACACGAGCCTCCTGTCGGTGCCGATGCTCCTTCCGGCCCGTTCCGGTCGCTGCGCGACCTACACGAGCCTCCTGTCGGAAGCCCAGCGGGACAGCTCGTGCCGGTTCGACGTCTGCGTCTTCCGCAGCACGCTCGACACGTGGGTCTCCACCGTCTTCACCGAGATGAACAGCTCCCCGGCGATCTCCTTGTAGGCGTAGCCGCGCGCCAGCAGCCGCAGCACGTCGCGCTCACGCTTCGTCAGCTGGTCCACCTCCGGGTCCACCGGCGGCGCCGCCCCCGGACGGTCGGAGAACGCGTCGAGCACGAACCCGGCCAGCCGCGGGGAGAACACCGCGTCGCCGACCCGCACCCGGCGCACCGCGTCCGCCAGATCGCGCCCCGAGATCGTCTTGGTGACGTAGCCACGGGCCCCGGACCGGATGACGCTGATGACGTCCTCCGCCGCGTCGGACACCGACAGCGCGAGGAACACCGACTCCGTCCCCGCCGCCCGGGTGCGGCGCAGGATCTCGGCGCCCCCGCCACCGGGCAGGTGCACGTCCAGCAGCACGACGTCCGGATCCAGGTGCGCGACACCGGCGACGGCCTCGTCCACCGATCCCGCCTCGCCGATCACCTCGACGGCGGGCGACCGGCCGTCGCCGCGATCCAGCTCGGCGCGCACCCCCGACCGGAACAACGCGTGATCGTCGACCAGGTAGACCCGGATCGGCCCGTCGGCCTCCGCGGAGCTCATGCCGTCCCCTCCCGTTCCAGCGGCATCGTCAGCCGCACCTCCGTGCCCTCGCCCGCACCGGTGCGGATCCGGACCGTACCGCCGTGCCGGCGCATCCGGGCGTGCACCGAGTCGGCGAGGCCGTGCCGGTCGCCGTCGACCGCGTCCGGGTCGAAGCCCTTCCCGCGGTCGCGGACGAACACCTCCGCGACGCCGGGGCCCTCGTCGGAGGCCGGTTCGACCTCGACGTAGACGTCCACCTCCGCCGTCCCGGAGTGCTTGGCCGCGTTCACCATCGCCTCCCGCGCCGCGAGCACCAGGGCGCGCAGGTCGCCGTCGAGCTCGGCGTCGCCGACCAGCACCGGCCCGACGGCGACCGCATAGGTGTCCTCGACCTCCCCCGCCACGCGGGTGATCGCCGCGGACAGCGTCGTCTCCGCCGCCTCCGAGGGCGGCACCCCGGCGCCGCCGGTGGCACGCCCGCCGGGCCCGTACAGCCACGCCCGCAGCTCGCGCTCCTGCCCGCGGGCCAGCCGCTGCACCTCGCGGGAGTCGCCCGCCTGGCGCTGGATCAGCGCGAGGGTCTGCAGCACCGAGTCGTGCAGGTGCGCGGCGATCTCGGTCCGCTCCGCCTCGACCGCACGGGCCCGCCGTTCCTCGCCGAGATCGCGCACCAGCCGCACCCACCACGGCACGGTCAGCACCGCGACGCCGAGCAGGGTCGCCAGCGCGGCCAGGATGCCGAACCGCACCTGGCCGAGGTCCAGGTTCCCCAGCAGGAACGCCATCAGCCCGGTCAGGACGAGGGCGGCCCCGAGCAGCGACCGCACCAGCGCGGCCCGGCCCCCGACGACGCGGGTGCGCGCGTCCCGCGCCCAGCGACGGCGCTGCGCCTCGTCCGCCTCCCGCCAGACGACGGCCGCACCGACCGTCGCCAGCCCCAGCGGGCCGGCGATCCATCCGATCACCGAGCCGGACGTGGCCGCGACCAGCGACAGCCCCAGGCCGAGGGTGAGCAGCCCGGCCGCCTGCAGCCGTTCGGAACGGGTCACCGTCCGCTCGGCCGCGGAGACCTCCTGCCGGACGAACACCCACAGCAGGCCGTACGCCAGTACGCCCGCCCAGCCCAGGAACGTCAGCAGGACGAACGCCGCACGCACCCAGCGCACGTCGACGCCGAGATGGTCGGCGACGCCACCCGCGACGCCGCCCAGCATCCGGCCGGACCGGCGCCGGGTGAGCGGCGCGGCGGGGGCGGCGGACGCGGCGACCCGCGCGGTCGTGCGGTCCCCCACCGGGGCCGGCTCCGTCCGCTCCTCCCCGGACACCGGCCCGGTCCGGGCCTCGCCGGCCGTCGGCTCGGTCCGGGCCCCGGAAGCGGGGCCGGGTGGGGCCGGAGGCTCCGGCGGCGCACCGGCGGGCGCACCGCGGGCGGACGGGTTCGGGCTGTTCACGACTCCATCGTCACACGGTTCGCGGCCGTCCCCCTCCGGTCCGGTTCCGGGGTCGGCTCGGGGTTGTCCCCGAGACCAGGGGTCACCCGGCCGTGCAGGCTTGTCGTCATGAGCGGAACACAGGCCCGGACCCCGGGGCCACGCCGGGCGGGGGCGCAGGGCATGGACACCCTGCGGGAGATGTGGGAGTCCCGGCCGGTGCGGCCACGGGACGACCGGAAACTGGCGGGGGTCTCCTCCGCGATCGCCCGCCGCTACGACGTGGACCCGACGCTGGTGCGGATCGCGTTCGTCGTCGCCGCGGTGACCGGCCCGGGCCTGCCGCTCTACCTCGCGGGCTGCGCCGTCCTGCCGGACGCCGGCCCGCCGGGGGCGCCGCCGCAGCGGAACGCGCCGGCGTCGGTCCTCTCGATCACCCTGCTGACAATCGCGGGCCTGCTGGCGATCCCGCTCGTCACCTCGGCCGAGCGGCTGGTGGCCACGGTGGTCGCGGTGGGGCTCCTGGTGGCCCTGCACCTGACCCGCGGCGGACGGCCCGCGGCCCGGACGGCGGCCACCGCCGCCACCCCGGCCGTCCCGTGGGCGGCGGCGCCGGGCGCCACGGGCCCCACCGGCGCGGCGCACCCGGCGATGCCGGGAGACCCGGAGCGCACGCCGCCGTCGTGGGACCCGCTCGGAGTCGCACCGTTCGCCTGGGACCTGCCCGAGCCGGGCCCCGAGCCGGTGCCCCCGCCCGCGCCGCGCTCGAAGCTGACGCCGGTCACGCTGGCCGTCGCACTCGTCGTCGCCGGGATGGTGGGGGTGATCGTGCTGGCCGCACCGGGCGTGCTGCCGCTGTCCGCGGTGCCGGGGGCGGCGCTCGCCGTCGTCGGGGTCGGGCTGCTGATCGGCGCGTTCCGGCGGGTGGGGCGCTGGCTGATCCCGTTCGCACTGGTGCTGGCCCTGCTGACCGGCCTGACCTCGCTGGTGAACGGCGCGTTCGGCCCGGACGGCTGGGCGGTCCGCGGCGGCGTCGGCCCGATCGTGGAGGCCCCTGCGACGGCGGCACAGGTCGCGCCCGAGTACCGGCGCGGCTCCGGGACCATCGACCTCGACCTCACCCGGATCGACCTGACCCCGGCGCCCGGGGCCGAGGGCCCGGTCCGCACCCGCGCCGAGGTCGGCGCCGGCGCGATCACCGTGCGGGTACCCGAGAACGCCGATCTCGTCGTCCGCGGATCGGCCGGGCTCGGCGACGTGACGATCGACGGTCAGTCCCGGACCGGGGAGAACTCGGACCTGGCCGTCACCGACCCCGGGCCGGACGGCCCCGGCGGGCGGGTACTGGAACTCGACCTGCGGGCCGAGATGGGGGTCGTGGAGGTGCAGCGTGGCTGAGACCGAGGTCGGACGCCGCCGGCCGGACGTGGTCGCCCTGGTGGCGGGGATCCTCGCCCTGCTCGTGGCGGTCTCGGGGCTGACCGGGGTGGGCCCGTGGGAGTTCGTCGACCTGCGCTGGCTGCTCGCCGGGACCGCCGTCGTCGCCGGGATCGCGTTCCTGGTGGCGAGCCTGCGTAACTCCCGGGCCCCCTCCGACGACAACTAGTCAGCGACACCACACGTGGGGGTCGCCGGCGAGCTGGGGAGCGTCGCCGGCGCCCACCGCCGCCCGTGCGGCCGCGGACCCGACGGGGGTCGGGGACGCAGGCCCGGGCAGGCCGGGGCGGGACCGGGAACACCGGTCCCGCCCCGCTCGACGTCCGGGGGTCACTCCCACTCGATGGTGCCCGGCGGCTTGCTCGTCACGTCCAGCACGACCCGGTTCACCTCGGACACCTCGTTGGTGATCCGGGTGGAGATCCGCTCGAGGACCTCGTAGGGCAGCCGGGTCCAGTCCGCGGTCATCGCGTCCTCGCTGGACACCGGACGCAGGACGATCGGGTGGCCGTAGGTGCGGCCGTCGCCCTGGACGCCGACGCTGCGGACGTCGGCGAGCAGCACCACCGGGCACTGCCAGATCTGCTGGTCCAGCCCGGCCGCGGTCAGCTCCTCGCGGGCGATCGCGTCGGCCGCCCGCAGCGTCTCCAACCGGTCGTGGGTGACCTCGCCGATGATGCGGATACCCAGGCCGGGGCCGGGGAACGGCTGCCTGCCGACGATCACCTCGGGCAGCCCCAGCTCGGCACCGACCATGCGGACCTCGTCCTTGAAGAGCGCCCGCAGCGGCTCGACCAGGGCGAACTCGATGTCGTCGGGCAGCCCGCCGACGTTGTGGTGGCTCTTGATCGTGGCCGTGCCGTCGCCGCCGCCGGACTCGACGACGTCCGGGTAGAGCGTGCCCTGCACCAGGAAGCCGACGTGGTGGTCGGCGACGACCTCGGCCGTCGCGGCCTCGAAGACCCGGATGAACTCCCGGCCGATGATCTTGCGCTTCTCCTCGGGGTCGGTGACCCCGGCGAGCGCGTCGAGGAACCGGTCGGCGACGTCGACGGTGTGCAGCGTCGCCCCGGTCGCGGCGACGAAGTCCTTCTCCACCTGCTCACGCTCACCGGCACGGAGCAGCCCGTGGTCGACGAACACGCAGGTCAGCCGGTCCCCGATCGCGCGCTGGACGAGCGCGGCCGCCACAGCGGAGTCCACCCCGCCGGACAGCCCGCAGATCGCGTGGCCGTCGCCGACCTGCGCCCGGATCGCGTCGACGGTCTCGTCGATGATCGACGCGGTCGTCCAGGTCGGGGTGATGCCGGCGACGTCGTGCAGGAACCGCCGCAGCACCTCCTGCCCGTGCGGGGAGTGACCGACCTCCGGGTGGTACTGGACGCCGGCCAGGCGCCGGTCGGTGTCCTCGAACGCGGCGACCGCGACCCGGTCCGACGACGCCGTCACCGTGAAACCGGCGGGCGCCGCGGTCACCGAGTCGCCGTGGCTCATCCAGACCGGGTGCGTCGCCGGCAGCCCGCCGTGCAGCGTGCCGGGGGTGCCCGACAGTGCGATCTCGGTGCGGCCGTACTCCCGGGTGCCGTCGTGCGCGACCTCGCCGCCGAGCGCGCGGGCCATCGCCTGGAAGCCGTAGCACATGCCGAAGACCGGGATGCCGGCCTCGAAGAGCGCCGGGTCGACGGCCGGGGCGCCGTCCGCGTACACGCTGGCCGGGCCGCCGGAGAGGATCACGGCGGCGGGGGCGCGGTCGACGATCTCGGACACCGGCGTCGACGCGGGGACGATCTCGGAGTACACGTCCGCCTCGCGCACCCGGCGGGCGATCAGCTGCGCGTACTGGGCGCCGTAGTCGACGACGAGGACGGTCGGGGTCTGCACGCCGTCCAGGGTAACGACGCGACCGGCGTCACCCGGTGCCCGCACCGCCCGGCCGGGGCCGGCCCCACCCGTCCAGCATCGCCCGGTACTCGGTGAACGGGACCGCCCGTTCCCACGCACGCCGCTTCCACCGCACGTACGGGGCCGGATCGACGTCGTCCAGCAGCTCCCGGCCGATCCGGCGCCCGTCGGCGTCGTAGAGCATCAGCACGATCCGGGTGTCGTCGAGGAGCCAGAAGTCCTGCTGCGGGAGGCCGGGCTCCGGGTCGTCGGTGACGTCGAGGATCCGGACGTCCTCACCCGCACGCACCGTGTGCGCGTAGACCGCGAACTCGTAGCGCAGGTAGTCGGTCAGCGGCCGGCGGACGACGTGCACCCGGCCGACCCACCGCCCGGTCGCCCGGAACTCCCGCACCCGGACGAGCCACTGGTCGTCGTCCGGGACGTCCAGCGTCCCGGTGGAGAGGAACGCGGCCAGCTCGGCGTCCTCCTCCGGGACGCCGTACGAGGGCAGCGTCTCCAGCCGGAACGCGGTCCGCTCGTAGGAGTCGAGGAACCGGCGCCAGGAATCAGGCTCCAGGCGCACGGGCACCGTCCCGCAGAACGGTCACCGCACCGTCGGGGGTCATGTCGCTCCGTCCGCCGCCGTGGACCGGGCCTGCCGGCGCCGGACACGGATCATCTCGCCAGCCGCTCGATCCCGTCGAGGATCAGGCCGAGACCGAACTCCCAGTCGCCGTCGGCGTCCTCCTCGTCGAACCCGCCCGCGTACCAGAGCCGGTTCATCGACGGGAACCGCTCCTCGCTGAAGTAGCTCCCCCAGAACCCGGCGCGGGTGGCGTAGTGGTCGTCGCGGTCGACACCGGTGCGGGACGCCACCGACGTGTCGGTGATCTTCGCCCGGGCCGCGCCGAAGACGTGCGACTCGATCAGCCCCGCCGACCGGACGACCGTCACCGGGTCCAGCCCGGCCAGCGAGACCGCGCGGTAGAGGTCCTCCTGGACGTCGAGCACGTGGGGCCCCAGCGGCATCCGCCACAGGTTCGAGCTGATCAGCCACGGGTGCTCGCGGTACATCCGCCACGCCTCGTGCGCGTGGAACTCCGCCTGCGCCCGCCAGTCGAGCTCCCGGGCGGGCAGCTCCCGCGTCCCCCACGCGCGATCGACCATGAGCTCGAACAGCTCGTCCCGGCCGGGCACGTAGGTGTAGAGGCTCATGGCGCCGACCCCCAGCTCCTGGGCGACCTTGCGCATCGACAGCTCGTCGACCGAGCGGGCGGCGACGGCCATGCCCGCCTCGACGACGCGGTCGAGCGTCAGCTTCTGCCGCGGACCACGCCGTGGCGGGGCCGGCGGGTCCCAGAGCAGCTCGATCATCGCCTGGCCCTCGGGCGTCCCCCACCCCTGCTGATCCGTCACCGAACTCCCTCGCCGACTCTTCGTACGGCGTACCCTATCGGCCCCGTGCCCCGTCCCTCCGATCATCGATCCTGATGATCGACGCCCCGGGGCCGGCACACCGGTAACGGCGCACCGGCGTTCGGCCGATCAGGGGTACGTCCGCTCCGCACGACTCCCCCGGAGGCACCGAGATGGCCAGCACCCCGACCGGCGACGCCGGGACGGTCGACGCCGCGGCGACGATCCCGGCCCAGCGCACCGAGGCCGGCGTCCCGCACGGCGCGGTCGCGTCGCCGCAGCCGGGCCCCGGGGTGCTGCCGGACCGGGCGATCCCGGAGCAGCGCCCGGCCCCCGCCCGGACCGTGGCCCCGGCGCCCGGCACGCCGACGCCGGACGACACCGCCCTGCCGGTTCCCGCCGGCACCACGGAGCCGGGTCCGGCCCTGCCCGTCACCCGGGCCCGCGCGTTCCGCACGGCGGTACTGCCGGTGTTCCTCGGCGCCGCCGCCGTCGCCACCGCCACGATCGCCGCGACCGGGCTGCTGCTGACTCCGTCGTCGTCCTCGCCGCTGCCCACCCCGGCCACCGTGACCGGCTCCGGAGCACCGCTGCCCCGGATGGCGCCGCTCTCCCCCGCCGCGGCGGCCGCACTCGTCGACGCGGTGCCCGGCACCGCGCTGTCGGCCGCCGATCCGGTGGTCGCGCTGACCGCGTGGCGGGACAACGGCGGTCTCGGCCACCTCGTCGCGATCGGCGACGGGTTCGACCGGCTCGCCACCGCCGCGGGCCGGCAGGACGCCGTCGAGCTCGCCGTCGCCTGCGGGACGCTGCAGACCGTGATGCGCGACGCCCGCGGCTACGACGCGGTGCCGGACGCCGTCGCGCAGGGCCACTGGACCGCGCTGCTCGACCACGGCTCGGCCGCCGCGACCGCCTGCATGTCCGGGGCGCTGACGTTCGACGCGCGGCAGCTGACGGCCTTCACCGAGCAGTCCGCCCTGGTCCGCCAGGACCTGACCGCAACAGCGACCCGAATCCACACCGCCCTGACCTGACCCCACGAGCCGGACGCTCACCGGTTCCGGCGGTGCGCACCCGATCGCGTGCGCGTACACCGATCCCGTGAGCGTCCCGGGATCAGTCCTCGTGCCGGCCGAGGGAGCGGTGGGGTGGGGGCTGGACCGTGCCCAGGAGGGCACGCAGGTCCGCCGCGGTCGCGGCCCGCCGCTCCAGGTCGACGGCCACGACCGGTGCGACCTCCCGCAGCCGCCCGAGCAGGGCCGGGTCGGCGAGATCGTGGGCGCCACCGGCGAGCCCGGTCACGATCGCGTCCGGCCGGAGAGTGGCCACGGCCTGCGGATCGGGGGCGCGGTCGGTACCGACCTCGTCGACGCCGTCCAGCACGCCGGCGCAGCCGACGACCGTCGCCCCCAGCTCGACCAGCAACGCACCGACGTCCGGGTCGGTCGCCACGACCTGCCGGACCGGACCGCGCAGCGGGACGGGCGTGCCGGTGGCGTCGACGAACGCGCGGCCCCCACCCATGGCGGCCCCTGCGGTGGGTCGGTTCATCCCGCCATCATGCACGGGAGCCGGTCCACGGCGCGATCACCGGCCGGAACCCGGTGGACCGCCCGCCACCGGCACGCCTAACGTCGCCGGACGTGACCAGCCCGAACGAGAACCGGATCCGCCGCGCCCTGACGAACTGCTCGAAGGGCGAGGCGAACCGGATGACCCTGCCGGCGTGGGTCCGCGAGCTCGACCCCGACAGCCTCGACGACGTCCACGGCTGGCGTGACCCCAAGGCCCCGGACCGCGGGGTGCTGCTGGTGCCGACGACGGACGGCCCCGCGGGCGTCGTCCTGCGGGCCGCCACCGGCACCGCGCGGGCGGCCGCGATGTGCGCGCTCTGCCGGACCACGCACTCGGTCGGCGGGGTCGCGCTCTTCGCGGCGCCCCGCCGGGGTGCGAAGGGACGCCAGGGCGACACCGTCGGCACCTACATCTGCACCGATCTCGCCTGTGCCGAGCACGTCCGGGTCGAGACGGCGACCGCCGTGCTGAAGCCGACGCCCGGCACCACGGTGGACGAGCGCCGGGCCGGCCTGCGGGAGCGGGCGGTCGAGTTCGTCGCGGCCGTCACCGCCGAGGGGTAGGCCGACCGGCTCAGGTCCGCAGGTTCAGCCCGACCCGCTGGAACTCCTTGAGGTCGGAGTAGCCGGTCTTCGCCAGCGCGCGGCGCAGGGCGCCGAACAGGTTCGTCGTGCCGTACGGGCTGTCGGTCGGCCCGAACAGCACCTGCTCCAGCGACCGGCCGGACCGGGCGAGGCCGGTGACCTCGGACCGCGGCAGCGACGGGTGTGCCGCCGCCGACGTCCAGTACAGCCCGCCGGCCGGGGACTCGGTGGCCTCGGCGAGCTGCTCGCCGAGCATCACGGCGTCGGCGCCGCAGGCGACCGCGCGGGCGATGTCACCGGACGTGCCGATGCCGCCGTCGGCGATCACGTGGACGTAGCGGCCGCCGGTCTCGTCGAGGTAGTCGCGGCGCGCCGCGGCGGCGTCGACGATCGCCGTCGCCATCGGGACGCCCACACCCAGCACCTCGTCGGTGGTGGTGGCCGTCGACTGCCCGTACCCGACGATGACGCCGGCCGCGCCGGTCCGCATCAGGTGCAGCGCGGTGCGGTAGTCACCCACCCCGCCGGCGACGACCGGCACGTCGAGGTCGGCGATGAAGTCCTTGAGGTTGAGCGGCTCGCCCTCCGAGACGTGCTCGGCGGAGACGATCGTGCCCTGCACGACCAGCACCTCGACGCCCGCGGCGAGCAGCGCCGGGGTGAGCTCGCGGGCCCGCTGCGGGCTGACCCGGGCGGCGACCGTGTGCGAGGCCTCGCGCAGCGGCCGCAGCGCCTCCACGATCAGGTCCTCGCGGATCGGGGCCTGGTGCAGCTCCTGCAGCAGCGCGAGCGCCGAGTCGGGCTCGTCACCGGTGGCCGCCTCGACGACCCGCGCCAGCGCGCCCTCGGCGTCGCCGTGCCGCGCCCACAGGCCCTCGGCGTTCAGCACCGCCAGACCGCCGAGCTCGGCGACCCGCACCGCCGACGCCGGCGACACGACCGCGTCGGTCGGATGGGTCACGAGCGGGATGTCGAACCGGTAGGCGTCGAGCTGCCAGGAGGTCGACACCACCTTGGAGCTGCGGGTCCGCCGCGACGGCACGATCTCGATCTGGTCGAGGTCATAGGCACGACGGGCCTCCCGGCCCATCCCGATCTCCACGAGGTCACGCACGGGGACACCCTAAGCGCTCGGTCCGACAGCGCCGCCGAGGCCCGCGATTGTGACGACGGACGACTGTCGCCGTGGCGCCGGCGCGCGCCATCACGCACAGGCCGGAGGACACCGCCCGGGCCGCCGGCGCCCACTGCTGCGCAGAGGTGGCCGAACAGATCTCCCACCTCACCTCCTCCGCCGCCCACGCCACGCCCGACGGAAGACGACGTTCCAGAGCACCCCACGATCACCGTGCCTGGATCAGGATGAAGCAACGGCTCACCGGCGATGAACCGACCACACGAAATCCTGCTGCGGCCCGCTCGTCGAGAATGCGCAGGACACTTTCCGGTGATGCACGGCCACATGAACGTCATATCGACATCTGCCGATTCGAGCACGTCGACGGCCAGCTCTTCATCCGCCGGAATCGGCGGTCCTCCGCGGGCATTGCGAATCCATCACCTGTCCTGCCGATCTCGCGCCCGCTCGGACGGACCACTCGTGACAGTCGCCGCAGCGACGGCCGTGCGGAGTCACGAGGGCGACGGGCACGACGAGATGCCCACACACAGCCCGGTACCGGCCTTCTCCGTCCGAACCGGGCCAGCACAGATCGGCCTCCTCGACCAGGTGGGCCGCGCCGTCGGCAGCCGACGTCAGGGTCACCAGCCCGCGCGAAGAGCTCCCGGCCTCCGGGGCGGACCGACGGCGGATACCCCATTTCCACCCACGAGGTCCCGACATCTCAGCTCCTGTCCACAGAGACCTACGTCGCCCACGGGTAAGGAGACAGCGCGTGCGATCACCGATGACTCGATCGCCCGATCTCCTGTGGGATCACGTCAGTGAATCGGAATTCCGCGTCGCATCACCAGCGCACGTCGCGTGCATCGGTGACGCAGCTTTGTTGCAGCGACCTCACTGGCCGGGCAAGATCCTGGGCAGGAATGCGGACGTCATTTCTGCTCTGCCCTTCGAGAGGCTTACCGACCATGCGTGTGTCCCGCCGCCGTCTCGCGGTTCGCCGGAGATCGATCGGTCTCACGCAGGAAGGACTCGCCGAAGCACTCGGTGTCGACCGGTCGACGATCGGACGGTGGGAGAGCGGAGCAACTGCTCCTCATCCGTCACAGCGGCGACGGTTGTCCGCTGTGCTGGGGGTGTCGTCGAGCGAGCTGTCGACCCTGCTGCTGGACGACGCCACCGATCTCGGTCCCGGACACATCCATGACGGCACGGACACCGTCGCAGCACCCGTGCCTGTCGGCGACGGCTCGGCACAGTTCCTGATCCGAACCGATGGCAGCACGCACCTCGGACGGAGGGAGCCTTCCGATCCGCGACATGCATGCGACGAGGCGTCGGTCAGCTGCTTCCGGCATCAGGTGCAACTGTGCAAGACCGTCGACGGTCGTGCCGGAGCCTCGGCGGCCCTGCCCGCCG
This sequence comes from Pseudonocardia sp. EC080619-01, assembly GCF_001420995.1. Taxonomy (NCBI): domain Bacteria; kingdom Bacillati; phylum Actinomycetota; class Actinomycetes; order Pseudonocardiales; family Pseudonocardiaceae; genus Pseudonocardia; species Pseudonocardia sp. EC080619-01. The sequence goes on along the minus strand of NZ_CP012184.1, from coordinate 3,744,678 downwards.
TGGTGCAGATCCTGGGTGCCCTCGGTCGCTGTGCATCCGAGGCAGATCACGACGTGCGGCGGACGCTGGCCTGCCTCTCGGCCGAGGCGGCCGAGTTCGCGGCATGGATGTACCGCGATGCCCGGAACCCCACGGCAGCCGGCTTCTGGCTCGACCGCGCGGTCCAATGGTCACAGGAGGCCGGCGACCTGGAGATGCAGGGCTATCTCCTGCTCAAGCGCTCACAGATGGCGTACGAGGAACGGGACGGCGGGCGCGTTCTCGCGCTGGCGCAGGCAGCCGACCGCGGCCCGTGGCCCGTCCCCTGGCGGGTGAAGGCCGAGATTCTCCAGCAGGAGGCCCGCGGCATGGCCATGACCGGTTCGGCCCTGGCCGACGTGGAGAGGAAGATGGGCGAGGCCCAGGAGATCATCGACGGCAACACGGACGCGCCTCGGGGCGATCCGAGGTTCGGCTCGTACTACGACGCAGGCACACATCTGCTCCGGTCTGCCAGTTGCTATCTGGAGGCAGGGAAACCCGCTCGCGCCGCGAGCTTGTTCGGCGAGGTCTTGGGGGCCGACACTCTGACCCCGCGTGACGAGGGGTACTTCCGGGCTCGCCGATCGGTGGCGCTGGCGCTGAGCGGAGAGCCGGACGCCGCGGCCGAGGAAGGCGTCCGGGCCGTCCAGCGTGCGACCGAGACCGGTTCCGGCCGGACGAGACGAGAGCTGGCGCGCGCCGTGACGGCACTCGGTCCGTGGCTCACGCGGCCGCGACCACGTGAGCTGCGGGACGCGCTCATGGCGAGCCGCTCGACAGCCGACCGTCCGTGAGCCATTCACCGACGATCCCGACGACGTAGCGCTGCCACTCCTGCGACTGCGGGTCCAGGTACCCGGGGTCGGCGTGGACGGCGAATCCGTGCTCGGCGCCGTCGATCTCCACCAGCCGGCTCTCGCCCGGCAGCTGCGCGACCGCATCACGCGATCCCGCTACGGGGACGAACGTGTCCTCCGTGCCGTGGACGAGGAGCGTGGGCGCGGTGATCCCGCCGAGCACCCGGCGGGGCCGGATCCAGAACGCCTCGTTCAGGAAGGCTCGGCTGTGGCGGACGGTGGGCGAGTGGTCGATGTACCCCCGTCGCACGAGCTCGTCCGCCTTGTCGTCGCTCAGGTGACCGTCGCGCCAGTGGTCCTTCTGATCGATGTAGCGCTTCTTGAAGTCGAGCTGCGGGTTGAGGAGGACCACCCGCTCGAGCTGCTCGCCGGACTCCGCCGCGTAGTACGCCGCCAGGCCACCACCGAAGCTGGCTCCCAGCAGGCTCGCCGTCCGGACGCCACTGCACCCACGGAGGTGATCGAGTACGACGCGGATGTCGTTCAGATGGGCGGCGAGGGAGGACTCCTCGGGACGGCCGTCGCTCTCCCCGTGCCCGCGGAGGTCGTAGCGGAGCGACGCCGTACCCGTGGCGGCGAGACCCTCGGCGAGGCGGGTGAAGAACCCTCCTTCCTCGCGAGTGACCCCACCGCCGTGGACCATGACGACGGCATGCCCGGCGGAGCCGGCCGGCCTCGTGAGCGTGGCGGAGAGCCGCAGCCCGTCGAGCGTCCTGACCTCGGTGTGCCCGACGGCCGGCTCCGGCATGGCCGTCCCCTCGACCCGCAGGTCAGCGGGCGACGTAGTTCGGCGCCTCGACCGTCATCGTGATGTCGTGCGGGTGGCTCTCCTTGAGCCCGGCCGCGGTGATCCGCACCAGCTTCGCCTGCTGCAGCTCCGCGATCGTCTGCGCACCGACGTAGCCCATGCCCGAGCGAAGCCCGCCGCCGAGCTGGTGCACGACCGACGACAACGGCCCGCGGAACGGGATCCGGCCCTCGATGCCCTCGGGGACGAGCTTGTCCTCGGAGAGCACGTCGTCCTGCGCGTAGCGGTCCTTGGAGTAGCTGCGCCCGGCGGCACCGGCCCGGCCCTGCATGGCACCCAGCGAGCCCATGCCGCGGTAGGTCTTGAACTGCTTGCCGCCGACGAGCACGACCTCGCCCGGGGACTCCGCGGTCCCGGCCAGCAGCGAGCCCAGCATCACCGTCGACGCACCGGAGGCGATCGCCTTGGCGACGTCACCGGAGTACTGGATGCCGCCGTCGCCGATCACCGGCACGCCCGCCGGTGCGCACGCCCGGGTCGCCTCGTAGATCGCGGTGATCTGCGGGGCGCCGACCCCGGCCACGACGCGGGTGGTGCAGATGGAGCCCGGCCCGACGCCGACCTTGACCGCGTCGGCGCCCGCCTCGACGAGCGCCTTCGCGCCCTCGTAGGTCGCCACGTTCCCGCCGACGACGTCGACCTGGTCGCCGACCTCGGCGCGCAGCTTCGCGACGGTCTCCAGCACCCGGCGGGAGTGGCCGTGCGCGGTGTCCACCATGAGGACGTCGATGCCGGCGTCGACCAGGGCCATCGACCGCGAGTACGCGTCGTCCCCGACGCCGACGGCGGCCGCGACGACCAGGCGGCCGTCCGGGTCCTTGGTGGCGAGCGGGTACTGCTCGGTCTTGTTGAAGTCCTTGATCGTGATCAGGCCGCGCAGCACGTCGTCGCCGTCGACGATCGGCAGCTTCTCCAGCTTGTGCCTGCGCAGCAGCCCGAGCGCCGCCTCCGCCGTCACGCCGACCTTCGCCGTCACCAGCGGGGCGCGGGTCATCACCTCGGAGACCGGGCGGTCGGTGTCGACCTCGTACCGCATGTCCCGGTTGGTGATGATGCCGACCAGCCGGCCGCCCTCGTCGGTCACCGGCACGCCGGAGATCCGGAACTTGGCGCACAGCGCGTCGACGTCGGACAGCGTCGCGTCCGGCGCACACGTCACCGGGTCGGTCACCATCCCGGCCTCGGACCGCTTGACCACCTCGACCTGGGCCGCCTGCGCGTCCGGCGCGAGGTTGCGGTGCAGCACCCCGAGCCCGCCCGCGCGGGCCATCGCGATCGCCATCCGGGACTCGGTGACCGTGTCCATCGGGGACGACACGAGCGGCACCTGGACCCGCACGCGACGGGTCACCTGGCTGGACGTGTCGGCCGAACTGGGAATCACGTCCGACTCGGCAGGGAGCAGCAGGACGTCGTCGAAGGTCAGGCCGATCGTCGCGAACTTGTCCGGCAGGCCGCCGATCTCGCTCGTCATCTCTCCGGAGCTCCCCTTGCAGTCGCGACTACCGCGGCGGTCGCTCGCCGCAGGACGCCATCGTACGTGGACCGTTACGGGGTGGGCCGGGGCCCGACCCCCGACACCGGTACCGTGTACGCCGTGTCACCAGAGGCGCTGCCACCGGACCCGTTCGCCGGAGACCCGGATGACCCTGCGCGCTCCCTGGAGGCGCTGGACGATCACGGTGACGACGCGTGGGCGGACTCCGGTGACCCCGACGGTCCCCCGCTGACCGACACCGACCGCGGTGAGATCCTGGCGGACCTGGCGGATCTCGCGGTCTACCAGGCGCTGCTGTCGAAGCGTGGGGTCCGCGGCATCGTCGTCGACTGCACCGACTGCGGAGAGCAGCACTTCCACGAGTGGAATCTGCTGCGCGCCAGCCTCCAGCAGCTGCTCGACGAGGGCCGGATGCGCCCGCACGAGCCGGCCTTCGACCCGGACCCCGCGCACTACGTGACGTGGGAGTACTGCCGCGGCTACGCCGACGCCACCCTGGCCGAGGACGAGTAGCGCGGACGGAACGACGAGAAGGGCCCCGGAGGACGACGCCTCCGGGGCCCTTCTCGTACGTGCCTCAGTTCGGGGAGCTGCTGACCGCCCCGGTCGAGGTGGACGACGACGGCGTGTCCCGATCGGACTCGGAACGACCGCCCTCGCCCGACGCCGTCGGCGACGTGGACGTCGTGCTCGGGTCGGCCGATCCCTCGGTCGTCGGCGAGGTCTCGGACGGGCTCGGCGACGTCGTCGTGCTCGGCGACGGGCTCCCGGTGCCCGGCCCCTGCAGCACCCGCGGGTCGCTGCTGCCCTCCGGGCTGCTGCTCCCCTCGGGGCTCGTGCTGCCACCCGACGAGCTGCCGCCCGGGTTCGAGGTACCGGACTCCGGCCGCGGCGAGACGGGCTGCTGCGGCTCCGGACGCCCCTCCGACGACGGCGGCGGCGGAGCCGGGGTGCCGTCGCGCAGCGGTGCCCGCGGGTCGGTCGGGACACCGGCCGGGGACTCCGCCACCTTCTGCGTCAGGAAACGGTTCTGCTGCTCGAAGTCGTCACGCTGCTCGGGATCGGTCCGGTCGAGGAGCGGGCCGAGCGCGGCGAGATCCTGCTGCGCACCGACGGTGTCGCCGGAGGCGAGCTTCGCGTTCACGCGCTCGATGCCCGTCCGCAGGTCGGACGCGGCCTGGACCTGCTCGGCACGCTCGCTGTAGAGCACCCTGCTGACACCCCAGAGCGCGTCGCCCGGCTGGGCCTCGTGCGCACCGATCGAGACGACGGCGAGGGCGCAGGCGGCCACCGCGGCGGCCGCGACCAGCGGGCGCAGGAAGGACACCTTCCGCGACGGCTTCGCCGGCTGCAGCATCTCGACGGCCTCGTCGGTCCCGACGAGTTCGGGGACCGGCTCGCGGTCGACGTCGTCCTTCCAGGTGGAGAGCAGCGCGACCAGACGATCGTCGACGTCGTAGCCGCGGTTGCCCGGTCCGGACACGCCCAGGCCGGACGACAACGCGTTGATCAGCTCGTCGTCGGCCTGCAGCTCGACCAGGTCGACCGGGCCCTCGTCGTCGAGCTCCGGCTGGTCGGCGAACGGCCGGCCGACCGGCTGCCCGCCCCGGTGGCCGTTCTGGCCCGACGGGGGACGGCCGCCCTGGGGACCGGGCCGCGGCTCGCCGAAGCGGCCGCGGGTGACCGGTGCGGGCGGGCGCTCCTGCCCGTCGCCCGGCCGTGGGGGTCGGCCCGGGCCGTACGGATCCTGGTCACGCATCCCGGACCACCTCCTCACTCATGATCTTCCGCAGCCGGGACAGCGCCCGGTGCTGTGCCACCCGGACGGCGCCCGGTGTGGAGCCGACGGCTGCCGCGGTCTCCTCCGCGGACAACCCCACGACCACCCGCAACACGATGATCTCCCGATGCTTCTCCGGGAGGACCTCCAGCAGCCTGGACATCTCCTCGGACAGTTCGACCTGAAGGGCCCGGGTCTCCGGGCCGTCGGACGTCTCCATCCGTTCCGGCACGTCGGCGACGGGCTCGGAGCGGTTGCGGGACGCCGCCCGGTGCGCGTCGATCACCTTGTGCGACGCGATGCCGTAGACGAACGCGAGGAACGGGCGGCCCTGCACCCGGTACCCCGGCAACGCCGTGAGCACGGCTACACACACCTCCTGGGCGACGTCGTCCGCCGAGACGGATCCTCTGTCGGTCCCCAGTCGTGCCCGGCAGTAGCGCACGACGAGGGACCGAATCATGGTGAGAACGCGCTCGACCGCGGATCGATCGCCGGCCATCGCCGCTTCGATCCACTCGTCGGGAACGTCTCTTGATTCACTCATCGTGGGGAACCGTCCAGGTGTTACGAGACTGCTTCGGTGTCATCCGATCGTGGAGGCAACCCGCGTTCCGGCAGGTGGGACCACGGAGGGTCCACCGTATCCGAGCGCCGTACGCCCGTGGGAGCTGCTCCATGCAGAGTCAGACGATCGTGCGGAGTGTCGGGTTGCGTGACGCCTCGGGTGCACGCGGTCACCAGGCGGGCACGGTCGGCGAGCGGTACACGCGGCACCGTCGGGCGCTGTGGCCGGACGGGAAGAAGATCATCCCTGGTGGGCAGCCGGTCGTGGACCGCCCGGCGCGGGCGGCATCCGCTCCGGCGACGTTCACAGCACCGGCACACGACGCCCGTGTAACGAACGTGACGTGAGTGACGAAAGGGACCACAGGGACGTGAGGTGACTGTTCCCGGTTCGACGGCGACCGCTCGTCGCCCGGGCTCCGACCCGGGGCCGGGACGACAGGCACGGGCACGGGACGGGTCGTGTGGCAGGAGGGGCGTCCGGGACGACGCCGGGCGCGGGCTGGGCCGCCGGGGCGCGGCGGCAGCGATGCCCCACGACCGGCGGGGTGCGACCCGGCCGGCGGGAGCGGGGCTCGGCGATGGCGTCCGGCGGAGGTCGCGGGTCCGGTCGCGGGGAGCACGACCGGTGCCGGACGACCGTCCGGAGCCGGGGTGGCGCGCGTGGCGGCACGCCGGAGCCGTCGTGGGCGGGACCGCGGGGGTCGGTCCGGCCCGTGGGTCCCGTGACCGGCCCTCGCGGGCGGCACGGGTGCGGGTCACGCCGGGTTCGGGGATCCGGCGCGGTACGCGGGGTGCGGCAGGTCGTCCGTCAGGAGACGAGACCGCGCCGGAACCCGTGCGCGACGGCCTGCGCGCGGTCCCGGACACCCAGCTTGCGGAACAGCCGCCGGGCGTGGGTCTTGACCGTGTCCTCGGACAGGTAGAGCTCGCGGCCGATCTGGCCGTTGCTCTTGCCCTGGCTCATCCCGCGCAGCACCTGCAGCTCACGCTCGGTGAGCTGGACGCCCGGGTCGGTGGGGACCCGCGGGGTGGGCACCGAGGTGCTGGCCAGGGTGTGCGCCAGCGCGGCGACCAGCTCGGGCCGCGAGGCGTCCCAGCGCAGGTAGCCACGGGCACCGCCGGCGATCGCGGCGGCGATGCTGCCCGCGTCGTCCGGAGCACCGAAGACGATGACGTTGGCCTGGGGGTGCGCGGCGACCAGGCGCCGGGTGGCCTCCACACCGGTGGGCACCGCACGCTGGGTCCCGACCAGGACGACGTCGACGGACTGGCGGGCGTAGCGGGCGAGGAGTTCGTCCCCGTGGGCCACGCAGTCGATGCGCTGGACCCCGGGGACCGCGGACATGACGCGGGTCAGACCCTCGCGGACGCTGCGACGATCGTCGCAGATGAGTACCGTCGTCACGACGATTCCTTCCTGCAGCTTCCTGCAGCCGGGTGATATTCACCCTCCGAATCGGCGGGTGACCCTCTCACCTTGACACGGTCGGGGCGATTTTGTGGCCTCCGTTCGGAACTCCGGCCCACCTGCCTCAGCGTCATGTGGGTGAAGGGTCGCCGAATGGAGTAGTCCGTACGGTACATCCTCCGGTCCGGGGATCCAGCACTACTCCCGCAGCAGTTCCCGGCCGGGACCGTCACTTCGCGTATAGAGGACGCTCACCGTGTGCAATGCCGCATGTCGGCGACCCTCCGCACCCGCTCGGCGACTGCGCGTATCGAAACGTGACTCTCCGGCGTGTCGCGGTGCGGCGTCCGATGCACCGGCCCGGTTGTTCATCCCCTGTTCAGCCGTACCGTGACCGCTTCGTGACAGGACCTCGCCGTCATCCGGGTCGACGACCGCTCCGACCCTCTCCGGCGGGTGGCGGTCGGCGAGGTCCGCCGCGGCCAGCAGTGCCGGCCGGTGCAACGGCACCATCCCGGTCGCCAGCGCGTCCGCCGCGACGGCGTCCAGCTCGGCGAGCACGGCCGACGGATCCTCGCCCGCCACCCCGGCAGCGACCGCCCGCACCAGCCGGCTCTTCAGGACGTGCCGGTCGGAACCGAGCGTCCGGGCGCCGGCCAGTGCCCGGTCCGCCGCGACCAGTGCGGCGCCCGCGTCACCGGCGACCAGCGCGGTCTCGGCGCTCACCCAGTCGTGCCGGACCCGGGTGCGGGACCCTGCCGCGCCACACCACGGGCCCGCCCGGTCCAGGAGGACGGCGGCACGGGCGGCGTCGAACCGGCCCAGTGCGTCCGCGGCCAGGCCGGTGAGCGCGTCCGCCACGGCGGCACCGGCGCCCGTCCCCCACGGGTCGTCCGGTCCGACAGGACACCCGAGCCCCCGCGCGAGACGTGCCGCCCGGCCGTCCAGCGGGGTGGCGGCCGCGTGCCCGCCCAGCTGCCGCAGGTGCGACGCCCGCGTCACCAGCGCGTGCGCCCGCAGGCCGGGATCCACGGCCGGGTCCCGCCGAAGACCCTCCAGGACACCCGCCGCGCGGGCGTAGTGACCGACGCCACCCAGCGCGACGGCAGCAGCCCAGCGGGTGATCGCGGACGGCGACCGGGCCGCCCGGCCGGCATCGTGGCTCGTCGCCGCCCCGCCGAGCAGCCGGATCACGGCGCGTGGCGGGGACGCCACCGGATCCGGGGACCGGACGTGCACGATCGTTCTCCTCCCAACAGGTTTGCACCCGTCGAACGCCGGGAATCTTCACCATGTCAAGCCCGAGGTCGAAGGCAGGTGACGAACATGGCGGACATCCGGAGGCTTCCCGGCCCGGTCGCCGACATCTACGACTGGCAGAGGGAGGGGGCCTGCCGGGGGATGGACAGCGCGTTCTTCTTCCATCCCGAAGGTGAGCGTGGTCCCGCACGGGCACGCCGCGAGAACCGCGCCAAGCAGGTGTGCAACGACTGCCCGGTCCTCGCGCAGTGCCGCGAGCACGCCCTCAACGTGCACGAGCCGTACGGCATCTGGGGCGGCCTGTCCGAGTCCGAGCGGGATGCGATCATCCGCGGTCCGCGCCGCACGCTCAAGGTCGCCGCCGAGGCGACCGCCCAGCCGGTGGAGAAGCTCGGCGCCGTCTGAGAGGCCCGGCACCACCGGATCCTCTACTCCCTGCCCCGCGACACACGAAAGGCGGGCGACCATCGGTCGCCCGCCTTTCGTCGTGCGTAGGCCCGGAACTCAGTGCCCGTGCCCGTGGCCGTGGCCGCCGGCGGACGGAGCAGGCTCCTCCTCCGGCTTGTCCACCACGGCGCTCTCGGTGGTCAGCACCATGCGCGCGATGGAGGCCGCGTTCTCGACGGCCGACCGGGTCACCTTGACCGGGTCGATGACGCCGTCGGCGACCAGGTCGCCGTAGGTCTTGGTGGCCGAGTTGTACCCGGTCCCCCAGCCCTTCTCGGCGACGCGGGACACCACGATGGAGCCCTCGTCCCCGCCGTTCTCCGCGATCCAGTAGAGCGGGGAGGACAGCGCCTTGCGGACGATCGCGACACCGGTCGCGGCGTCGCCGGTGAGGCCGAGGCCGCCGTCGAGCTCCGCTGCGGCGTGCACGAGCGCGGACCCGCCACCGGGGACGATGCCCTCCTCGACCGCGGCCCGGGTGGCCGACACCGCGTCCTCGATGCGGTGCTTGCGCTCCTTGAGCGCGGTCTCGGTGGCCGCACCGGCCCGGATGACCGCGACACCACCGGAGAGCTTGGCCAGGCGCTCCTGGAGCTTCTCCTTGTCCCAGTCCGAGTCGGACGCCTCGATCTCGCGCTTGAGCTGCGCGACGCGGCCCTCGACGTCGGCCTTGTCACCGCCGCCCTCGACGATCGTGGTGTTGTCCTTGGTGACGACGACGCGCCGGGCCTTGCCCAGCAGGTCCAGCCCGGCCTCGTTGAGCTTGAGGCCGACCTCCGGGTTGATGACCTGGCCACCGGTGGCGATCGCGAGGTCGTCCATGAACGCCTTGCGGCGGTCACCGAAGAACGGCGACTTGACCGCGGCGACCTTGACGGTCTTGCGGATCGAGTTGACGACCAGGGTGGACAGCGCCTCGCCCTCGACGTCCTCCGCCATGATCAGCAGGGGCTTGCCCTCGCCGAGCACCTTCTCCAGCAGCGGGAGCAGGTCCTGGATGGAGCTGATCTTGTCGCGGTGCAGCAGGATGTAGGCGTCCTCGAGCACCGCCTCCATCGACTCGGAGTCGGTGACGAAGTACGGCGACAGGTAGCCCTTGTCGAACTGCAGGCCCTCGGTGATCTCCAGCTCGGTGGCGAGCGTGGAGCCCTCCTCGACGGTGATCACGCCGTCGTTGCCGACGGTCTGGATCGCCTGGGCGATCAGGTCGCCGATCTCCTGCTCGCGCGAGGCGATGGCGCCGACCTGCGCGATGTGGCTCCCGGCGTCGACCGGGGTGGCCTTGGCCAGCAGCACGTCGGAGATCTTCTGCGCGGCCGCGGCGATGCCCTCGCCGAGCGCGGACGGCGCGGCGCCGGCGGCCACGTTGCGCAGGCCCTCCTTGACCAGGGCCTGGGCCAGCACGGTGGCGGTGGTGGTGCCGTCGCCCGCGACGTCGTTGGTCTTGGTCGCGACGGTCTTCGCCAGCTGGGCGCCGAGGTTCTCGTACGGGTCCTCGAGGTCGACCTCGCGGGCGATCGTGACGCCGTCGTTGGTGACGGTCGGGCCGCCGAACTTCTTGTCGATGACGACGTGCCGGCCGCGCGGGCCGAGGGTCACCTTCACCGCGTCGGCGAGCTGGTTCACGCCGCGCTCGAGCGCGCGGCGGGTGTCCTCGTCGAAGCTGATCTGCTTCGCCATGTCTGTTGTCTCAGCCTCTCGTCATGGGCTAGCGGGGGTACAGACACGACCGCCCCGGCCGGACCACCGTCCGGTGGGCCGCCCGGGGCGGTTCGCGTCACGCGAGTTCCGGCGTCAGTTGACGACGGCCAGCACGTCGCGGGCGGAGAGGATCAGGTACTCCTCGCCGTTGTACTTGACCTCGGTGCCGCCGTACTTCGAGTAGATGACGACGTCGCCGACCGCCACGTCGAGCGGGACGCGGTTCCCGTTGTCGTCGACCCGGCCCGGGCCCACGGCCAGGACCTTGCCCTCCTGGGGCTTCTCCTTGGCGGTGTCCGGGATGACGATGCCGGAGGCGGTGGTGGTCTCCGCCTCGCTGGCCTGGACGACGATCTTGTCCTCGAGCGGCTTGATGTTCGCCACGACGATGACCTCCCCTTCCTGGGGTGAATCCGGTAAGACGGTTCTGTCCGGTGTCAGCAGCGCACACGTGGCGACCTCCCGCCCCGCCGTCGCGGGTGCCGGGGCGACCGGTCTCCGTCGCGCGCATTGGCACTCTACTCACGAGAGTGCCAGAAGCGTGGCGGGGGCTCAACCGGTTCGTTCACCCGCGTGGGGGACGCTCGCGTGCCGGCCGGTCGGAGATCGCGGCGGGCGGCCGGTCCGGCGTCGTTGCTCGTCACGCCGGTGCCGTGGCCCGGGCACACGGCGGTTACCCGCGCGGCGGCCGCCGCAACCGTCCGGCGGTCCACCGCGCCGCGGTGCCCGGTAGCGTCGCCGACCGTGGCTGACCTGGTACTCGGTGCGAACGTCGTCGGCTGGACCGCGGACAGGGACACCTCGTTCGCGGTGCTCGACGCGTTCGTCGCCGCCGGCGGGACGCGGATCGACACCGCGGACTCCTACACGTGGCGCGCGCCCGGCAACTCCGGCGGCGAGTCGGAGACGATCCTCGGCGAGTGGATGGCGGCCCGGGGCAACCGGGACACGCTGCACCTCGCCACGAAGGTGGGCTCGTGGCCCGAGCGGCCGGGCCTCGGCGGCGCGAACGTCGCCGCGGCGGCACGGGACTCGCTGCGGCGCCTGGGCACCGACCGGATCGACCTCTACTACGCCCACCGCGACGACCCGGACACGGCGCAGGAGGAGACGCTCGACGCGTTCGACGCCCTCGTCCGCGAGGGGCTGGTCCGCGAGATCGGTGCGTCCAACTTCTCCGCCGAACGGCTCCGCTCGGCCCGGGAGATCTCCGAGCGGGACGGGCTGGCCGCGTTCACCGCGGTCCAGCCGCACTACAACCTCATGGAGCGCGACGACGTCGAGGCCGCGCTCGTGCCGCTCGCGGAGTCGGCCGGCCTGGCCCTTTACCCGTACTACGGGCTCGCGAAGGGTTTCCTCACCGGCAAGTACCGGCCCGACTCCCCCGCCCCGGAGGGCCCGCGCAGCGAGGGGGCGTCCGCCTACCTCGACTCCCGTGGCCGGGCCGTGCTGGCCGGGCTCGACGAGATCGCGGCGGGCCACGAGGTCCCGGTCCCGGCGGTCGCGCTGGCCTGGCTCGCGGCCCAGCCGTCGGTGACCGCGCCGATCGCCAGTGCCCGCACCCCGGAGCAGCTCGCCCAGCTGCTCCCGATGCGGACCCTGGAGCTGACCCACGACGAACTGCGCCTGCTCTCGTACCTGTCCGCGACGAGCTGACCCGTGTGATCACGGATCCGGTGCGGATCCGGCCGTATGTGGCCGTCTCCCTTCCGGATCCGTGATCACCGTTCGGTGAGCAGCGCCAGGTACACCGCGGCCGTCACCGCCGGGTCCCGCAGGTCCCCGACCAGTGCCCGGATCCGGCCGAGGCGGTGCCGGACACTGTTCTCGTGGAGGTGCAGGGCGCGCGCGGTGGCGGGGACGTCCTGACGGTGTGCCAGCCAGGTCCGCACGGTGGCGCGCAGGGCGGCGTCGAGCGGGGTCAGGACGTCCCGGGTCAGCTCGGCCACCCGGTCCGCGCCGATCTCCAGCACCATCCGGTCCAGCACCGGGAGGTCCTCGGCCCGCACCGGCCCGGCACCGGTGAGCGCGCAGCGCCGTGCGGCGAGGCGGGCGTCGCGGTGGGCGGGCGCGACCTCGGCTCCGGGCGGGACGGTCGCCGTCCCCGCCACGGTGAGTTCCGGCGGCACCTCGGTGACCAGCGCGACCAGCTCACCGTCGATCTCGGCGAGCAGGTACGGGGCGCGGGCGTCGTCCAGGACACGCTCCGCACCGGCCGCCGTGGCCGACGGCGGGAGCACGACGACGGTCCGCCCACCACCGGGGCCCGGTCCCGGGCCCCCGCCGTGCTCGCCGTCCCCGCCGGACAGGAGGGCGTGCAGCGCCGCCGCCCGGTCCGCGCGGCGGCGGGCCGTGTCGTCGTCATCGGCGGCGGTCAGCCCGGCCAGCAGCCGCGCCACCAGCGCCACCGCCCGCACGATCAGTGGTACCGGCACCGACCCCCGGGAGACGCCCGCGACCAGCCACGCCCGGACCCGGCCCGCCGGCCGGACGGCCGCGGCGAACAGGCCGTCGGCGTCCACGACCTCGACCGGCGGCCCGGTGGCGGGCAGCGCCCGGAAGCGCGTCCAGCGCTCGCGGGCGCCGTCCGGGCCGGAACCGGGATCGGCGGCCAGGACCGAGCCGTCCGGGCGGTGCAGCGCGACCCCGCACCGCAGCACCCGGGCGAGCCCGTGTACCAGGGTCTCGGCCGGGTCGGGGCCACCGAGCAGGGCGGTGAGCGTGTCGGTGATCGCCGCGGCCCGCCGGAAGGCGTCGAGGTCCCGGTCCAGGACGGCGGTGTCCACCGCGCGGACGATCTCCCGGAACGGTGTCGCCTCCGGCACCGCGAACAGGGGCAGCTCGCGGCGCCGGGCCTCCGTCACGAGCTCGTCCGGGACGTCGTCGTGCACCATGCCGACGCCGAACCCGAGGCCGGCCACCCCGCCGCCGGCGAGCTCGGCGACCAGCTCACGGCACTCGGCGCCGGAGGTCAGCCGCAGTCCGGTCGTCAGCAGCACCCAGCCGGGCGGCACCCAGCGCGTCGGCTGCGGGATCTCGACGACGTGCGCGCCGTGCACGGGGACGCGGCGCCCCGGGACGACGGGCACGAGCCCCAGCTCACCGCGGTCGAGCAGGTCGTCCAGGTCCACCGGTTGTGGATAGCACAGCAGAGTTGTCCACAGTTGTGGATTCCACCGGTCGCGTGCCCGGTGCGGCGGCCTAGCGTGGACCCCACCGCCCCGACGAGGAGGCCGACTTTGTCCGCGTTCTGGCACCCGTTCGCCGCCATGCACTCCGTCCGCGACGCCAAGGTGACGATCACCCGCGGCGACGACGTCTGGGTCCACGACGACGCGGGGAACCGCTACCTCGACGGCACCGCGAGCCTCTGGTACGCCAACGTCGGACACGGCCGCCGCGAGATCGTGGACGCCGTCACCGAGCAGCTCGGGCGGCTGGAGGCGTACTCCACCTTCACCGACTTCTCCAACGAGCCCGCCGAGCGGCTCGCCGACGAGATCGCCGCCCGCGCCCCGCTCGACGGCGGCAAGGTGTTCTTCACCAGTGGCGGCGGCGACTCCATCGAGACCGCGGCGAAGCTGGCCCGCGAGTACTTCGCGGCCGTCGGGGAGCCGGAACGCACGGTGCTGCTGCACCGCGAGCACAGCTACCACGGCACGCACGGCCTGGGCACCGCACTGGCCGGGATCCCGGGGAACCGGACCGGTGGGCCCTTCGTGCCGGACGTCGTCCGGACCCCGTGGGACGACGCCGCCGGGCTGGAGAAGACGATCGTCGACCTCGGCCCGGAGCGGGTCGCGGCCTTCTTCTGCGAGCCGGTGATCGGCGCGGGCGGCGTGCTGCCGCCGCCGGAGGGCTACGTGGAGGCGGCCGCCGAGATCTGCCGCCGGCACGGCGTGCTGTTCGTCGCCGACGCCGTGATCTGCGGGTTCGGCAGGCTCGGCGACTGGTTCGGCGTCGAGCGGTTCGGGGTGCGCCCGGACATCGCGGTCTTCGCGAAGGGCGTCACGTCCGGCTACCAGCCACTGGGCGGGATCGTCGCCTCCGAGCGGATCGCCGCCCCGTTCTGGGACGAGCCCGGCCGGGTGTTCCGGCACGGCCAGACCTACGCGGGTCATCCCACGGCGTGCGCGGCCGGGTCGGCGACGATCGCGCTGCTGGAGCGGGACGGCCTGCTGGCCCGGGCCGACGCCCTGGAGCCGCAGCTGCTGGAACGCCTGCAGGGACTCACCGACCACCCGCTGGTCGACCACGCCCGCGGCGGCGTCGGCGTGCTCGGCGGGCTCGGCTTCGACCCGGAGCGGCTGGCCGGTGCGCCGGACCTGCCCCAGCGGGTGTTCCGCGCGACCCGGGAGCGGGGCGTGCTGATCCGCCCGATGGTGTCGGCGCTGGGGTTCTCGCCGCCGCTCACCGCGACCCCGGAACACCTGGACCTGCTGGCCGAGGCCACCCGGGCCGGGCTGGACGCGGTGGCGGCCGGGCTCTGACCGCGGTCGCGGTCAGGTGCCGGCCGTGCCCGCCGGGTCGCGCCGCATCGTGTGCGCGTCGGCCCCGGACGGCCGGTAGTACCGCTTCCGCAGCCCGACGATCCCGAAGCCGTGGGCCTCGTACAGCGTGCGGGCCGGCTCGTTGTCGGTCCGGACCTCGAGGAACACGGTCGCGCCGAGCTCGTCGGCCGCCTCGAGCAGCCGCGCGAGCAGCGCCCGCCCGATCCCGTGCCGCTGCCAGCCCGGGTCGACGCCGATGGTGTGCACCTCGGCCTCGGCCTGCGGCGGCCCCGCGACGACGGCGAGCCCCGCGTACCCGACGAGCCGGCCGTCCACCCGGGCGGCGAGGTAGAGCTGCCCGGACGTGACGGCCTCGCGGAACGCCTGCGCGCTCCACGGGTCGTCCCCGGGGAACAGCAGGTCCTCCAGCTCCGCGCAGCGCTCGGCGTCCGCCCGGTAGAGCGGGCCGACGGTGACGGTGGCGGTCATGCGGTGACGCGCTTGCGCCCGGTCGGCTCGACGGCGTCGGGGCGGCGCAGGTAGAGGGGCTCGACCGGCACCGGGGTGCGCCCGGCCCGCAGCGCGGCCGCGGCCACGCCGACGAGTGCCGCCGGCGACGGCGCGGACGGCCCGGTGACCTCCACGCCGAGCCGGTCGGCGAACGACGGGTCGCCGACGACGGTGCCGACGGCCAGCCCGGGGAGCCGTTCGGCCAGCTCGGCGGGTGGCTCGACGGCCGGTCCGGTGAGCCGCCGCGCGGCCGGGTCGTACGCGGCCCAGTACACCTCGCGGCGACGCGCGTCGGTCACGACCAGCAGGTTGTCCGGTCCCGTCCGCGGGTCCGGGGCGCCCGGCTCGGCGATCCCGGCCGCGGTCAGGGCGAGCGCGTCGTGCGAGCAGACCCCGTGCACCGGGACGTCGAGTGCGTGCCCGAGCGCGGCGGCCGAGACGATCCCGACGCGCAGCCCGGTGAAGGGCCCCGGCCCCGCCCCGACGACGACGGCGCCGATCCCGGACAGCTCCCGCCCTGCCTCGGCGCAGAGCGCGCGGACGGCGGGCACGAGCAGCTCACCGTGCTTGCGCCCGTCGTGGGCGCGGGCGGCGAGGGTCTCGGGAGGGCCGTCGGCGGGCAGCGCGACGAGCCCGGCGGTCACGACCGTCGTCGCGGTGTCCAGGGCCAGTACCAGCACGGTCGACCAGCCTACGGTCGTGCCGTGCGGCGCAGCGTGGCGACCCGGGTCTCGTCGTCGCGGCGCTCCAGCACGACCTCGACGGCCCCGCGCTCGTCGTCACCGGCGAGGCGTTCCGCGAGACCGACACCCCACTCGACGGCGACGACGGCCCGGCCCAGCTCGGTGTCGAGATCGAGGTCGTCGAGCTCGGCGGCGACGTCGACGTTCCCGTCGGGGCCGCCGAGCCGGTAGGCGTCGACGTGCACCAGCGCCGGCCCGCCGCCCGACGAGGGGTGCTCGCGCGCGATCACGAACGTCGGCGACGCGACGGAGCCGGTCACGCCGAGCCCCCGGGCGAGCCCGCGGACGAGCGCGGTCTTCCCCGCCCCCAGCGGCCCGGCGAGCAGCAGCAGGTCCCCCGCGGCGAGCTCGCGGCCGAGTTCCTCGCCGAACGCCTCCGTGTCGGCGACGGTGGGCAGCTCACGGCGCAGCGGCCCGGCCCCCGCGGGCGGGATCACGACCGGTCCTTGCGCGACCCCGGGCCGGCCTTCCCGCCACGGGAGCGGCCCGTGCCGCGTCCGGTCCCCCGGCCCGTTCCCCGCAGCACGCCTCCGCGCCGGCGGCCGGTGCCCCGTGCGCCGCTCGGCGCCGTCCGGCCCGGGCCGTCGGCCGCGTCCGCCGTGGCCCCGTCCGCCGTGGTCTCGCCGGCGGCGGGCTCGTCGGTGGCGGCCGCACGGCGCGGGCGCATCGAGCGGTGCGGCGGGCGGGTGAGCCGGAACCGGTCGCCGCGGGACCGCTCCAGGCTGCGCTCGATCAGGTTCCCGAGCTCGTCGTCGACGGCGTCGGGCTGCTCCAGCATCGGCATGTGGCCGACGCCGTGCAGCCGCACCAGCCGCGCGGTCGGGATCGCCTCGGCGATCACCTCGGAGTGCCGGTACGGGATGATCCGGTCGGCGTCGCCGGCGAGGACCAGCACCTCGGCGTCGGACAGCCCGGGCAGCGCGGCCAGCCGGTCGTGCGTGCCGAGGGTGTCGACGAAGTCGGTCAGCGCCCCCACCGCGTTCGAGTCGATCATGGTGTCGACCAGGTCGACCATCCGCGGGTCCACCGCCCGGTCGCCGTAGGCGAACCGCTTGGTGATCGCCCAGATGATGTCGCCGAGCGCGCGCCGCCCGGTCTCGACCAGGTTCGGCTGCCACGCGGCCAGGCCACCGAGCGTGCGGATCACCGGGTTGCGGCGGGACAGGAACGTGCCCGGCAGCCCGGACGACGCCATCTCCCCGGCCGAGGTCGACACCAGCGCGACCCCCGCGACGCGGTCGTGGAACAGCTCCGGGTGCTGCTCGGCGAGCGCCATCACCGTCATGCCGCCCATCGAGTGCGCGACCAGCACCAGCGGCCCCTCCGGGGCGAGCGCGCGGACCACCGCGTCGAGATCGCGCCCGAGCTGGTCGATCGTGCAGCTCTCCTGCGGCGCCCGCTCGGAGCGGCCGTGGCTGCGCTGGTCGTAGAGCACCATCCGGACCGACGGCCCCGTCAGCAGCGCCAGGTACTCGCGCTGCTCCTGCCAGGTCCGCCGGTCCAGCGCGAACCCGTGCACCAGGACGACGGTGACCGCCGGCTCGGCGCCGTCGGCCGGCCCGACCTCCTCGCAGGCGAGCCGGACGCCGTCGTCGGCCATCACCGAGCTCTCCTCGCCGGACCAGCCGGCAGGCTCCTGCCCGCCGTGCTCGGCCATCTCGGTGGCCAGGCTGCGCCGCGCCGACGCGATCTTCCGGCGCTGCGAGGCGACGCCGACGCCCGCGGCGGCACCCGCCGCACCGACCAGGCCACCGGCGATCCCGGCGACCGTCCAACCCCTGCGGCTCATGCGTTCCCCCCGCCGAGCACGGTGCGGCGCACCCGGCCCTTGATGCCGGTGACGATCTCGTAGTGGATGGTGCCCAGCTCGTCGGCCCACTCGCGGGCGGTCGGCCCGCCGCCGTCGCCGGTGCCGAACAGCTCCACCCGGTCGCCGACCACGACACCGAGCTCACCCGGTGCACCGCAGTCGACGACGAACTGGTCCATGCACACCCGCCCGGCGACCGGGCGGACCGCATCCCCGATCCGCACCCGCATCCGGCGGCCGTCGTTCATCCGCCGCGGGACGCCGTCGGCGTAGCCGAGCGGGACCAGCGCGAGGGTCCGCGGACCGGGCGCGGTCCACTCGTGGCCGTAGGAGACGCCCTCGCCGGCGGCGACGGTCTTCACCAGCGCGACCCGGCCGCGCACCGTCATCGCCGGGCGCAACGGGCTGTCGGCCGGCTGGGCGATCGGGTCCAGTCCGTAGGCGGCGATCCCCGGGCGCACCAGGTCGAGGTGCAGGTCGGGGCGGGTCATGAGGGCCGCCGAGTTCGCGAGGTGGACCAGCGGGGCGAACCCGCGGTCGCGGACGTGCGAGGCGGCGGCCCGCAGCCGCGCGGCCTGCGCGTCGATGCTGGGGTCGCCGGGCTCGTCGGCACGGGCGAGGTGCGACCAGACGGCGTCGATCTCGCAGGTCCCCTCCGCGGCCGCGGCGGCGACGTCGTCGACCAGGCCGGGCCACTCGTCGGGCGGGCAGCCGTTGCGGGACAGCCCGGTGTCCGCCTTGAGGTGCAGCCGGACCGGCCGCCCGGCCGCGCGGGCACCGGCCAGCACCGCGGTCAGGTGCTCGCGGGACGACACCGACAGCTCCACCCCCGCGGCGACGGCGGCGGCGAAGTCCTCGTCGGGCAGGTGCAGCCAGGACAGCAGCGGCGCGCCGATCCCGGCGGAGCGCAGCGCGAGGGCCTCGTCCAGGGTCGCGACGCCGAGGCGGCCCGCCCCGGACGACAGCGCCGCCCGGGCGACGCCGGCCGCGCCGTGGCCGTACCCGTCGGCCTTGACCACGACCATCGTCGCGGCGCCGCTGCGCGCGGCCAGGCCGGACAGGTACGCGACGTTGTGCCGCACCGCGTCCAGGTCGACCACGGCCTCGGCCCGGGGTCCGCCGGGCGGGGGCGCGGGGGCGCCCGCACCGGGTACGGGTTCGGTGGCTGGCAACACGGCCCCGATCATCGCATCCCGGAACGACGGGCCCGTCCCTCAGTCGGTCCCGGCCTCCATCGCGGCCCGGTCGAGGGACTCCTCGACCTGCTCGGCACCCTCCTCGGCGGGCGTCGCGGTGATCTCCGCCGCCCGGCCCGGCTCGACGTCGCCGACGAAGGTCCGGAACGACCCGCCCAGCATCCCGGTCGCGGCGTACTGCTCGAGCTTGGCGCGGGAGTCGGCCAGGTCGAGGTTGCGCAGGGTGAGCTGGCCGATCCGGTCGCCGGGCGTGAAGGGGGCGTCCTCGACGCGCTCCATCGACAGCCGGTCCTCGGCGTAGGCCAGCGCCGGCCCGCGGGTGTCGAGCACCGACCAGTCGTTGCCGCGGCGCAGCCGCACGGTCACCGAGCCGGTGATCGCGTTGCCGACCCAGCGGGTCAGCGACTCGCGCAGCATCAGCGACTGCGGCTCCAGCCAGCGGCCCTCGTAGAGCAGCCGGCCCAGCCGGCGCCCCTCGGTCTCGTAGGCGGCGAGGGAATCCTCGTTGTGGATCGCGGAGACCAGCCGCTCGTAGGTGACGAACAGCAGCGCCATGGCCGGGGCCTCGTAGATGCCGCGGCTCTTCGCCTCGATGATCCGGTTCTCGATCTGGTCGGTCATGCCGAGGCCGTGCCGGCCACCGATCCGGTTGGCCTCGTCGACCAGTGCGACCGGGTCGTCGTAGCGGGTGCCGTTGATCGCGACCGGGCGGCCGGCCTCCCACTCGACGGTGACGTCCTCGGTCTCGACCTCGACGGCCGGGTCCCAGAACCGCACGCCCATGATCGGCTCGACGATCTCCAGCGAGGTGTCGAGGTGCTCGAGCCTCTTGGCCTCGTGGGTGGCGCCCCAGATGTTGGCGTCGGTCGAGTACGCCTTCTCCGCCGACGCCCGGTAGGGCAGGTCCCGCTCGCCCAGCCAGTGGCTCATCTCGGTGCGGCCGCCGAGCTGGTCGACGAACACCTCGTCGAGCCACGGCTTGTAGATCCGCAGCGCCGGGTTCGCGAGCAGCCCGTAGCGGTAGAAGCGCTCGATGTCGTTGCCCTTGAACGTCGAGCCGTCGCCCCAGATCGAGACGCCGTCCTCGGCCATCGCGCGCACCAGCAGCGTGCCGGTGACGGCGCGGCCGATCGGCGTGGTGTTGAAGTACGGCATGCCACCGGCGCGGATGTGGAACGCCCCGCACGCGATCGCGGCGATGCCCTCGTCGACCAGCGCACGACGGCAGTCGACGACCCGCGCGGACTCGGCGCCGTACTCGAGCGCCCGCTCGCGGACCGCGACGAGGTCGGGCTCGTCGGGCTGTCCCAGGTCGGCCGTGTAGGCGTACGGGACCGCGCCGTTCTCGCGCATCCAGGCGACCGCGACCGAGGTGTCGAGGCCACCGGAGAAGGCGATGCCGACGCGCTCGCCGACGGGGAGGCTGGTCAGGATCTTCGGCACGCGAAGACGCTAACAACCCGGCCGACGCGCAGGTCGGCCGGTGTCCGCCCGGCCGCCCCCGCCGCCCTCGCACCGAGTCCGCGCCGAGGCACCCCGTCCCCGGCTTGCGCACCCCTTCCCTGTCTGGCGCACCCTGTCGCGGCTCGCGGCACCCCGCGCAAGGGGTGCGGCGCACGGCCATGGGGTGCGCGGCAGCGCCGGGCGCGGCGGAAGCGACCGGATCCGGCGGCCCCGCGGACGACGCACCCCGACCTGCGCCCAGCGCACCCCGTGGCGGGCCGACACACCCCGTAGCGGCCGCCGCACCCCGTGGCGGCCCGGCGCACCCCGTAGCGGGCCGCCGCACGCATCCCGTGGTGGGCCGGCGCAACCCGTAGCGGGCCGGCGCACCCCACGCGACGGGTGCGGCGCGCGGGCACGGGGTGCGCGGCGGCGCGTGGTCGGCGGGTCAGCCGGATCCGGCGGCGGCGCGGACGGCGCGCAGGGCCACCGGGATCGCGGCCTGCATCGCCGATGCCGGTGCCGGGACCGGGGGCAGGCCGTGCTCGCGGGCGGCGGCCGTCGCGGCGCGGGCGTGCACGAGCGTGGCGCACCCGGCCGCCCACCAGGGGTCCAGCCCGGCCGCGAGCAAGGCGCCGATCATGCCGGTCAGGACGTCCCCGGACCCCGCGGTCGCCGCCCAGGAGTCGCCGGCCGGGTCGATCAGGGCCCGCCCGTCCGGTGCGGCGACGACGGTCGCGTTGCCCTTGAGCAGCACCGTCACCCCCAGGTCGGCGGCGGCCCGGCGGGCGGCCGCGACGCGGTCCGGGCCGATGTCGCCCGCGATCCGGGCGAACTCCCCCGCGTGCGGGGTGAGCACGACCGGCTCGCCGAGGATCCGGTCGCGCAGGTGGGCGTGCTGGGCCAGCAGGGTGATGCCGTCGGCGTCGATGCACAGCGGGACCTCGCGGTCGAGCACCGACTCCAGCACCGCCAGGCCCTGTGCCCCGGTGCCGATGCCCGGGCCGACCGCCCACGCCTGGGTGCGGCCCGCGTCGGTGATGTCGCCGGTGGCGACGATCTCCGGCCAGTGCCGGCGCACCTCGTCGGCGGCGGATCCGGCGAACCGCACCATGCCGGAGGTGGCGAGCGCGGCGGCACCGGCGGCGAGCACCGCTGCCCCGGGGTAGGTGGCCGATCCGGCGGCGATCCCGACGACGCCCTGGCTGTACTTGTCGTCGTCCGGGCCGGGGACCGGCCAGAACAGGCCGGCGTCGGCGTCGGTGAGGAGCCGGGCGTGCGGGTCGGCAGGCAGGAACGGCCCGAGCCCGAAGTCGACGAGCCGGACCGGGCCGCACAGCGGCGCGGCGAGGGCGTGCACCGGTTTGCGGGCGCCGAAGGTGACGGTGAGCGCCGCCCGGACGTGCGGCCCGTCGGTCGTGCCGGTGTCGGTGTCCACCCCCGACGGCAGGTCGCACGCGACGATCGGCACCCCGGCGTCGTCGGCGGCCTCGACGAGTGCGGGCGCCGGGTCCCGCAGCGCCCCGCGCCCGGAGATGCCGACGATCCCGTCGACGACGACGTCCGCGCCCGCGACCGCGGCCCGCGCGGCGTCGAGCGCTCCCGGGTCCGCGACGCCACCGGGGCCGGCACCCGGGCCGAGCGGGAGGACCCGGCCGCGGGCCGCCCGCAGCGCCGCCAGGCCACCGGGTTGGGCGCGGTCCGGTGCCAGCAGGACCGCGGTGACGCGCGCGCCACGGCGGCGCAGCTCGGCGCCCGCCCAGAGGGCGTCGCCGCCGTTGTCACCGGCCCCGACCAGCAGCACCACCCGGCGCCCGTAGGTGGAGCCGAGGAACCCGCGCAGGTGGGCCGCCAGCCCGCCCGCCGCGCGGCGCATGAGCACGCCGTCGGCGACGGTGCGCATCATGGCCGACTCGGCCGCCCGGATCTGCTCCGCCGTGTACACCCCGTGCATGCCCGGCAGGCTAGTGCTCGTCCCGGTCCGCTCACCGGATCCGCGGACGCTCACGCCATCGCGTGAGCGTCGCCGGAACCCGTGAGCGGGGACCGGGGCTCACTCCACGGTGACGGACTTCGCGAGGTTGCGGGGCTTGTCGACGTCGTAGCCGCGGGCGCGGGCGATCTCGGCCGCGATGACCTGCAGCGGGATCGTCGCGACGAGCGGCTGCAGCAGCGTCGGCACCGCGGGCAGCTCGAAGAGGTGGTCGGCGAACGGGCGGACCGTCTCGTCGCCGGTCTCGGCGATCACGACCGTCCGGGCGCCGCGCGCCTTGATCTCCTGGATGTTGGAGAGCAGCTTCGAGTGCAGCACCGCGCGGCCCTTCGGCGACGGCATCACGACGACGACCGGCAGGCCGTCCTCGATCAGCGCGATCGGGCCGTGCTTGAGCTCGCCGGCCGCGAACGCCTCGGCGTGCATGTAGGCGAGCTCCTTGAGCTTGAGCGCACCCTCCAGCGCCACCGGGAAGCCGACGTGGCGCCCGAGGAACAGCACCGCCTTCGACGGCGCCAGCTCCTGCCCCAGCGCACGCGCCTCCCCGAGCGACTCCAGCACCTCGGCGACCGCCTCCGGGATCGCCTCCAGCTGCTCGAACTCGCGGACGACCTCGTCCGGGTACTTCGTCCCGCGCGCCTGCGCCAGCGCCAGGCCGACCAGGTAGTTCGCCGCGACCTGCGCGGTGAAGGTCTTGGTGGCCGCGACGCCGATCTCGGGGCCGGCGTGGGTGTAGATCACCGCGTCGGACTCGCGGGGGATCTGCGCACCGTTGGTGTTGCAGATCGCGAGCACCCGGGCCTTCTGGTCCTTGGCGTGCCGCAGCGCCTCGAGGGTGTCGGCGGTCTCGCCGGACTGGGAGATCGCGACGACCAGCGTCGAGCGGTCCAGGACCGGGTCCCGGTAGCGGAACTCGGAGGCGAGCTCGATCTCGACGGGCAGCCGCGTCCAGTGCTCGATCGCGTACTTCGCCAGCAGCCCGGAGTGGTACGCGGTGCCGCAGGCGATGACGAAGACCTTGTCGACGTCCCGCAGGTCCTGGTCGGTGAGGCGCTGCTCGTCGAGCACGATCCGGCCGTCGACGAGGTGCCCGCGCAGCGTGTTCGCGATCGCGGTGGGCTGCTCCTCGATCTCCTTGAGCATGAAGTAGTCGTGGCCGCCCTTCTCCGCGGCCGCGAGATCCCACGTCACCTCGAACGGGTTGGCGGCGACGGGCGCACCGGCGAAGTCGGTGACGTCGTAGCCGTCCCGGGTGATCGTGACGACCTGGTCCTGCCCCAGCTCGACGGCCGAGCGGGTGAACTCGATGAAGGCGGCGACGTCGGAGGCGAGGAAGGTCTCGCCCTCACCGATGCCGAGCACCAGCGGCGAGTTCCGCCGGGCGGCGACGATCCGGTCCGGCTCGTCGGCGTGCGTCACGACCAGGGTGAACGCACCCTCCAGCAGCCGGGCGACGGCGCGGACGGACGCGGGCAGGTCACCGCGCGCGTCCTCCACCCCGGCCAGCTCACCGGCGTACGCGAGCGCGACGAGGTGCGCCGCGGTCTCGGTGTCGGTGTCGGACTCGGCCCAGATCCCGCGCGCCTCCAGCTCGGCACGCAGCTCCATGAAGTTCTCGATGATCCCGTTGTGGACGACCGCGACCTTGCCGTCGCTGCTCCGGTGCGGGTGCGCGTTCCGGTCGTTCGGCGGGCCGTGGGTCGCCCAGCGGGTGTGCCCGATCCCGGCCGTCCCCGCGAACCGCTCCCGGCCGACCTCGTCGAGCAGGGCCTCCAGGTTCGCCAGCGCCCCGGCCTTGCGCTCGACCAGCAACCCTCCGTCGACCGGGAGGGCGACACCGGCGGAGTCGTACCCCCGGTACTCCAGACGTCGCAGACCACCGAGAACGACGTCGAGTGCGCCTTGATGACCGACGTAACCGACGATGCCACACATGCCGGTGAGGGTATCCGCGCCCGATCCGCGATCTTCCGCCGCAGGGTGGGACGGGCGCCACGCCGAGGACCGGGCGCGAGCCGGGCGCCGGGTGACCTGCCCCGGTACGGTGCCGTCCGTGGCCCGGAGCAGCGTGACCCGCCCCCCGTCGATGAAGGGTGCCAAGGACGCACTCGGCGTGCTCTCCCGGCCGGGCCCGAACCGGGTCCGGTTCGGTGACCTCGGCCTGATCGGGCTGCCGGGGATCGTCTACACCCCGGCCGAGGGCTACCAGCTGCCCGCGGTCGTCCTCGGGCACGCGTGGCTGCAGCCGGTCCGCCGCTACCACGAGCTGCTCCGCCACCTCGCGACCTGGGGGATCGTCGCCGCCGCCCCGAACACGCAGCGCGGGCCGGTCCCGAGCCTCTCCCGGTTCTCCTCGGACCTCGACACGGTGCTCGACGTCTGCGCCGGCGTCCGGCTGGGCGACGGCCGGATCAGCGTCGACGCCCGCCGCACCGCACTGATCGGGCACGGCACCGGCGGCGGTGCCGCGATCCTCACCGCTGCCCGGCGGGAGCGGCTCGGCGCACTCGTCACCCTGGCGCCGTCGGAGATCCAGCCGTCCGCGATCGAGGCGGCGGCCCGGGTGGGTGCCCCCACCCTGCACCTCGCCGCCGAGGTCGACTCGCTGGCACCGGCCGCGGGGCACGCCGAGCGGATTGCCGCCGCCCAGCGCGAGGCCGGCGCCGACGTGACGCTCCGCAGCATCGAGAAGGCCGGGCACCTCGGCTTCTGCGAGGGCAGGCACTGGTCGAGCTACCTGTTGCAGAACCGGCCGCAGCACCGCACCCGCAAGATCACCCGGGCGCTGGTGACGGCGTTCCTCATGCAGGAGCTGCTGGGCGAGAAGCGGGTGTCCGCGCTGACGTCGGGCGACGTCCCCGGGGCGCCGATCGTGGAGCCGCCGGACCCCGAGGCCGAGCAGGACTCCGGCGAGACCCACGGGCTCCTCGGCATCGGGAGCTGACCCTCACCGGCCGTCCATCGGTGGGAGCATCGGCGCGACCACGCCGCGACGGTCGGTCGTGCGGATCCCGGCGGTGCCGGGCAGCCGGATCCCGGGCACCGCGGGCGCGGACCCGGCGGCCCCTGCCTCCGCACGGTCCTGCTCGGCGGCCTCGGCCGCGACGTCGTCGGCGAGGCGCCGGGCGGCCCGCTGCACCAGGTCGAGGCGGGCGGTCCACTCGCGCCCGGCGTCGTCGTCCCACGCGACGGCGGCCCGCACCCCCGCCAGGACGTCCGCGGTGCCGTCCAGGCGCTCCACGAGCCGCCGCAGCGCCGCCGCCTGGTCGTCGACCCCGGTCACGGCCGGATCGGGACGCACGATCCTGCCCTCCCCGGGGCCGCACCGTGCACCTCGACGCCAGCCCGGAGCCGGGCGGCTGCGGCGGTGTCGGCGTGGCGGGTTGTGGTGGCGGCGTGGGTGGCCGTCGTGGCCAGGCTGTCGAGCTCGTCGGCGATCCGGTGCGCGTCGGTCCCGTGGTCACCCAGGGACCGGCCCGCCACCGCGCTCCGGAGGTCCGCAGCCGTCTCGCGGATCCGGGCCGCGGCACGGTCCAGGGCGTCGGGATCCCGCTGCATGTCCGGTCGCATCGCCCCAGGGTGCCCTCGACAGGTCCGTCGCACCGCCGTTCCGCGGGGGACGATCGCACCGGTGAACGACGGGTGGGCGGGAACGCGGACGGGGCCGCCACCCCGTGGGTGACGGCCCCGTCCGGAACCCTGTGGCGTCGGTCAGCTCGCGGCCGCGACCACCTCGGCCAGCCGGCCCGCGACGGCATCGGCCTCCGCCGCCGTCGGAGCCTCCACCATGACCCGCACCAGCTGCTCGGTGCCCGACGGGCGCAGCAGCACCCGCCCGGTCTCCCCGAGCTCGGCGCTCGCCGTCGCCACCGCCTCTGCGACCTGCGCGGACGCGGCCACGGTGTCCCTGTCCCCGACCGCGACGTTGCGCAGCACCTGCGGCAGCGGCGTGACGACCGCGGCCAGCTCGGCGAGCGAGGAGCCCGTCGACGCCATCCGCGACATGAGCCGTAGCGCGGTCAGCAGGCCGTCGCCGGTGGTGGCGTGCCCCGGGAGCACGACGTGCCCGGACTGCTCGCCGCCGAGGGTGAACCCACCCTCGCGAAGCCGCTCGAGCACGTACCGGTCACCGACCTTGGTGGTGTCCAGGGTGATCCCGGCGTCGCGCATGGCGAGGTGCAGACCGAGGTTGCTCATCACGGTCGCGACGAGCGTGTCGTGGGCCAGCTCGCCCGCGTCGCGCATCGCGAGCGCGAGCACCGCCATGATCTGGTCACCGTCGACGACGTTCCCGGCCGCGTCGACGGCGAGGCAGCGGTCGGCGTCGCCGTCGTGCGCGATGCCCAGGTCGGCGCCCTGCTCCCGGACGGCCGCGCGCAACGGCTCCAGGTGGGTCGACCCGACGCCGTCGTTGATGTTGAGGCCGTCCGGCTCGGCGTGCAGGGCGATGACATCGGCACCGGCCTGCCGGTAGGCCTCCGGCGCCGCGACCGACGCCGCGCCGTGCGCGCAGTCGACGATCACGCGGACGCCGTTCAGCGAGCCCGGGGCGGCCTCGAGCAGGTGCGCGACGTAGACGCCGGTGGCGTCCGGCGCGTCCCAGACGCGGCCGATGCCGTCCCCGGTGGGGCGGCCGTCCGCCGGGCGGTCGAGCCCGCGCTCGATCTCGGCCTCGACGTCGTCGGGGAGCTTGTGCCCGCCGGCGGCGAAGAGCTTGATGCCGTTGTCGGGCATCGGGTTGTGCGAGGCGGAGATCATCACGCCGAGGTCGGCACCGGTCTCGGCGACCAGGTGCGCGACACCGGGCGTGGGCAGGATCCCGACCCGGATCGCGTCCGCACCGGCCGAGGTGAGGCCGGCGACGACCGCGGACTCCAGCATCTCGCCGCTGGCACGCGGGTCCCGCCCGACGACCGCGACGGGCCGTCGGCCGGAGCCGTTCGACAGGGTGCGCGCAGCCGAGGCACAGACACCAACGGCGAACTCCGGTGTGAGGAGTTCGCCGTTGGCCAGGCCCCGGACGCCGTCGGTTCCGAAGAGGCGACGCATCCGGCTGCGATTCAGCGCTTGGAGTACTGGGGCGCCTTGCGGGCCTTCTTGAGGCCGTACTTCTTGCGCTCGACGGCGCGGGCGTCCCGGGTGAGGAAGCCGGCCTTCTTCAGGGCCGGACGGTCCTCGGCGTCGAGCTCGGCGAGCGCACGGGCGATGGCCAGGCGCAGGGCGCCGGCCTGACCCGCGGTGCCGCCACCGCGCAGGTTCGCGAAGATGTCGAACCGCTCGGTCTTCTCGACCGTGGTCAGCGGGTCCTTGACGACCTGCTGGTGCAGCTTGTTCGGGAAGTACGTCTCGAGCGGCTTGCCGTTCAGCGTGAACTGGCCGCTGCCGGGCAGCAGACGCACGCGGACGACGGCCTCCTTGCGGCGGCCGACGGTCTGCACCGGACGGTCACCCAGGACGGGCGCCTCGACGGCGAACGTATCGGCGTCGAACTCGGAGGAGTCGTCGATCGAGTAGTCGACGTCCGCGACGGCCTCGCCGACGGTCTCGGTCAGCTCGGTGTCGGTCGCCTCGGCGGCGGCACCCTCGGTCTCGACCGTCTCGACGACCTCGTCGGGTCCGTTCTCGGGGCTGGTCACGGGCTGTCCCTCTTCGTTGCTCGGGGTGGTCACTGGCTGACCTGCTTGATCTCGAACGGCTGCGGCTTCTGGGCCTCGTGCGGGTGCGACGGGCCGGCGTAGACCTTCAGCTTCTTGGCCATCGCACGGCCGAGACGGTTCTTCGGCAGCATGCCCTTGATGGCCTTCTCGACCAGGCGGTCCGGGTGGCTGTCGATCATCTCGCCGACCGACCGCTGGCTGAGGCCACCCGGGAAGCCGGAGTGCCGGTACACGAACTTGTCGGTGCGCTTGTTGCCGGACACCGAGATCTTCTCGGCGTTCACGATCACCACGAAGTCGCCGTTGTCGACGTGCGGCGCGTAGGTCGGCTTGTGCTTGCCACGCAGCAGCGTGGCGGCGTGGGTGGCGAGCCGACCGAGGCGCACGTCGTCGGCGTCGATCACGTGCCAGGCGTGGTTGATGTCGCCGGGCTTCGGGCTGTACGTGGGCACGGATCTACCTCGTCGTCGTTCTCGGCTTCGGTGGGCGGTACCGGCGGGGCATCCGCGCGGCCACCGGTCCACACTGGTGTGTCACTGGTTCCTCAGCGTGCCGCTGGTGGACGCCGGAGGGACGCACGCCCGCCGGACTCGGCTGCCCTCACGAACCTGCTCGAGGGACGACGGACAGCGCCCGCGGGTCTCCACCGCTGCACAACGAGAGTCAAGAGTACCCGGCGCTCCCGGGAGCGGACGCGGGGGGTCGCTCCGGTCCGCTCCCGGGCGGTCAGGCCGTGAACCGCTTCGCGTTGTCCGCCTCGACGGCCCGGTAGCCCGCCCCTGCGTCCAGGACCAGCACCTTGATCTTCTGCAGGGTGCCGGTCAGGTCGGCCGCGGAGCCGTCCCAGCGCCACTGTGCCTCGTCGTAGCGGGTGGCCGCGTCGCCCGTCCAGCCCGACACGACCGGCGCCAGGTACCCGCGGAGGTCGTCGAGCTGTCCGAGGATGCGCGCCCGCGCCCCGTCGATGTCGGCCGCGGCCTGCTCGATCGCGGCGAACGTGACCTTGATCTCGCCTCCCATGCCCGCCCCTCAGCCCAGCGCCGACGTGATGGCCGAGACGTTCCGGGCGTTCTCGTCCTCGATCCGCCGGTAGGCCGTGGCCGTGCCACCGAGCTGGTCGGCGATGTCGGCGAGCGCGGCGTTGAGCCGCGTCGCCTCGGTGTCCCACTCGGCCATCAGCGCGGTGAAGGCGGTGGCCGCGGCGCCCGCCCACCGGCCGCGGGTCGCCTCCAGCCGCGAGCGCAGCCCACCCAGCTCGCCGTCCACCGCGGTGCTCACCTCCCGCACCCGGCCCGCCGCCCGGGCCATCTCCTCCGTCGTCGTGCCGAACCCCTCGGCCATGCGCCTCACCCCGTCCCGTGTCCGCCCCGGGCGGCCGGGCCGTCCGGGGCCGGGGACACCCGTCCCCGGCCGGGGCACCGTCGCAGGGCGGGGACGCGGCCACGGCCGTTCGGGACCCGCCGTTCGCGACCGGGAACGCCTCAGCGCACCGTCCGCACCGAGCCGACGACCTCGGCGCAGGCCGGGGTGACCACCGCGCCCGCCGGACGACGGCAGCCCACGACGAGCTGCTCACCGCCCTCGAACACCGCGTGCCAGTCGACGACGGTGCCGTCGCCGGGGTGCTGGGTCCAGCCGAGCACCGCCCGGCCGCCGACGGTGCGCGGACCGGGCGGTCCGGTCCCGGCCCGGCCGCCGAGCAGGCCGGCGAGCTCACGGCGCACCCGGTCCGGTTCGCGGCCGGCGTCGTAGCCGAGCGGGCTGCGTTCGACGACGACGAGATCGGCGCCGTCCGGCCGTCCGGCCGGGGTGAGCAGCACGCGCCGGCGGGCCGGGTCCCCGCCGGTGTGCTCCCACCCGGCGGGCAGCGCCGCCGCGTAGCCGTACTGGACGACGACCGCTGCCCCTGCCACCGGCCCGGCGGGCCCCTCCGCCCCCACCGGGCCGCGACCGCCGGCGAGCAGGCCCGCGACGACGAGCGCCGTCCCGAGCACGGTGAGCACCGGGAGGACGAGCCGGGCGCGGCCCGGGTCGTGGTCCTCGCCCGGGTCGTGGTCCTCGCCCGGCCCGGGCTCCCCGTCCGGCCCGGGCTCCCCGTCCGGCCCGGGCTCCCCGTCCGGCCCGGGCTCCCCGTCCGGCCCGGGTTCCCCGTCCGGCTCCACGGCCCCGGCGAACGACGGCCCCGCGGCCGGATGTCCCGCGCCCCGGTTTCCCGCGCCCCGATGTCCCGCCACCAAGGCCCCCGCCCCGAGCACCGCCGCGCCGAGCACCGCCGCGGTGTCCGGCCCGGCGCCGGGCACGTCCGCCGGGTCGCCGGGCCCCGCCGGGCCCGCCACCCGCACCGGGCACGCCGCCGTCCGGGCGGTCGCGGCCGGCCAGCCGGGGTCGTCGAGCACCCGCTCCCCCGCCAGGACGATCTCCACCGGGACACCGCGCGGGGCGGTGCCGGACGGCACGACCGTCCCGCCGTCGACCACGACCGCGTCCGTCCCGTCCGGACCGGCGTGCACGACGAGCACCGGCCCGGCCGCGGGCACCGGCCCGACCGCCAGCACCGCGACCGCCACCGGTACCGGCAGCACCCGCGGCGTCCCGGGGAACGGGCCACCCGGCGTCGTCCCGACCCGGATCACGACGGCGGGCGGGTCGTCGCCGAAGAAGTCCGTGACCGCGTCGGCCGGGGGTGTCCCCGCCGGGGCCGCGGCGAGCAGCCGGATCCCGCCCTCGTCCGCGGCCGCGAGCAGCACCCCGGACGGCCGGGTGTGGACCGCCACGGCGAACCCCGGCACGGTCGTCACTCCGGCTCGGTCCAGGCCAGCTGCACCCGGCGCGCGCCGTGTCCGCGGTCGACCAGCACCGCCCGCCCCGGCGGCATCGGGCCCGGCTTCACCTTCTCCAGCAACGCCCCCTCGTCCGGGCTGCCGGCGCCGACCAGGCCGGGCGCGCCGAGCTCGCGCAGCCGCCCCAGCACCGGATCGAACAGCGCGCGGCTCGCGCCCCCGGTCCGCCGGGCGACGACGACGTGCAGCCCGACGTCGCGGGCCTGCGGCAGGTACTCGGCCAGCGGCAGCAGCGGGTGCCCGCCGGAGCTGCCGGCCGCCGGGACGACGAGGTCGTAGTCGTCGACCAGCACCCAGACGTCCGGCCCGCTCCACCAGGAGCGTTCCCGCAGCTGGGCCGGGGTGACGCCGGCGCCGGGCAGCCGCCGCCCCAGCGACCCGGCGACGTCGGCGCAGGCCTCCGCGGTCGCCCCCGCGGTCGCGGCGTGTGCCAGCAGGTGCGACGGCGGGACCGCACCGAGCAGCGTCCGCCGGTGGTCGACGACGACGATCCGGGCCTCCTCGGGCGTCCGGCGCGCCGCGATGCCGCGGGCGATCAGCCGGAGCAGGTTCGTCTTGCCGCCGCCGGAATCTGCGAAGCAGAGCAGGTGCGGCTCGTCCGGGTCGAGTTCGACGGTGCTCAGCCGGTCCTCGTCGACGCCGAGGGCCGGACCGCGCCCGGGCCCGGGCGGGAGCTCCTCGACGGTGATCCGCTCGGGCAGCAGCCGCACCGCGGGCAGACCGGCGCCGGGCCATGCGGCCGCGACCGGCGGTGCGGGGTCGGCGCCGGTGACCGTCACCGGGGCGGCGACCACGGCCGCCGCGCCGTCGGGGGCGAGCCCGTGCCCGGGCCGCGACGGCACCGCGGCGGCCCGCCGGCGGTCGGTCTCGGAGTCCGACGGGTCACCGAGACGCAGCTCGAGGCGGCTGCCGAGCTGGTCCTTGAGCACCGGCCGGAAGTCGGCCCAGCGCCCCGCGGACACCGCCACGTGCACGCCGTACGCGAGCCCGCGCGCCGCGAGCGCGGTGAGCCGCTCGTCGAGGTCGTCGCCCGCGGACCGCAGCGCGGGGTAGCCGTCGACGACGAGCAGCAGGTCCGTGCAGGACTCGTCGGTGAGCTCGCCCGCCGCACGCCGGGTGCGGAAGTCCTCCACCCCGGCGATGCCGTGCGTGCCGAAGAGCCGCTCCCGGTGCTCGACGGTCGCGACGACCTCCGCCACGACCCGCCGCACCAGGTCCGT
This sequence comes from Pseudonocardia sp. EC080619-01, assembly GCF_001420995.1. Taxonomy (NCBI): domain Bacteria; kingdom Bacillati; phylum Actinomycetota; class Actinomycetes; order Pseudonocardiales; family Pseudonocardiaceae; genus Pseudonocardia; species Pseudonocardia sp. EC080619-01. The sequence continues at coordinate 3,712,426 of NZ_CP012184.1, read as the reverse complement.
ACGACGGCGGTCGGCGACCGTCCCGACGTGCGGCAGCCCGCCGAGCGGGCCGAGCGTGCCGCCGCCGAGGTCGAGGACGTGTACACCCAGCTCGTACCGGGTGTGGGTCAGGGCGAGCGCGACGACCAGCGTGCGCAGCGCCGTCGACTTGCCCGACCGCGGACCGCCGACGACGGCGAGGTGCCCCGCCGCCCCGGACAGGTCCACCACCAGGGGGTCGCGTCGTTGCAGGTAGGGCCGGTCGACCAGCCCGATCGGTGCGACCAGCCGTCCGGTGGGGCCGGGCGCCTGCAGGCCGCGGCCGGACCGGACCGCCGGCTCGCCGAGCACCGTGGACAGCGGCGGCGGCTCGTCGAGGGGCGGCAGCCACACCCGGTGCGCGCGCGGCCCGGGCCCCGACACGGCGGCCACGACCCGCTCCAGCACGGTCGGGAACCGGTCCACCGGTGGCGCCGGGCGCGGACGGTCCGGGGCGGCGGGCGGCGACACCCGTCCGGCGAGGAACGGCAGCACGCGACGCGCGGCCGGACCGTGCCGCCGGGCCGGGAGGTCCGGTCCGGGCGCCGAGACGTAGGCGGCCCGGAACCGCACCAGCTCGTCGGTACCCGCGGACAGGTAGGCCGCACCGGGCGTCGGCGGCAGCAGGTGCGCGTCCGGCACGCCGAGCACGGCCCGCGACTCGGCGGCGGAGAACGTGCGGAGCGCGATCCGGTACGACAGGTGCGACTCGAGCCCGCGCAGCCGTCCCTCCTCCAGCCGCTGCGACGCCAGCAGCAGGTGGATGCCCAGCGACCGGCCCAGCCGGCCGACCGTGACCATCAGGTCGATCATCTCGGGGCGCTGGGCCAGCAGCTCGGAGAACTCGTCGACCACCACGAGCAGCGACGGCAGCGGTTCCGGCACGGGCTCCCCGCGCCGCGCGGCGGCCTCGCGCGCGGCCGTGTGCTCGGCCTGCGAGGCCAGGTTCCCGGCGGCCCGCAGCAGCTCCTGCCGGCGGGTGATCTCCCCGGCGAGCGCGTCGGCCATCCGGTCGACCAGCGCCAGCTCCTCCGCCAGGTTCGTGATCACCGCGGAGACGTGCGGGAGACCGGCCAGCCCGAGGAACGTCGCACCGCCCTTGAAGTCGACGAGGACGAGGTTCAGCTCGTCGGCGGGGTGCGCGGCGACCAGTCCCAGCACCAGGGTGCGCAACAGCTCCGACTTGCCCGATCCGGTCGCGCCGATGCACAGACCGTGCGGACCGGCCCCACCCTGCGCGGACTCCTTCACGTCGAGCAGCACGGGGCGGCCGGCGTCGTCGGTGCCGATCGGCACCCGCAGCCGCTCCGCCGGGCCGCGCCGGCGGCGCAGCGCGGCCACCGCGGCCGCGTCGACGTCCGGCCCGGGCAGCGACGGCAGGCCGGCGACCGGGCCGTCGGTCCCGGGTCCGGCGACGGTGCCGGGAGCCCCGGCGGGCCGGTAGCGCGCGAGCCGCCGGGCGAGCGCCCGCGCCTCCGCGACGGTGACGCCGTCGGGGCGGCCGACGGTCGTGCCGTCCGGCCCGCCACGACGCAGGGTCCTCGTCCCGTCCGGGCCGGTGCCCGCGGCGAGGCGCAGCACCGACGGGGCCGGCCTGCGCCGCCCGGCCGGGCCGAGCCGCAGCACCGTCACCCCGGGCAGCCCGGCCCACGCGCCGGGGGTGTCCGCCGCACCGTCGAGCACCACGAGCAGGTGTTGCTGCGCCGACGACGGCTCGTCGACCCACCAGCGCCGCACCCGGTCCGGGTCGTCGGTGATCATCCGGACCGGCCCGACGGCGTCGTGGTGCCGGGGGTGCTCGACGTGCGGGAGCCACTTCGCCCAGTCCCAGCGGGCAGCGGCGGCGCCGGGGGCGACGACGGCGAGCCGGGCGTCGTCCGGGCCGTGCCAGAGCACGAACTGGGCGACGAGCGCGCGGGCCAGGTCGAGCGCGGGGGTGGCCGGGCCGGCGTCGTCGAGCGGTTCGAGCCAGACGGTCGCCGCGACCCGGACGTCGACCGCGACCGGCAGGCCGGGCACGGTCGAGTGGCGGCGCAGGAAACGGCGCAGGGCCAGCGCGGACAGCGGTTCCAGGGTCTCCAGCGGTCCGGTGTGCGGGGCGGTGAGCCGGGTCGCGAGCCGCTGGGTGCCGCGGCCCGCGCGGAGCCGCCCGAAGTCGTCGTCGCCGGGGCGGCGCTCCCAGAGCCGCCCGGCGGCGAGCACGTCCGGCCACGCGCCCGGCTCCGGGTGCACGGTCTCCAGTGCGCACCGCTGCTCGGCCGCGATCCCGCGGACCCGGGCGCCGAGGACGTCGAGGTAGCGCAGGTAGTCGCGGCGGTCCTCGTCCATCGTGGCGGTGCGGGCACCGGCACCGCGCCCGCCCCCGGAGACGAGCATCCCGGCCGCCGACAGCACGAACATCCCGCCGAACAGCCAGCTGCCCGACTCGCGGGGGTTCAGCACGACGAACAGCAGGGCCCCGGCGATCATCACCAGCGGGAGCAGGCGTTGCGCCACGCCGCCGGGGACGGGCCGCTCCGGCTCCGGCGGCGGCTCCAGCACCAGCTCCCCGCCGGGCAGCTCGGGCACCGACCGCCGTGGCCGTCGCAGGCCGACCGTTCCCGCCACCGCGGACCTCCGCGCTCGCCGAGTTCTCCCGAACGCCCACGGCGGCCGCCGGGACCGGCGAATACTCGCAGCCGCCCCGGGCCCACCGGGGCCGTTCCCGCGAAGTCCGGAGCCGCCCGTGACCGCCGTCCTGCCCACGCCGACCGGCCCCACCGGAACGTCGCCGGGCCGCTGGGTGCGGGTCACCGTGCTCACCCCGCGCGGGTCGGCGGACCTGGCACTGCCCGCGGACGTCCCGGTGGCCGAGCTGGTCCCGATGGTCCGTGAGCTGGGCCTCCCGGGCGCCCGGCCGGCCGTCCCGGAGGCCTGGCGGTTCACCGGTCCCGGCGGGGGCCCGCTGCCGCCGGACGCGACCCTCGGCGAGCTCCGGGTGCACGACGGCGAGCTGCTCCACCTCGGCCCGGCCCGGCCCGCGCCGGCTCCCCCGGTCCTCGACGACGCCGCCGAGACCGTCGCGGACGCGGTCCGCGAGGCCGCCGCCGGGTCGGCGCCGGCCCCGTGGGCGGGTCCCGCCGCGGCGGTCATCGGCACCGCGGCCGCCTGCGCGGTGCTGTCCACCGTGGACGGGCCGTGGCGCTGGGCCGCGGCGGCGACCGCGGCCACCGGCGCCGTCGCCGCCCTGGCCGTGGCACGCCGCGGCGGCGACCCCGGGGACGGCGACGGCGACCGGGTCGCGACCGGCGCCGCGCTGTGCGCGGTCCCGGCCGCGGCGGCCGCGGGTCTGCTCGCACTGCCGGCACCCGCCGGGGCGGGCGCGGTCCTGCTGGCCGCGGCGGGTGCGGGCCTCGCCGCGGCGGCCGGGCAGGCGGTCCGGCGCCCGGTGTCCCCCGTGCTGCTGGCGGTGGCGCTGGCTGCCACCGCCACCGCGGCGGCCGCGCTGGTGGGCCTGTCGCTCGACGTCCCGGCGTCCGCGGTCGCCGCCGGGCTCGCCGCGCCCGCGCTGGCCGCCGGACCGCTCCTCCCGCGGCTCGCACTGCGCCTCGCGGGGGTACCCGCCCCGGTGGTCCCGGCCGATTCCGGCGGGCTCCCCGACGCCGAGCAGGTCCTCCCTGGCGACGCGCCGGCCGCCCGGGCCCGGCTCGCCCGCGGGCTGCACTCCGGCGCCCTCGCCGGGACCGCGCTGCCGGCCGCGGGCGGGGCGGCGACCGCGGCGGCGCTCGGCGGCTGGACCGGGTCGCTGCTGCTGACGGTCACGGCGGCGGTCCTGCTCCTGCGGGCCCGTGCGCTCGTCGAGCCGGTCCCGGCCCGGTTCCTGGCGGGCACGGCGGTGGTCGCCGTCGCGGTCGCCGCCGTCCCGGCCGCCGCGGCGCTCGGGCCGCCGGGGCGGATCGTGGTGGCGGCCGGGCTACTGCTCGCCGTCGGTGCGGGGGCCGTCGCGGCGCGAGCGGCACCGTCGCCACCGGCCCGGCGCGCCCTCGACGTCACCGAGCTGGTGCTCACCGCCGCCGCGATCCCGGCCGCGCTCGCCGCCATGGGCCTGTTCGGCCTGGTCCGCGGGCTGTGACCCGGGCACGCGCGGCGGGGGTCGTCGTCGCGGGGGTGGCGGCGGTCGCGCTGGCCGCGGTGCCGGCGGCGGACCTCGCCGCGGCGCCGACCGGCCCGGTCCCCGCCGTCGCGGGCGCCACCCGAGCCGCGGTGGGCGAGCCCGGCCCGCCACCCGGCCCGGCCGACGGCCTCCGCCGGACCCGCGCGTGCACCCCACCCGGCACCGGCGGGCCCGACGCCGCCCCCGGCGCTGTCCCCCGGCCCCCGGACGGGCTGGCCACCGGGGCCGGGCAGATCGTCGCGGTGATCGACACCGGGGTCGCCGCCGTGCCGCGCCTGGCCGGTCGGCTGCGCGGCGGCGGGGACTACCTCGCCGGCGGCGACGGGCTCGACGACTGCGACGGCCACGGCACCGACGTCGCACTCCTGCTCGCCGGCGCCGCCGACGGCACCGGCATCGGCGCCGGGATGGCGCCGGGCGCGGGGCTCGTGTCGCTGCGACAGTCGTCGGCCCGGTTCGCGGTGCGCGACGACGACGGGACCGAGCGGCCCGCCGGCGAGATCCGGACCCTGGCCGCCGCCGTCGACCGGGCCGTGGCGCTCGGCGCCTCGGTGATCAACGTGTCGGAGGTCGTCTGTGTCCCCGCCGACCGGCTCGACGACGTCGCCGCGCCGCTCCGCACGGCCGTCGCCGCGGCGCGCCGCGCCGACGTCCTGGTCGTCGCGGCGGCCGGGAACCTCGACCCGGCCGGGACCTGCACCGGGGACCCGGGGCTCCGGCCGCTGCCCGCGCTCTACGACGCCGTGCTGGCCGTCGGCGCCGTCGACGGCGACGACCGCCCGGCCCCGTTCTCCGTCGCGGGCCCCTGGGTCGACGTGGCCGCCCCGGGCGTCGGCCTGCCGGCGCCGGCGGGCCCGGAGGGCGCCGTCGTCAGCGGGACGTCGTACGCGGCCCCGCTGGTGGCGGGTACCGCTGCGCTGGTCCGCGAACGTTTCCCGATGCTGACCGCCGGTCAGGTGGCCGACCGGCTGCGGGCGACCGCACGCCGTCCGGGCGCGGGGCGCGACGACCGGGTCGGCGACGGCGTGCTGGACCCGTCCGCCGCGCTGAGCGCCGAGCCGCTCCTGCTGGTCCCGGGTCCGGGCGGTCCCACCGCCGGCGGGACGGCGGGCGGCCCCGGCACGCCGCAGGGCGCGACCGCGCCGCTGCCCGCCCCGACGCCCCGCCCGCCGGACCTCCCGGCGGTCGCCGGGATCGGCGCCGTCGCCGCCGCGGGCGGAGCGCTCGCCGCCGTCCTGGCCGGTCTGCGGCGGCGCACGGGCGGTGCCCGCCGATTCCTGTCCTCCTGACGAGGACTGCCTCCCACCGGCCGGGACGGGACCGTCAGCCCGGGACGTCGGCGGCACCCCGGGCCGCTGCGACGTCCAGCACACCGCCGCGCGGCAGCAGCCGCACGATGTCGGCGGGAGCGTTCCCGGACACCGTGATCCCGAGCGCCGCGGCCGTCGGGTCGTCGGCGACACCGAACACCGCACCGGACGCGGCGAGCAGCCAGCGCGTCCCGCCGGCGTCCCCCGCGGCGCCGGGGGACCTCGCGCGCAGCGGGCCGGGCCCGGACGGCGGCAGGACGATCCCGTCCAGCGCGGGTCCCGGCCCGTCCGCACCGGCCGGCGTCACCGCGACGGAGCCGGCCGCGACGGGCGGCCGCTCGCCGGCGACGACGCCGCCGCGGCCGTCCCGCCAGGTCCGGCAGAGCACCGGTGCGGACCCCGTGCCGGCGAGCCGGGCCGCCGGCCACGCGCCGGCTCCGGGCACCGTCGCCACCGGGGCGGTCGCCACCCGGCCCTGCGGCAGGGTCGTGGGGCGGCCCTGCCCGCTGCGCGACAGCACGGCGTCGGCGAGGGTCACCGGGACGGGCGCGAGACCCCCGTCGACGACGAGGTGGTACGCGGCGGGCGCCCCCAGCGGCCGGGTGACGACGACGTCCCCGGCCCTCCCGAGACCGGGCACCTCGTCCGGCCGCGGCGCGGGCACCCGCAGCGCCGGGCCCTCGGGGATCGCCGACAGCAGCCCGCCCGCCACCCGGCGCACCGGCGCCCCGAGCAGCCCGAGCCCGGACAGGGCGTCCCGGTCGGACGGGTCGAGCCGGTGCCTGCGGCCGTCGTGCACGAGGTAGGTCGCACCGCCCTCGGCGGTGAGCAGCAGGGACGGGCCCGCTCCCTCCGGGCCGGGACCCAGCGATCCGGCGAGCACGGTGACGTCCCCCGGCCAGGGGCCGGCCGCGGGCGCGGTGTCGCAGACCGCCCACGCGGGCGGCACGGCCGCGCCGTCGAGGGCGACGCCGACCGCACCGCGTGCGGCGGCGGGCGGGGTGCGCGGGGCCGTGGCGAGCACCGCGTCGGACACCGCGACCGGGACCGCGGCGCCGTCGGGCCTGCCGAGCGCGGCGAGGACGAGCCGGCCGGCGACGGGATCGGCGACCGGGACGAGCCGCGGCGGGCCGGCGGCGACGGCGTAGAGCACCCCGCTGCGCTCCCCGCGCACCAGCGCCCGCTGCTGCCAGTCCGTCGCCCCGCCGGGCAGCAGCGCAGCGACCCCGAGCGCCAGGAGCCCGAGCAGCGCCCCCGCAACCACCGCCCGCCGTTGCGAGCGGATCTGCTCGTGCAGGGGGACCGGATCGGCCCGGACGAGCGCCGCCTCGGTCCGGCGCACACCGAACCGGTAGGCGTCGACCTGGTCGCGGGTGGCCGGCGCGCGCTGGACACGGACCGGGCCGGGCTCGGCTGGCACCACCCGGACGGTAGGCAGCGACCCACCCGGCCGCGCCGGATCGGCACACGCTGCGTAGAAGTACCTCACCTGTCCGATCGGCCGGTTTCGTTGCCAGCTCTCGGTTGTTGCACATAATGTGCCGCTGCGTGATCGCCCTGCGGAACATCGCCGTCCCGTTGCTGGCCGCCCTGGTCGTCGCCGGATGCTCGGCCCCCACGCCCGCGCCCGGGGAGTCCGCTCCCACCGGGGACCCCACCACGATGACCCTCGCCGACGGCTACGAGCCCGACGACCTCAACCCGCTGCTCGGGTACGGCGCGGAGGGCGCGAGCAAGTTCTACGACGGGCTCTACGCCCACGACGCGGACCGGGCCCTGCAGCCGGCGCTGGCCGCCGGCGAGGCGACCCCGTCGCCCGACCGGCGGTCCTGGACCGTCCCGCTGCGTCAGGGCGTCACGTTCCACGACGGCTCCACCTTCGGACCAGAGGACGTCGTCGCGACCTACCGGGCGATCCTGGCGCCGGACCGGGCGGCGACGATCGGCTCCGCCGTCCCGATGCTCGAGCGGGTCGAACCCGTCGGCACGGACGCCGTCCGGTTCGACCTGTCCTACGCCTACGGGGCGTTCCCCGCCCGCCTCACCTCGGGGATCCTCCCCTCCGAGGTGCTGCAGGACGGCGGGCCCGTCGCCGACCTCCCGGTGAACACCCGGCCGGTCGGCACCGGCCCCTACTCGCTCGTCGAGTGGCGCCGCGGCGACGCGATGGTGCTGCAGGCCCACGAGGGCTACTGGGGCGGTGCGCCCGCGGTGAAGCGGGTGACCGTCGTCTTCGCGACCGACGACAACACGCGCGCCCAGCGGGTCGGCGCGGGCGAGTTCGACGGCACCGTCCTGCCCCCGGCCCTGGCGAAGGCGGTCGCCGCGCAGAGCGGCATGGCGCTGCGGGAGCACTCGTCGGCCGACTACCGCACGATCGCGCTGCCGTTCGCGAACCCGGTGACGGCGGACCCGGCGATCCGGGCCGCGCTGAACAGGGCGGTGAACCGGCAGGGCATGGTCGACGCGCTGCTCGCCGGGCAGGGGCGGCCGGCCTCGAACCCGATCCCGGACGCCCTGCCCGAGCAGGTCGAGCCGTCCGCCGCCTTCGACTTCGACCCCGCCGGGGTGGCCCGGCTGCTCGACGAGGCCGGCTGGGCACCCGGCCCGGACGGCGTCCGCGCCCGGAACGGGCAGGCCGCGAGCTTCTCCCTGATGTACCCGGCCACCGACACCATCCGGCGGGACCTCGCGCAGGCGTTCGCCTCCGACGCCCGCGCCGCCGGGATCGACGTGCGGCTGGAGGGCCTGGGCTGGGAGGCCATCGAGCCCCGGATGGGCCGGGACGCACTCGTCCTCGGCGGCGGCGATCCGTTCGACCCGGGCTTCAAGTCCTGGCAGCTGCTGCACTCGTCGAACGCGGCCGACGGCTTCAACAACCCGGGCTCGTACTCGAATCCGCAGGTCGACGCGGCCCTCGACGCCGCACTGCGCGCCCCCGACGACGCCGCCCGCGACGAGCAGATCCGCGCGTTCCAGCGGGCCTACGCCGCCGATCCCGGGATGGTCTTCCTGGTGTTCGTGGGGCACAGCTACGTCTCCCGCGACAGCTGGGACGGCTACGTCGAGGTCGTCGAGCCGCACACGCACGGCGTCACGTGGGGCCCGTGGTGGAACCTCGAGGACTGGACGCCGAAGCAGTGACGGCGATCGCGCCACCCGAGCGCCGGCGGGGACGCGCGGTCGCCCGACTGGTCGGGCTCCGGGTCCTGCTCGGTGTCCCCACGGTCGTGATCGTCGCGGTCGGGGTGTTCCTGCTCGCCGCGGCGTCGCCGTTCCGGCCGGTGTACCAGTACTTCGGGGTCGGGATCTTCTCCGCCGGCGACGAGGAGATCGCCGCCGCGGAACGCGCGCTCGGCCTGGACGGCGGGGTGTTCGACCAGCTCGGCCGGTGGCTGGGCGGGCTGCTCACCGGTGATCTCGGGCAGAGCCTGTCGATGCGCCAGCCGGTCGCCCAGGTGGTCGCCGAGCGGCTGCCGTGGACGCTGCTGCTCGTCGTCTGCGCCCTGCTGGTGTCCCTGGTCCTCGCGCTGGCGGCCGGGACGGCGGCGGCGTGGCGGCAGGGCGGCTGGTTCGACCGGGCCGTCACCGCCGTCGGGCACACCTTGGAGGGCCTGCCGCCGTTCGTCCTGGCGCTCGCGGCGATCGCGGTCTTCGCCGTCGCCTGGCCGGTGCTGCCGGTCGCCGGGCTCACCGACGCCGGTGCCGCACCGACGGCCGGTCAGGTCGCCCGGCACCTCGTCCTGCCTGCGGTGGTGCTGGGGGTGTCCCAGACGCCGTGGCTGGTGCTGCACGTGCGGGCCTCGCTGATCTCCGCGCTGGACGACGACCACGTCGCGGGTGCCCGGGCCCGCGGCCTCCCGGAGCGCGTCGTCGTGCTGCGGCACGCGCTGCCGACCGCGCTGCTGCCGTTCGTCACCGTCCTCGGCAACCGGCTGCCCGAGCTCGTCACCGGCGCGGTGCTGGTGGAGACGGTCTTCTCCTGGCCGGGCATCGCGGCCGCGGTCGTCACCGCGGCGCTCGCGGTGGACTTCCCGCTGCTCGCCGCGCTCACCCTGCTGTCCGCCGTGGCGGTGCTCGCCGGGTCGCTGGTCGCCGACCTGACCGTCCTGCTCCTCGATCCCCGGGTGGTCGCCGATGTCTGACCTCGCTCTGCACACCGGGACGCACCACCCCGATCCCGGGCCGTGGCGCCCGGCCGGGCGGCCCCGTCCCGGCTCGCCGCGCGGGCGTCGCTCGTCGGGCCGGGCCCGGCTGGTCGCGGGCGCGTCCGGACTGACGCTGCTGGTGCTCGCCGCCGCCCTCGTCCCGTGGCTCGGCGGTCTCGACGAGGGCCTGGTCGACTACACCGCGATCCGGCAGGCCCCCTCGGTGGCGCACCCGTTCGGCACCGACTCGGTCGGCCGGGACGTCCTGTTGCGCTCGTTCGCGGGCCTGTGGGTGTCGCTGCAGGTCGCGGCGGCCTGTGCGGTGCTCTCGACGGTGATCGGCACCCTGTTCGGGGCGCTGTCCGGGCTGCTCGGCGGCTGGTACGACCGACTGCTGATGCGGGTCGTCGACGCGGTCAACGCGGTCCCGCACCTGCTGCTCGGGATCGTGATCGTCGCGCTGTACCGGGGCAGCGTGCTCGCGGTGATCGCCTCGATCGGCCTCACCCACTGGACGACCGTCGCCCGCGTCGTCCGCTCGGAGATCCTCTCGCTGCGCGAGCGCCCGTTCGTCGACGCCGCGATCTCCGGCGGGGCGTCCCGGCTCCGGGTGCTGCGGCGGCACCTGCTCCCCGCGGTCGTCCCGCAGGCGGTGCTGTCCGCCGTGCTGATCCTCCCGCACGCGGTGTGGCACGAGACGGCGCTGAGCTTCCTCGGGCTCGGGCTGCCACCGCACCTGGCGAGCCTCGGGACGATCCTCGGTGAGGGGCGGCAGGCGGTGCTCCTCGGATCCTGGTGGATCGTGGTGTTCCCGAGCGTCCTGCTGGCGGCGACGACGCTGTGCGTCGCCGGGATCGCAGCGTGGTGGCGGGACCGGACCCTGCCCCGCCGCCGCTCGGAGCAGGCGCTGTGAGCGCCCGTGGGACGGACGTGCTCACCGTCCGCGATCTCGATGTGGCGTTCCGCGTCGGTCGCGGTCCGCGCGCCCGGACCGTCCGCGCGGTGACCGGCGCCGGCCTGACCCTGCGCGGTGGACGCCTCACCGCCCTGGTCGGTGAGTCCGGCTGCGGGAAGTCGGTCCTCGCCGAGGCGCTGACCGGACTGCTCCCGGGGACCGCGTCGGTGCGCGGGTCGGCCGTGCTGTCCACCCCGGACGGCGCCGGGACCGTCGAGCTGCTCACCGCCCCGGAGGCGGTGCTGCGCGACCGCGTCCGCGGACGCCTCATCGGCCTGGTCCCGCAGTCCGCCGCCTCCCACCTCACGCCGACCCGCACCGTCGGCGCCCAGCTCCGGGAGACGGTCGCCCGGCTCGGCACGGACACGACGGCGGCCGAGCTCCTCGACCGGGCCGCGCTGCCCGCGCACGTGCTCGGGCTCTACCCGCACGAGCTCTCCGGCGGCCAGGCCCAGCGGGCCGGGCTGGCGTCCGCGCTGGCCGGGAACCCGCCGGTGCTGCTGGCCGACGAGCCGACCGCGGGCCTCGACCGCCCGCTCGTCGAGCACGTGACCGCCCTGCTGGCCGGGCTCGCGGACGAGGGGCACGCCGTCCTGCTCATCACCCACGACCTGCGGGCGGCCCGGGACGTGGCCGACGACATCGCCGTCATGTACGCCTCGCGCCTGGTCGAGACCGGACCGGCCGACGACGTCGTCGCCGAGCCCTGGCACCCGTACACGGCGGGCCTGCTCGGGGCCCTCCCCGGCGCCGGGTTCACCCCGGTCCCGGGGCACCCGCCCGAGCTGTCCGCGCTGCCCGACGGCTGTCCGTTCGCTCCCCGGTGCGCGGTGTCGGCGTCCTGCTCGGGCGATCCCGAGCCGGTGTCCTACGGCGACCGCCGGGTGTCGTGCCACGTCCCGGAGGGGGCCCGATGAGCCTGCGCGCGGAGTCCGTCACCGCCGGGTGGCGGCGGGGACACCCCGTCGTCGACGACGTCGACCTCACCGTCGAGCCGGGGGTCGTGCTCGGCCTGGCCGGCCCGTCCGGATGCGGGAAGTCGACGCTGACCCGGGTACTGGCCCTGCTGCACGCCCCCTGGTCGGGAACGGTGACGGTCGGCGGGGAGCCGGTCCACCGGTACCGGTTCGGCGCACCCGCGGCACTGCGGCGGCGCATCGGCGTGGTGTTCCAGTCGCCGCGGGCGTCCACCGACCCCCGGCTGACCCTGGACCGGATCGTCGCCGAGCCGCTCCGCGCGGCGGGCACGCCGGATCCCGCTGTGACCGCACGGGTCGACGAGATCGCCGACCTCGTCGGGCTCACCCCGGAGCTGCGCACGCGGCACCCGCACGAGGTCTCCGACGGCCAGCTCCAGCGGGCCTGCCTCGCGCGGGCGCTCGCCCCGGAGCCGGACTACCTGCTGTGCGACGAGATGACGGCGATGCTCGACGCCTCCACCACCGCCGCGCTGGTCTCGGTCGTCGCCGACGAGGTCACCGGACGTGGTCTCGGGGTACTGGCCGTCAGCCACGACGAGCCGTTGCTCGGCGCGTGGGCCGGCGAGGTCGTCCGCCCGTGGAGCCGGGTCCGTCCGTGCCCCTGGACCGGGTAGTCGTACGGAGCCGCCGTCGCGGCCGCGGGCGACAGACTCACCCCATGCGGACGAGCTGGAACCTCACCCTGCAGGTGGTCGCGGTCCTGGCCGCCGCCGGGCTGCGCCTCACTGCGCCGGGCTGGCTGCTGTTCTTCCTGGTGGTGACGATCGTGGGTCTGCTCGTTCCGCTGGTCCCGACGGCCCTGTCGAGCGTCGTGTTCCGGCGGCGGGTGCTGGAGCGGGCGCTCGCCGCGCCGTTCCTGTCGTGCGCCGGGTTCCTGCTCCTGGCGGCCCTGACCGTGCCGGACTTCGACGACGTCCGCGCGCACGCGCCGATCATGGCCGGGTCCGGGGCGGAGGTCCCGGCCGTCGTGACCGGGATCGGCATGCTCTCGCTGCTCGCGTGGCTCGGGTCGGTGCTGTGGCTGTGCGTCGCCGTGGTGCTGGCACACCGCCCGTCGCGGCGACCGGCGGGACCGCCGCACCCGGCCTGGACCGCCCGGGACTGAGCGGTACCGCCGGCACGACGGATCAGGAGGCGCCGGGGACCCGGATCCGCCGGGTCTGCTCGGCCCGGGCGGCCAGCTCGTCGTCGGCGGGGTAGTCGACGCCGGTCAGCGACAACCCGTGCGGCGGCGCGACCGTCACCTCCGACGCCCGCGACGTCCGCGCCAGCAGCTCGGCGGGCCACTCCGGGGGCCGGTGCCCACGGCCCACCTCGAACACCGCGCCGACCAGGCTGCGGACCATCGAGTGGCAGAACGCGTCGGCCGACACCGACGCGACCAGCACACCGGGCTCCCCCGGCGCCGGGTCCCACTCGAAGCGTTGCAGCGCCCGCACCGTGGTGGCGCCCTCCCGGCGTTTGCAGAACGCGGCGAAGTCGTGCTCGCCCACCATCAGCGCGGACGCGGCGTTCATGAGCGCCGGGTCGAGCGGATGGGGCCAGGCCACCGTCTCGCGGGCGCGCAGCGGCTCGGCCCCGAACGACGCGGTGGTGACCCGGTAGCGGTAGTGCCTGCGGAGCGCGGAGAACCGGGCGTCGAAGGTCTCCGGGACCCGGGTCGTCGCCCGGACCCGGACGTCGGGCGGCAGGAACCGGTTGAGCCGTCGGAGCAGCCCGTCCAGCTGCGGATCGAGCTCCGCGGGGACGTCGACGTGCGCGACCTGCCCGGACGCGTGGACCCCCGCGTCGGTCCGGCCGGCGACGGTGAGCCGCAGCGGGGTGCGCAGCACGGTCGACAGCGCGTCGGTGAGCACGCCCTGGACGGTGCGGCGGGTCGGCTGGATCGCCCAGCCGGAGAAGTCGGTGCCGTCGTACGCGATGTCGAGGCGCACCCGGACCGGCCCGGAAACGCCGACGAGCCCGCCGTCGGGGACGGCGGGCTCGTCGGAGTGGTGCGGACCGGTCAGGAGCCGGACTCCTGCTGGGACGCCGGCTTCGCGAAACCGGCGGCCTCGGCGGCCTCCTCGGAGGCGAACCAGACCTCGGCCACGGTCCGGTCGTAGTGCGACGAACCGGGGACGTGGTAGAGCTTCGAGTCGTCGTTGCCCTTGATCTCGAAGCCCTCCGGGGCCTGCGCCGGGTCCTCCAGCGGGGCGTGGCTGCCCTCGCCGTACGGAGCCTCGGTGGCCTCGGCGACGGCGTCGGTGGTGGTCGCCTCGGCGGCGGTCTCCTCCGGTGCGGTCTCCTCGGCCGGGGCCTCGGTGGTGGCCTGGGACGCGGCGGCGCGGCGCGCGCGGTTCGCCTCGTCGGTGACCGTCTTCTGCTGGACCAGCTCGATGACCGCCATCGGGGCGTTGTCGCCCTTGCGCGGCATCGTCTTGGTGATCCGGGTGTAGCCACCGTTGCGGTCCGAGAAGAACGGACCGATCTCGGTGACGAGACGGTGCACGACCGACTTGTCGCGGATCACCTTCATGATCTCGCGCCGGTTGTGCAGGTCGCCGGCCTTGGCCTTGGTGATCAGCCGCTCCGCGTACGGACGCAGCCGCCGGGCCTTGGCCTCGGTGGTGGTGATCCGGCCGTGTTCGAACAGCGAGGTCGCCAGGTTGGCCAGGATCAGCCGCTGGTGCGCGGGCGACCCGCCGAGGCGGGTTCCCTTGGTGGGCTGGGGCATGGCTACAACTGCTCCGTTTCTGCGTAGTCCTGACCGTCGTCACCGAAGGTGTCCGGGTCGAACCCGCTGCCACCGTCGACGCCGTACTCGGCCGCCGCCGCCGACGGGTCGAACCCGGGCGGGCTGTCCTTGAGGGCCAGGCCGAGACCGACGAGCTTCATCTTGACCTCGTCGATCGACTTGGCGCCGAAGTTGCGGATGTCGAGCAGGTCCGCCTCGCTGCGGCCGACCAGCTCGCCGACCGTGTGGATGCCCTCGCGCTTGAGGCAGTTGTAGGACCGGACCGTGAGGTCCAGCTCCTCGATCGGCATCGCGAACGCCGCGATGGTGTCCGCCTCCTGCGGGGAGGGGCCGATCTCGATGCCCTCGGCGTCCACGTTCAGCTCGCGGGCCAGGCCGAACAGCTCGACCAGGGTCTTGCCGGACGACGCCAGCGCGTCCCGCGGGGTGATGGACGGCTTCGACTCGACGTCGAGCACCAGCTTGTCGAAGTCGGTGCGCTGCTCGACTCGCGTGGCCTCGACCTTGTAGGTCACCTTGAGCACCGGCGAGTAAATCGAGTCGACCGGGATCCGGCCGATCTCGGCGCCGGTCGCCTTGTTCTGCATCGCCGGGACGTACCCGCGACCCCGCTCGACGACGAGCTCGACCTCGAGCCGGCCCTTGTCGTTCAGCGAGGCGATGTGCAGGTCCGGGTTGTGCACGGTGACACCGGCGGGCGGCACGATGTCGCCCGCGGTGACCGCGCCCGGGCCCTGCTTGCGCAGGTACATGGTCACCGGCTCGTCCTCCTCGGAGCTCACGACGAGCTCCTTGAGGTTCAGGATGATGTCGGTGACATCCTCCTTGACCCCCGGCACGGTGGTGAACTCGTGCAGGACGCCGTCGATCCGGATGGACGTGACGGCGGCACCGGGGATGGACGAGAGCAGCGTCCGGCGCAGGGAGTTCCCGAGGGTGTAGCCGAAGCCCGGCTCGAGCGGCTCGATGACGAACCGCGACCGGGTCTCGGTGACGACGTCCTCGGTGAGAGAGGGTCGCTGAGAGATCAGCATGGGTGTGTGCCTCCTTCGCACCTGCGACAACCGCTATTTGATGTCGCAGTGAGAACCCGCCGCCCCTCCCTGCGGGGCGGCGGGGGTGTCGAGCTACTTCGAGTAGTACTCGACGATGAGCTGCTCGGTGACCTGTGTGTCGATCTGAGCGCGCTCGGGCAGCTGGTGGACGAGGATGCGCAGGGTCGACGGAACGACCTGCAGCCACGCCGGGACCGGGCGGTCGCCCTGGGTCTCCTTGGCGATGACGAACGGGTCGGTGTTACGCGACTTCTCCCGCACGTCGATGATGTCGTACTTCGAGACCTTGAAGCTGGGGATGTCGACCTTCTTCCCGTTGACCAGGAAGTGGCCGTGGTTCACCAGCTGGCGAGCCATCCGCCGGGTGCGCGCCAGGCCGGCGCGGTACACGACGTTGTCGAGGCGCGACTCGAGGATCTGCAGCAGCTCGTCGCCGGTCTTGCCCTCCCGGCGGTGCGCCTCCTCGTAGTAGGCGCGCAGCTGCTTCTCCTGCAGGCCGTACCCGAAGCGGGCCTTCTGCTTCTCCTGCAGCTGCAGGAGGTACTCGGTCTCCTTGATCCGGATCCGGCCGTGCTGGCCGGGCGGGTAGGGACGACGCTCGAACGCCTGGTCGCCGCCGACGAGGTCGGTCTTCAGTCGGCGGGACTTGCGGGTCATGGGGCCGGTGTAGCGAGCCATGGTGGTTCTCCCTTCCCCTTAGACCCGGCGCCGCTTGGGCGGACGGCAGCCGTTGTGCGGCTGCGGGGTGACGTCGTTGATGGTGCCGACCTCGAGACCGGCAGCCTGGAGCGAGCGGATCGCGGTCTCGCGACCCGAACCCGGGCCCTTGACGAACACGTCGCACTTCTTCATGCCGTGCTCCATCGCCTTGCGGGCGGCGTTCTCGGCGGCGAGCTGTGCGGCGAACGGCGTCGACTTGCGGGAGCCCTTGAGGCCCACGTGCCCGGACGAGGCCCAGGCGATGACGGCACCGGTCGGGTCGGTGATCGACACGATCGTGTTGTTGAACGTGCTCTTGATGTGGGCGTGCCCGTGCGCGACGTTCTTCTTCTCGCGACGGCGGACCTTCTTGGGTCCGGTGCCCTGGCGTGCGCGGGGCGGCATTACTTCTTACCTGCCTTCTTCTTACCGGCGACGGTCTTCTTCGGACCCTTGCGGCCGCGCGCGTTGGTCTTCGTGCGCTGGCCACGGACCGGGAGACCCCGCCGGTGACGGATGCCCTGGTACGAGCCGATCTCGATCTTGCGGCGGATGTCCGCCTGGATCTCACGGCGCAGGTCACCCTCGACCTGCAGGTGCTCCTCGATGTAGTCGCGGAGCTTGGTCACGTCCTCGTCGGTCAGGTCCTTCGACCGAAGGTCGGCGCTGATCGCCGTGGCCTCGAGGATCTCCTTCGACCGGGCCCGTCCGACCCCGAAGATATAGGTGAGCGCGATCTCCATCCGCTTCTCGCGGGGGAGGTCGACGCCGGCAACACGTGCCATGCGGCGTTGTCTCCTTCAGTTCTCGTTCCAGGTCTTCCCGGTGTCCGCCCCGTTCCGCCGCTGCGAGAACGGGCCCCGGCCTGGTTCCGGGGGTGCTACCGGGCCCTCGTGGCCCGGCAGGTGCACCGGGGGCTTCTGCTGACGCGATCAGACGATCGCGACGAGTACCGCTCTGCTCAGCCCTGGCGCTGCTTGTGGCGCAGGTTCGAGCAGATCACGATGATCCGGCCGTTGCGGCGGATCACCTGGCACTTGTCGCAGATCTTCTTGACGCTCGGCTTGACCTTCACGTCGTCTGCCTCTGTCCGTTGATCTTCTCGGTCTGGCGACCGACGGTCACTTGTAGCGGTAGACGATCCGGCCGCGGCTGAGGTCGTAGGGCGACAGCTCGACGACCACGCGGTCCTCCGGAAGGATCCGGATGTAGTGCTGCCGCATCTTCCCGCTGATGTGCGCGAGGACCCGGTGGCCGTTCTCCAGCTCCACCCGGAACATCGCGTTCGGCAGGGGTTCGACGACCCGGCCTTCGACCTCGATCGCCCCGTCCTTCTTGGCCATGTCCTCCGCTATCCGTGACAGGTGTCGGTTGCACCGGCCGACGATGGAGCCGACGACCGGATCGGCACGCGCGACCCGGGGCCCGGACCGGAGAGTGTGCAGAGCACATGCGGAGCGGGCACCAGACGGCGCACCGATAGTCAAGTGTACGGAGTGCGCACGGGACCGGTGCGAGCGGGGGTGCGGAACACCCGCGGGCGGCCCGGTTGCACGACGCGGGTGCCCGGGTGATCGCATGGGTCCGTGACGGACCACGTGCCCGACGGTACCGAAACCACCCCGCCGACGACCAGCACCCGGCTGCCCCGGGCGTTGCGCCCGTTCCGGCACCGCGACTACCGGTTCCTCGTCGCGTCGATGGCCGCGTCGCTGTTCGCCTCCGGGGTGTGGCTGCTCTCGCTCGTCTGGCAGGTCATCGGCCTCGGTGGCGGCCCCGCCGCGCTGTCCGCCGTGACGGCGTCGGCGAGCGCGGGCCTGCTGGTCAGCGTGCTCATCGGCGGCGTGGCCGCGGACCGGTTGCCGCGTCGCACCGTGCTGCGCTCGGTGGAGGTCGTCCGGATCGTCGCGGCGGCCGGTGCCACGACGCTCGCC
Source organism: Pseudonocardia sp. EC080619-01 (assembly GCF_001420995.1). NCBI lineage: Bacteria > Bacillati > Actinomycetota > Actinomycetes > Pseudonocardiales > Pseudonocardiaceae > Pseudonocardia > Pseudonocardia sp. EC080619-01. Next base: position 3,694,437 of record NZ_CP012184.1, on the reverse strand, counting down.
CTGACCGGCACCCTGACGATCTGGTCGCTGGCGGCCATCGCCTTCGTGATCGGCGCCGCGGAGGCGTTCTACTTCCCCGCCTACTCGGCGCTCCTGCCCACGCTCGTCCCGTCCGGCGAGCTGCTCGCGGCCAACGGCGTCGAGCAGACCCTGCGCCCGGCGATGATGCAGGCGGTCGGGCCGGGACTCGCCGGGCTCGTCGTCGGGGCGTTCGTCCCGGGTGCCGGGCTGGCCGTGGCGACGGCCGGCTACGCCGTCGCCCTGGTCCCGCTCCTGTTCCTGCGGGTCGTCCCCCCGCTCGCCGCGGGCGAACCCGGTGCGACGGCGGAGGGTGAGCCGCGCCGCTCGGTGCTGCACGACCTGCGCGAGGGCTTCGGCTACCTGGTCCGGACCGGCTGGCTGTTCGCCAGCCTCGCGTTCGCCATGCTCTACGTGGTCGTGATCATCGGGCCGATCGAGGTGCTGCTGCCGTTCGCGGTGCGGGACCGCGCGGGCTCCGGGCCGGCGGGGTTCGCGGCCGTGCTCGCCGCGTACGGCATCGGCGGGGCGCTCGGGTCGATCGCGATGGCGAGCCGGCCGCTGCCGCGCCGCTACCTCACCGTGATGCTGCTGCTGTGGGGCACCGGGGCACTGCCCCTGGTCGTACTGGGCCTGGCGACGGCGGTGTGGCCGATGGCCGTCGCCGCGTTCCTCGTCGGGGCCACCGGCGCAGCGGCGATGGTGATCTGGGGGACGCTGCTGCAGCGGCGCGTCCCGCCGCACCTGCTCGGCCGGGTCTCGAGCCTGGACTTCTTCGTGTCGCTGGCGCTGATGCCGGTGTCGATGGCACTGGCCGGGCCGGTCGGAGCCGCGATCGGCATCCCGATCACGTTCGTCGTCGCCGGGTGCCTGCCGGTCGTGCTCGCGGTGCTGGCCATCCTGCTGTGGCGGCTCCCCCGCGACGAGACCGCGCACCCGCTCAGCGCGGAGTAGCACCGGGGCGTGGTTCCCGGGGGACCGGTCCCCCGGGAACCACGCCCGGGCGGCTACAGCGCCTTCAGCTCCTCCGTCACCTCCGTCACCGACGACTTCGCGTCGCCGAAGAGCATCGAGGTGTTGTCGGCGAAGAACAGCGGGTTGTCGATGCCGGCGAACCCGGACCCCATCGACCGCTTGAGCACGATGACGTTGCGGGACTCGTCGACGTTGAGGATCGGCATCCCGTGGATCGGGCTCGACGGGTCGTTGCGCGCGGCCGGGTTGGTGACGTCGTTCGCGCCGATCACCAGCGTGACGTCGGTGCGGGAGAACTCGTCGTTGATGTCGTCCATCTCCTTGAGCGCGTCGTAGGAGACGTCGGCCTCGGCGAGCAGGACGTTCATGTGCCCGGGCATCCGGCCGGCCACCGGGTGGATGGCGTACTTGACCTCGACGCCCTTGCCCTCCAGCAGCTTGGCCATGTCCTTCACGGCGTGCTGGGCCTGCGCCACCGCCATGCCGTAGCCGGGGACGACGATGACCTGCGACGCGTACGCCATCTGGATCGCCGCGTCCGCCGCCGAGGTCGACTTCACGGTGCGCTCGACGCCGTCGTCGACGGCCGCGGCCTGCGTCCCGCCGAACCCGCCCGCGACGATCGCCGGGATGGTCCGGTTCATCGCCACGGCCATCTGGTTGGTCAGGATCGAGCCCGAGGCACCGACGATCATGCCGGCGACGATCATCGCGGTGTTGTCCAGCGCGAGACCCGCCGCCGCCGCGGACAGCCCGGTCATGGCGTTGAGCAGCGAGATGACGACGGGCATGTCCGCACCGCCGATGGGCAGGACGACCAGCACGCCGACCACCGCGGCGATCACCAGCACCGCGACGATCCAGATCTCCGAGGCGCCCTCCATGCCGGCGAACACCGCGGCGACGACGGCCAGCACCAGCAACCCGATGTTGATGACCTGCTGGGCGCCGCCGAGCCCGATCGGCTTGCCGGGGAGGATCTCCTGCAGCTTGCCGAACGCGATCAGCGAGCCCCAGAACGAGATCGAGCCGACGATCGCGGCGAACAGCGACGCGATGACGATGTAGAGCTCGACGCCGACGAACCCGTCGGACCCGCGGAACTCCGCCCACGCGATCAGCGCGACCGCACCACCGCCGACGCCGTTGAACAGCGCCACCATCTGCGGCATCTGGGTCATCTTGACGTTCCGCGCGGACGGGACGCCGAGCAGCGTGCCGACCACCAGGCCGACGATGATCAGGATCCAGTTGGCCTGGACGAGCAGCAGTGTCGCGAGCACCGCGATCGCCATGCCGACCGCGGCGATCTTGTTGCCGCGCACCGCCGTCTTCGGCCCGGTCAGGCCGGACAGGCCGTAGATGAACAGCGCGAACGCGATGATGTAGAGGATCGGGACGATCACGCCGAGCGGGCCGTCCGGCATCGTCTCCGTGGCGGCGAGGGTCACGATCCGCTCCCGTTCTGCTCGGCCTTCTTCGCGGCACCGGGCGTCTTGCCCTTGAACATGCCGAGCATCCGGTCGGTGACCAGGAAGCCGCCGACGACGTTGATGACGCCGAAGGCGATCGCGACGACCAGGATGATCGCGTCGACGACGCCGACCTCCTCACGGCCGAGCACGACGATCGCGCCGAGCAGCACGATGCCGTGGATCGCGTTGGTGCCCGACATCAGCGGCGTGTGCAGCGTGTTCGGGACCTTCGAGATGACGGCGAAGCCGACGAAGCCGGCCAGCACCAGGATGGCGATGTTCGCCAGCAGTCCGGAGTCCATCAGGCGCTCCCCTCCTCACGCGTCACGCAGGACTTGGCCAGTACCTCGTCGTCGAAGTCCGGGGACAGCCGGCCGTCGGTGACCATCAGCTCGAGCAGCGAGGTGACGTTGCGGGCGTACAGCTCCGAGGCGTGCTCGGGCATCGACGCGGGCAGGTTCAGCGGGGACACGATCGTCACGTCGTGACGCACGACGGTCTCCCCGGGCTCGGTCAGCTCGCAGTTGCCGCCGGCCTCGCCCGCCATGTCCACGATGACGCTGCCCGGCCGCATCCCCTCGACCGCGGCGGCGCTGACCAGCTGCGGCGCCTTCCGCCCGGGCACCAGTGCGGTGGTGACGACGACGTCGAAGCCCGTGATGGCCTCCTCGAGCGCCTTCTGCTGCCTCGCCCGCTCGTCGTCGCTGAGCTCGCGGGCGTAGCCGCCCTCACCGGCCGCGTCGATGCCGAGGTCCAGCCACTGGGCGCCCAGCGACTTCACCTGGTCGGCGACCTCGGGCCGCACGTCGTAGCCGGTGGTGCGGGCCCCGAGTCGCTTCGCCGTCGCGAGCGCCTGCAGGCCCGCGACACCGACGCCGAGCACCAGCGCGGTCGCCGGCTTCACGGTGCCGGCCGCCGTCGTCAGCATCGGGAAGAAGCGGGTGGAGTGCTCGGCAGCGGCCAGCACCGCCTTGTACCCGGCGACGTTCGCCTGCGACGACAGCGCGTCCATGCCCTGCGCGCGGGAGATCCGCGAGATCGACTCCATCGCGAACGCCGTCACCCCGGCGTCGCGCAGCTTCTCCACGGTCTCGGGGTGGGTCAGCGGGGACAGGAACCCGACCAGCACCTGGCCGGACCGGAGCTTCCCGATCTGCTCCGCACTGGGCGGATTGACCACCGCGACGACGTCGGCCGCCCACGGGTCCCCGATCTCGGCGCCGGCCTCGGTGAACTCGTCGTCCGGGATCAGTGCGCCCTCGCCCGCCCCGGTCTCCACCACGACCCGCGCACCGCGGCCTGCCAGCTTGCCGACGACCTTCGGGACCAGCGCCACGCGGCGCTCGCCCTCCCGGATCTCCTTCGGCACCCCGACCGTGACCGTGCTCTGCGGGCCGTCCTGCTCGGCCTCATCGCTCATGCGGGGAACCTAGACCACGTGCAACGGTCTGTGGGCCCGGGACGTGACGGGCACTACCCGCTGGGAGAGCCCTTGATCGATTACCCGGTACGACCTGTATCGATCAGGGCCTGACCTGCCGGGCGGGTGGCCGGAGGGTCAGCTACCCGGACGGTCGGGTGCGCCGGCGGGCGCGGTCAGCAGCCACGGCCCGTCCTCGGTGACGGCGACGGTGTGCTCCCAGTGCACGGCCCGTCCGCCGCTCGCGGTGACGACGGTCCAGCCGTCGTCCAGCTCCACGGTCTCCGGGTCCCCCGCGACGAGCATCGGCTCGACGGCCAGGGCCATCCCGGGCCGCAGCCGCGGGCCGCGGCCCGGCTCGCCGTGGTTGGGCAGGAACGGGTCCATGTGCATCGAGGTGCCGATGCCGTGCCCGCCGTACTCCGCGACGATGCCGTAGTCGGCGCGGTCCGCCTCCGCGGCGGCCCGGCACGCCTCCTGGATCGCGTACGAGACGTCGGTGAGGCGCGCCCCGTCCTGCACGGCGACGACGCCGGCGTCCATCGCGCCCCGGCACGCCGCGGACAGCGCCAGGTCGGCCGGCGAGACCTCGCCGACGGCGATGGTGACGGCCGAGTCGCCGTGCCAGCCGTCCAGGATCGCGCCGCAGTCGACCGACAGCAGGTCGCCGTCGGCCAGCACCTGCCCCGCGGACGGGATGCCGTGGACGATCTGCTCGTTCACCGAGGCGCAGATGCTCCCCGGGAACCCGTGGTACCCGAGGAACGAGGGGACGCCGCCGCCGTCGCGGATGGTCTGCTCGGCCAGCGCGTCCAGCTCGGCGGTGCTCACCCCCGGCTTGGCGTGCTCGGTGACGGCGGCGAGCGTCGCGGCCACCAGTGCCCCCGACTCCCGCATCGCCTGCAGCTGACGCGGGGTCTTGAGCTCGATGTCCCGTCCCCGGTACCGGGCGATGGCGCCACGGAGGCCACCCCGACCGTTCATGCGTTCCCTCGGTTCCTCGCCGTGCCGGCCGGCACCGCCCGGTCGTCCCGGGCGGGGCCCACTGCCGACGCCGGTCCGCTAGGCGCTGCGGTCGCGCAGCGCGGAGAAGACCCGCTCGGTGATCTCGTCGATCTCACCGACGGCGTCGATCGTGACCAGCTGGTCGCGGTAGTGGTCCAGCAGCGGCGCGGTCTCCTCGCGGTACACGCGCTGCCGGTTGCGGATGGTGTCCTCGTTGTCGTCACTGCGGCCACGGCCCAGCAGCCGCTGCACGACGACCTCGTCCTCGACGTCGAACTGGACGACGGCGTCGAGCTTCAGGCCCTTCTCGTCCAGGATCGCGCCGAGCGAGGCCGCCTGCGCGGTGTTCCGCGGGAACCCGTCGAGGATGAAGCCCTTCTCCGTGTCGGCGTCGCCGAGACGGTCCTTCACCATGCCCACGGTCACCTCGTCGGGGACGAGGTCCCCGGCGTCCATGTACCGCTTGGCCTCGCGGCCGAGCTCCGTCTCGTCGCGCAGGTTCGCGCGGAACAGATCGCCCGTCGAGATGTGCGGGACATCCAGCTTCTCGGCCATCTGCTCAGCCTGGGTCCCCTTGCCGGCACCGGGCGGTCCCACCAGAACGAGTCGCACGCGAACCCGACCTCCTGAAGTCTCTTGCTTGTCCACACCGGCGGCGTTACCGGCGCGCGGTGCCGCCGGCACCGAACCGGGGCCGGGGCCCCGACCGGGGTTCCCGCACGGCCACGTTCCGCCGGACTCTAACGCAGGAAACCCTCGTAGTTCCGCTGCATGAGCTGGCTCTCGATCTGCTTCAGGGTGTCGAGGCCCACCGTCACCATGATCAGCACGGCCGTACCACCGAACGGGAAGTTCTGGTTCTGGCCGGTCCCGGTGATGCCGAGGAAGAAGTTCGGCAGCACCGCGATGATGCCCAGGTACAGCGATCCCGGCAGCGTGATGCGGCTGAGCACGAAGTTCAGGTACTCGGCGGTGGGCCTGCCGGGCCGGATGCCCGGGATGAAGCCGCCGTACTTCTTCATGTCCTCGGCGCGCTCGTCGGGGTTGAACGTGATGCCGACGTAGAAGTACGTGAAGAAGATGATCAGTGCCATGTACAACACGATGTGCACGGGATTGGACTGATCGACGAGATAGGTCTGCACGAACTGCTGGAACCATCCGCCCTCGTTCCCGGCGAGCCGGGCGACCAGGTCGGGCAGGTACAGCAGCGAGCTACCGAAGATCACCGGCACGACGCCGGCCTGGTTCACCTTCAGCGGGAGGTACGTGGAGGTGCCGCCGTACATCCGGCGCCCGACCATCCGCTTGGCGTACTGGACCGGGATCCGCCGCTGGCCGTTCTCGATGAACACGACGCTCGCGATGATGGCGAGACCGAAGGCGCAGACACCGGCGAAGACCAGGCCGCCCGAGTTCTCCAGGATGAGCTGGCCCTCGGCGGGGATCCGGTGCGCGATCGAGGCGAAGATCAGCAGCGACATGCCGTTGCCGATGCCGCGCTCGGTGACCTGCTCGCCCAGCCACATCACCAGCGTCGTTCCGGCGACCATCGTGACGACGATGACGACCAGGGTGAAGACCGACGAGTCCGGGATGACCGGCAGCTGGCAGCCCTGGAAGAGCTGGCCCCGCTCGGCGAGCGCGACGAAGCCCGTCGCCTGCAGTACCGCGATACCGATCGTCAGGTAGCGGGTGTACTGCGTCAGCTTCGCCTGGCCGGACTGGCCTTCCTTCTTCAGCTGCTCGAACCGCGGGATCACGACCTGCAGCAGCTGCACGATGATGCTCGCGGTGATGTAGGGCATGATGCCCAGCGCGAAGATCGACAGCTGGAGCAACGCCCCGCCGGAGAACAGGTTGATCAGCGAGTAGACGCTCGCGTTGTCGCCGCCCTCGACCTGGCGGACGCACTCCTGGATGTTGGGGTAGGACACCCCCGGCGAGGGGATGTTCGCCCCGAGCCGGTACACCGCCACGATCGCCAGCGTGAAGAGGATCTTCTTGCGGAGATCCGGCGTGGTCAGGGCCGACCGGACTGCGCTGAGCACTCGGTGATCCTCCTACGACGTCGGCGGCCCGACACCGCCTGCGCCGGCCCCGGGACGGGGACGGCCGGTTGGAAGACGCGATCCGCGCCTTGCGGGGACACCCGGGCCGACAGGTCCTGCACCGGCGGGGGCTGCGCGATGACACGCCTGTCCCGTTGCCTCGGACGCGTAGTCCGGAAGTGACTGTAACAGCGGCCCGGACACGCCTCGGCGCCGCCCACGAACCCGTCCCGCCTGGGCGGACGACGGGCACCGTGGACGGCGCCGTGGACGTGTCGGAGGCGGCGGTGCGGAGCCGATGGCTCCGCACCCCCGGCCGCCTGGCCTCGGGGCGGGGCCCCGTCCCGCGAGCTCGTCAGAGCTCGGAGACGGACCCACCCGCGGCCGAGATCTTCTCGCGCGCGGAGGCCGAGAACTTGTGGGCCTTCACCGTGAGGGTGACGCCCGACAGCTCACCCTCGCCCAGCACCTTGACCGGCTGGTTCTTGCGAACCGCGCCCGCCTCGGCCAGCTCGGCCGGTCCGACCTCGCCACCCTTCGGGAACAGGGCGGCCAGCTCGCCGACGTTCACGACCTGGTACTCGACCTTGAAGCGGTTCTTGAAGCCCTTGAGCTTCGGCAGCCGCATGTGCAGCGGCATCTGACCGCCCTCGAAGCGCGGCGACACCGTCTTGCGGGCCTTCGTGCCCTTGGTGCCGCGACCGGCGGTCTTGCCCTTGGAGCCCTCACCACGACCCACACGGGTCTTGGCCTGCTTCGAGCCCGGGGCCGGCCGCAGGTCGTGCAGCTTGATCACGTTCTGCTCGTCGCTCACGCCTGCACCTCCTCGACGGTCACGAGGTGGCGCACCACGTGGACGTACCCGCGGGTCTGCGGGTCGTCCGGGCGCTCCACCGACTGCCGGATCTTGCGCAGGCCCAGCGAACGCAGCGAGTCACGCTGGTTCTTCTTGGTCCCGATCCGGCTCTTCACCTGGGTGATCTTCAGAGTGGCCATGTCGCTCACACCCTCGCCGCGTCGGCCTCGGCCCGCCGACGCATCATGCTGTGCGGGGCGACGTCCTCGAGCGGCAGGCCACGGCGGGCCGCCACCTCCTCCGGACGCTGCACCGACTTCAGCGCGGCCACCGTGGCGTGCACGATGTTGATCGCGTTGTCGGAGCCGAGCGACTTGGACAGGATGTCCGAGATGCCGGCGCACTCCAGCACCGCGCGGACCGGACCACCGGCGATGACACCGGTACCCGGCGACGCCGGACGCAGGAGGACGACGCCGGCGGCGTCCTCACCCTGCACGCGGTGCACGATCGTGCCGCCGATGCGCGGGACGCGGAAGAAGTTCTTCTTCGCCTCCTCGACGCCCTTGGCGATCGCGGCCGGCACCTCCTTGGCCTTGCCGTAGCCGACGCCCACCAGGCCATCGCCGTCGCCGACGATCATCAGCGCGGTGAAGCTGAACCGGCGGCCGCCCTTGACGACCTTGGCCACGCGGTTGATCGTGACCAGCCGCTCGATGTACGGGGTCTTGTCCTGGGCCGCCCCGCCACGGCCACCGTCCCGGCGGTCCCGGCTGTTGCGGTTGTCGTTGCTACCGCCGCCGGGCCCTCCGCCGTCACGCCGCGTACGTCCCGGCATCAGACGATCCCTTCAGTTCCGTGCATGGTCTGCGTCTTCATCAGAACTCCAGGCCCCCCTCGCGGGCGGCGTCGGCCAGAGCCGCGATCCGCCCGTGGTAGGCGAGGCCCCCACGGTCGAACACGACCGCGGAGACGCCGGCGGCCTTGGCCCGGGCTGCGATGAGCTCGCCGACCTTGGCCGCCTTGGCCTTCTTGTCGCCGTCCACCGTGCGCACCTCGACGTCCAGGCTGGACGCGTGCGCCAGGGTGTGCCCGGCGAGGTCGTCGATCAGCTGGACGGTGATGTGCCGCGAGGAGCGGTTGACCGCCAGACGCGGGCGGACCGGCGTACCGGAGATCTTCTTGCGGAGCCGGGCGTGCCGACGGATGCGCGAGTCGCGGCGCTTGCGCGCAACCTGGGACGCCATCCGCCGACGGGCGGCACCCGACACGGTCTCGTTCGTCTCGGCCATCACTTACCCGTCTTTCCGACCTTGCGGCGGACCTGCTCGCCGGCGTACCGCACGCCCTTGCCCTTGTACGGGTCGGGACGGCGCAGCTTCCGGATGTTCGCGGCGGTTTCGCCGACCAGCTGCTTGTCGATGCCGGAGACCGAGAACCGGGTCGGCGACTCGACCGCGAAGGAGATGCCCTCCGCCGGCTCGATGACGACCGGGTGCGAGTAGCCCAGGGAGAACTCGAGGTTCGCGCCCTTGAGCTGCACCCGGTAACCCACGCCGTGGATCTCCAGCTTCTTCTCGTAGCCGGCGCTGACGCCGACGACGATGTTGTTCACGAGCGAGCGGGACAGGCCGTGGAAGGCCCGGGTCTCGCGCTCCTCGTCAGGACGCTGGACCAGCACCGCGCCGTCGTCGTCGCGCTCGACCGTGATCGGCTCGATGACGGTGTGCGACAGGGTGCCCTTGGGGCCCTTCGCGGTGACCGTGCGGCCGTCGATGGTGATCTCCACGCCGGACGGGACGGTGACGGGCAGCTTTCCGATGCGGGACATCGTTCGTTACCCCTTTCTCACCAGGCGTAGGCGAGGACTTCCCCGCCAACGCCGCTCCGGTAGGCCTGCTGGTCGGTCATCAGACCCCGCGAGGTCGAGATGATCGCCACGCCGAGGCCACCCAGGACCCGCGGCAGGTTCGTCGACTTCGCGTACACACGCAGACCGGGCTTGGAGACCCGGCGCAGGCCGGCGATGCTCCGCTCACGGTTGCGGCCGTACTTCAGCTCGACCACCAGGGACTTGCCGACCTCGGCGTCCTCGGTGTGGTGGGCCGCGATGTAGCCCTCCTTCTGCAGGATCTCCGCGATGGAGACCTTCAGCTTGGAGTGCGGCATCACGACGCGGTCGTGGTAGGCCGAGTTCGCGTTCCGCAGACGGGTCAGCATGTCTGCGATCGGATCGGTCATCGTCATGGTGTATGTCTCTTTCCCGCCGTGGTTCCTCGCGGCCCGGCGCGGTGCCCCCGTGGAGGGGCACCGCGCCGGCGCGGGCCTTCGGCGATCGGGTCGACCCGGGCCCCGCCGGTGCGGGGCCTGCGGATCACCAGCTGGACTTGCTCACACCCGGCAGCTCGCCGGCGTGGGCCATGTCGCGCAGGCACACGCGGCAGAGGCCGAACTTGCGGAAGACGGCACGCGGACGGCCGCACTTCTGGCAGCGGGTGTAACCCCGCACGCCGAACTTCGGCTTCGCGTTCGCCTTGTTGATGAGCGCCTTCTTCGCCATTCGCTCAGCTCTCCTTGAACGGGAAGCCCAGGTGGCGCAGCAGCGCCCGGCCTTCGGCGTTGGTGGTCGCGGTGGTCACGACCGTGATGTCCATGCCCCGCGGCCGGTCGATGGTGTCCGGGTCGATCTCGTGGAACATCGACTGCTCGTTCAGCCCGAACGTGTAGTTCCCGCGACCGTCGAACTGGTCGCCGCTCAGGCCCCGGAAGTCCCGGATACGCGGCAGCGCGATGGTCAGCAGCCGGTCCAGGAACTCCCACATGCGGTCGTTGCGCAGGGTCACCTTCGCGCCGATGGGCATCCCCTCGCGCAGCTTGAACTGCGCGATCGACTTGGTCGCGCGGCGCAGCTGCGGCTTCTGACCGGTGATGGTGGCCAGGTCGCGCAGCGCGCCGTCGATCAGCTTGGAGTCCCGGGCGGCGTCGCCGACACCCATGTTCACCACGACCTTGGTCAGGCCGGGGATCTGCATGACGTTCGTGTAGCCGAACTCCTCGCGCAGGGAGCCGAGGATGTCGTCACGGTAACGCTGCTTGAGACGCGGGATCTCGGTGGTCGGAGCGGTCATCTCAGATCTCCTTCCCGTTGCGCTTGGAGATCCGGACCCGGCGGGTCGTGCCGTCCTCGTTCTCGACGACCTTCTTGCCGATCCGGGTCGGCTTGCCGTCCGAGTCGACGACCATCACGTTCGAGACGTGGATGGCCGCCTCCTGCGTGACGATCCCGCCGCTCTCGGCGCCACGCTGGTTCTGGCTGATCCGGGTGTGCTTCTTGATCCGGTTCACGCCCTCGACCAGCACGCGCTCACGGTCCGGGTAGGCCGCGATGACCTTGCCCGTCGCGCCCTTGTCCTTGCCGGCGATCACCTGCACGGTGTCGCCCTTCTTCACCTTCATCTTCGCCTTCATGATCAGAGCACCTCCGGAGCGAGGGAGATGATCCTCATGAACTTGCGGTCGCGCAGCTCGCGCCCGACCGGGCCGAAGATACGGGTCCCTCGGGGTCCGTTGTCCGCCTTGATGAGGACGGCGGCGTTCTCGTCGAATCGGATGTAGCTGCCGTCGGGACGGCGCTTCTCCTTCTTGGTGCGCACGATGACCGCCTTGACGACGTCACCACGCTTGACACCTGCGCCGGGGATGGCTTCCTTGACCGTAGCGACGATGACGTCGCCGATCCCGGCGTAGCGCCGCGCGGAGCCGCCCAGCACCCGGATGCACAGGATCTCCTTGGCACCGGTGTTGTCGGCGACGCGCAGCCGCGACTCCTGCTGGATCACTGTGACTCCTACTTGGCCTTCTCGAGGATCTCCACCAGCCGCCAGCGCTTGGTCGCCGACAGCGGACGGGTCTCCATGAGGCGGACACGGTCACCGATGCCGGCCGTGTTGCCCTCGTCGTGCGCCTTGACCTTGCTGGTCCGGCGGATGACCTTGCTGTAACGCGGGTGCTTGACCCGGTCCTCCAGCGAGACGACCACGGTCTTGTCCATCTTGTCGGACACGACCAGGCCCTCGCGGACCTTGCGCTCGCCGCGCTGCCCCTCCGGCTTGACGTGCGCGGACTGCGGCTTGCTCGCCGCGGTCGCGTCGTCGGCCGGCGAGCGCACGTCGTCGCTCACGCCCTCGCTCATGCTGCGCCCTCACTCTCGATCGGCGCAGCGGAAAGGCCCAGCTCACGCTCGCGCATGACGGTGTAGACCCGCGCGATGTCGTGGCGGACGGCCCGCAGCCGCCGGTTGTTGTCCAGCTGCCCGGTGGCCATCTGGAAGCGGAGGTTGAACAGCTCCTCCTTGGCCTCCCGGACGCGCACGACCAGCTCCTCGTCGGAGAGCTCGCGCAGCTCGGCCGCCTTGGTGTTGCCAGCGCTCGCCATCAGATGTCACCACCCTCACGGGACACGATCCGGCACTTCATGGGCAGCTTGTGGATGGCCCGGCGAAGTGCCTCGTGGGCCGTCTCCTTGTTCGGGAAGGTCATCTCGAACAGCACCCGGCCGGGCTTCACGTTCGTGACCCACTTCTCCGGCGAACCCTTACCGGAGCCCATGCGGACCTCGGCGGGCTTCTTGGTCATCGGGATGTCCGGGAAGACGTTGATCCAGATCTTCCCGCCACGCCGGATGTGCCGGTTGATGGCGATACGTGCGGACTCGATCTGCCGGTTCGTCACGTAGGCCGGCTCCAGCGCCTGGATGCCCCAGTCACCGAAGGTGACCGCGGTACCGCCGCTGGCCATGCCCTTGCGCTTGGGCCGGTGCTGCTTGCGGTGCTTGACCTTGCGTGGGATCAGCATCTGTCAGCTCTCCCCACCGTTGCTCTGGTTCTCACCGGAGGCCGGCTCCTCGGCGGTCGCCGTGGAGGCGCCGCCCTGGCCGCCGCTCTGCGCGGCACGCCCGGCCTCGGTGCTGGTCGCGGTCGTGCCCGAGGCACCCGAGCGACGACGGGCCGGACGCTCGCGGCGCGGACCGCGCCCCGGCGCCTCGGCGGCGGGCGCGCCCTCACGGCGGCCACCGACGACGTCACCCTTGTAGATCCAGACCTTCACGCCGATCCGGCCGAAGGAGGTCCGGGCCTCGAACAGGCCGTAGTCGATGTCCGCGCGCAGCGTGTGCAGCGGGACCCGACCCTCGCGGTAGAACTCCGACCGCGACATCTCGGCGCCGCCGAGCCGGCCGGAGCACTGGACCCGGATGCCCTTGACCTGCGGGCTGCGCATGGCCGACTGGATGGCCTTGCGCATCGCACGCCGGAAGGCGACACGGTTCGACAGCTGCTCCGCCACGCCCTGCGCGACGAGCTGTGCGTCGGACTCCGAGGCCTTGACCTCGAGGATGTTCAGCTGGACCTGCTTCTTGGTCAGCTTCTCCAGGTTGCCCCGGATGCGGTCGGCCTCGGCGCCGCGGCGGCCGATCACGATGCCCGGACGGGCGGTGTGGATGTCCACCCGCACGCGGTCCCGGGTCCGCTCGATCTCGACCTTGGAGATGCCGGCCCGCTCCATGCCCTTGGAGAGCATCTTGCGGATCTCGACGTCCTCCTTCACGTACTCCGAGTACTGCTTGTCCGCGTACCAGCGCGACTTCCAGTCCGTGGTGATGCCCAGGCGGAAGCCGTGCGGGTTGATCTTCTGCCCCATCAGCGGGCCCTCCCCTTCGCACCACGACGGCCGGCCTTCGCGGGGACCGACTCGACCTCGATGGTGATGTGGCTCGTCCGCTTGCGGATCCGGTAGGCGCGCCCCTGGGCACGCGGACGGATGCGCTTCAGCGTCGGGCCCTCGTCGACCATCGCCACGGCCACCACGAGGGTGTCCGGGTCCAGGTCCAGGTTGTTCTCCGCGTTGGCCGCGGCGCTGGCCACGACCTTCGCCACGGGCTCCGCAGCCGACTGCGGCGAGAACCGCAGGATCGCGAGCGCCTCGGACACCGGCAGGCCGCGGACCAGGTCCACGACGCGGCGGGTCTTCATCGGCGAGCTACGGACGAACCGTGCCACGGCACGCGCACGAGTCGGCTCGAGCACGGCGCCGGTGGTCTCGGCAGTGTCTGCCATTTCCTCCACCTCTCCTTGTCGCTACTCGGGCCGGCTTCTAGCGCCGACGTGCCTTGCGGTCGTCCTTGATGTGACCCCGGAAGGTCCGCGTGGGGGCGAACTCCCCCAGCTTGTGCCCGACCATCGAGTCGGACACGAACACCGGGACGTGCTTGCGGCCGTCGTGCACGGCGATCGTGTGACCGATCATGTCCGGGATGACGGTGGACCGTCGGGACCACGTGCGGATGACGGTCTTCTTGCCGGACTCGTTGAGGGCGTCCACCTTCTTGAGCAGGTGGTCGTCCACGAAGGGGCCCTTCTTCAGGCTGCGCGGCATCTTTACCTCCCTGCTCAGCGCTTCTTGCCGGTACGGCGCCGGCGGACGATCAACTTGTCGGAGGGCTTGTTGCGACGGGTGCGGCCCTCGGGGGTACCGGCCGGGTTGACCGGGTGCCGGCCACCGGAGGTCTTGCCCTCACCACCACCGTGCGGGTGGTCCACCGGGTTCATGACGACACCACGGACGGTCGGGCGCTTGCCCTTCCACCGCATGCGGCCGGCCTTGCCCCAGTTGATGTTGGCGTGCTCCGAGTTGCCGACCTCGCCGACGGTCGCGCGGCAGCGCACGTCGACGTTGCGGATCTCGCCGGAGGGCATCCGCAGCTGCGCGTAGGGCCCGTCCTTGGCGACCAGCTGGACGCCGGCACCGGCCGAGCGCGCGATCTTCGCGCCGCCACCGGGGCGGAGCTCGATCGCGTGCACCACGGTGCCCGTCGGGATGTTGCGCAGCGGCAGGTTGTTGCCCACCTTGATGTCGGCCCGGGGGCCGTTCTCGATCGGGTCGCCCTGCTTCAGGCGGGCCGGGGCGATGATGTAGCGCTTCTCCCCGTCCGCGTAGTGCAGCAGCGCGATCCGCGAGGTGCGGTTCGGGTCGTACTCGATGTGAGCGACCTTCGCCGGGATCCCGTCCTTGTCGTTGCGACGGAAGTCGATCAGGCGGTAGGCCCGCTTGTGGCCGCCACCCTGGTGCCGGGTGGTGATCCGGCCGTGGGCGTTGCGGCCGCCCTTGTTGTGCAGCGGACGCAGCAGCGACTTCTCCGGGTGGTCCCGGGTGATCTCGGCGAAGTCCGAGACACTGGAGCCGCGGCGACCGGAGGTCGTCGGCTTGTACTTACGAATGGCCATGGGTCTGCTCGCTCCCTCAGCTCGCCTGGCCACCGAACACGTCGATCGCCTTGCTCTCCTCGGAGAGCGTGACGATCGCGCGCTTGGTGTCCTTGCGCTTGCCGTAGCCGGTGCGGGAGCGCTTGCGCTTGCCCGGGCGGTTCAGCGTGTTCACGCTGGTCACCTTGACCCCGAACACCTTCTCCACGGCGATCTTGATCTGGGTCTTGTTCGCGTCGGGTGCCACGACGAAGGTGTACTGGCGCTCGTCGAGCAGCCCGTAGCTCTTCTCCGAGACGACCGGCGCGAGCAACACGTCCCGCGGGTCCGTGATCACTTCTCGCCCTCCTCAGCGGCAGCCCGGCGGCTCGCGGCCTTCGGCGTGGCGATGGGGCCGGACAGGAAATCGTCCAGCGCCGTCTGCGTGAACACGACGACGTCGTTGACGAGCACGTCGTGGGTGTTCAGCTGGTCCGGCGCGATCATGTGGACCTGCGGCAGGTTGCGCAGGCTCAGCAGCGCGGTCTCCGCCGTCCGCTCGACGACGACGAGCACGCGGCTCGCACCGGCCTCCGGCAGCAGGACCTCGAGGGTCTTGCGGGCGGCCTTGGTCGACGGGGTGTCACCCTCGACCAGAGCGGACACGACGTGGACGCGGCCGGCGCGGGCCCGGTCCGAGAGGGCACCGCGCAGGGCGGCGGCCTTCATCTTCTTCGGGGTCCGCTGCGAGTAGTCCCGCGGCGTCGGGCCGTGCACGGTGCCACCACCGGCGAACTGCGGCGCGCGGACCGAACCCTGACGGGCGCGGCCGGTGCCCTTCTGCCGGTACGGCTTCTTACCACCACCGCGGACCTCGCCGCGGGTCTTGGTGTCGTGCGAGCCCTGGCGCGCCGCGTTCAGCTGCGCGGTCACGACCTGGTGCATGAGGGCGATGTTCGCCGTCACGTCGAAGACGTGGTCGGGCAGCTCGACGCTGCCACCTGCGGCGCCCTCCGGCGTCTTGATCTGAACGGTGCTCACTTGCCATCACCCTTCGCGGGGGTCTTCACCACGACGAGGCCACCACGGGCACCGGGGACCGCGCCCTTGATGAGCAGCAGGCCGCGCTCGGCGTCCACGCGGTGAACCTTGAGGTTCTGCGTGGTCTGGCGCTCGGAGCCCATCCGGCCGGCCATCCGCACGCCCTTGAACACGCGGCCCGGGGTGGCGCAGCCGCCGATCGAGCCCGGCGAGCGGTGCTTGCGCTGGGTGCCGTGCGAGGCGCCCAGGCCGGCGAAGCCGTGCCGCTTCATGACACCGGCGAAGCCCTTGCCCTTGGTCACTCCGACCACGTCGACCTCGGCGATCTCCGCGAAGGCCTCCGCGGTGATCTCCTGTCCCGGCGTGTAGTCGGCCGCGTCGGCGGTGCGGAGCTCGAGGAGGTGGCGACGGGGGGTGACGCCGGCCTTGGCGAAGTGGCCGGTCTCCGGCTTGTTCACCTTGCGCGGGTCGATGGCCCCGTAGGCCAGCTGGACGGCGGTGTAGCCGTCGGACTCCTCCGAGCGCACCTGGGTCACGACGTTCGGCCCGACCTGGACCACCGTGACCGGCACGACGCGGTTGTTGTCGTCGAACACCTGGGTCATCCCGAGCTTGGTGCCCAGGACCCCGGTGATGTTCCTGGCCTGCTTCGTGGCGGCCGTCTTCTTGTTCACTGCAGTCATCGTCGCCCCCACGCCTACTGGATGTTGACGTCGACGCTCGCCGGGAGGTCGATGCGCATGAGCGCGTCGACCGTCTTCGGCGTCGGGTCGAGAATGTCGATCAGCCGCTTGTGCGTGCGCATCTCGAAGTGCTCGCGCGAGTCCTTGTACTTGTGCGGCGAGCGGATGACGCAGTACACGTTCTTCTCGGTAGGCAGCGGCACGGGGCCGACGACCCGGGCACCGGTGCGCGTCACGGTCTCCACGATCTTGCGAGCAGACGCGTCGATTGCCTCGTGGTCATAGGCCTTGAGCCTGATGCGGATCTTCTGTCCCGCCATGGTCGTCGGTCGTCCTCTTCTTCCTGCCGCGGGGGTGTCGCGGTTCGGCCCCGTAAGAACTCGCGCCGTGCTGCCACCGGGGGATCCCCGGGACGCGGCCGGCTGCGGCCCGTGCTCTGTTCAGGTCTGTCGGCCCGGAGCGGCTCCAGTCGCCTGGAACCGGCTTCCTGCCGGGGCTCTCCGGTCCACGCGGTCGGGCGTGTCGCACCCGACCCTCATAGTTCTACCCGGGTCACCGCGTCCCACCCCCTGTGGGGCGGGCATGTCGTTGGATCTCCCCGATCCCGCTGCCCGACACCGGCTGACCGGGACGGGAACGACGAACTCGGGGCTCACAACGAACATGGCGCGTGGAGCGCGACTCCTGAACTACCGGAGGACCGGGAACAGAGGCGGCGCTTCCACGCGCCATGCTCATCGTGCAACCCGTCAAGGATGACACACCGCTGTGCGGCACCCTCGACCGGGGGGTGGGTAGCGGGGCTGCTCACCTCGGAGCAGCCCCGCGACCTCACGCGTTGATCTTGGTGACCTGACCGGCGCCCACGGTACGACCACCCTCACGGATGGCGAACTGCAGGCCCTCCTCCATGGCGATCGGCTGGATCAGCTGAACGCTCATGGTGGTGTTGTCACCCGGCATGACCATCTCGGTGCCCTGCGGGAGGGTCACCACACCGGTCACGTCGGTCGTCCGGAAGTAGAACTGCGGACGGTAGTTGTTGAAGAACGGGGTGTGACGGCCGCCCTCGTCCTTGCCCAGGATGTAGACCTGGCCCTCGAACTCGGTGTGCGGGGTGATCGAACCCGGCTTCACGACGACCTGGCCGCGCTCGACGTCCTCGCGCTTGATGCCGCGGAGCAGCAGGCCGACGTTCTCGCCGGCACGCCCCTCGTCGAGGATCTTCCGGAACATCTCGACACCGGTGACGGTGGTCGGGGTCTTGTTCGGGCGGATCCCGACGATGTCGACGGTCTCGTTGACCTTCACGATGCCCCGCTCGACACGGCCGGTGACGACCGTGCCGCGACCGGTGATCGTGAAGACGTCCTCGACCGGCATGAGGAACGGCTTCTCGATGTCGCGCTCGGGCTCCGGGATCGCCTCGTCGACGGCGTCCATCAGCTCGACGATCGCGTTGGCCCACTGCTCGTCGCCCTCGAGGGCCTTGAGCGCCGAGACGCGGACGATCGGGAGGTCGTCTCCCGGGTAGTCCTGGTCCGAGAGGAGCTCACGGACCTCCATCTCGACGAGCTCCATGATCTCCTCGTCGTCGACCATGTCCGCCTTGTTCAGGGCGACGACGATGTACGGCACGCCGACCTGACGCGCGAGCAGCACGTGCTCGCGGGTCTGGGGCATCGGGCCGTCGGTCGCGGCGACCACCAGGATCGCGCCGTCCATCTGGGCGGCACCGGTGATCATGTTCTTCACGTAGTCGGCGTGCCCGGGGCAGTCGACGTGCGCGTAGTGCCGCTTCTCGGTCTGGTACTCGACGTGCGCGATGGAGATCGTGATACCGCGCTGGCGCTCTTCCGGCGCCTTGTCGATCATGTCGAACGCCGAAGCCTCGTTGAGGTTCGGGTACTTGTCGTGCAGAACCTTGGTGATGGCCGCCGTCAGCGTGGTCTTGCCGTGGTCGATGTGACCGATGGTGCCGATGTTGACGTGCGGCTTGGTCCGCTCGAACTTCGCCTTCGCCACTGCTGGGTCCTCCTGGACTCTTGTCTTCTTCTCCGCCGTGCTGACGGCAGGTCTGTGGGTGTGAGGTGCGGGCCGCGGACCTTACAGATCCGCGGACCGCTCCCTCCGAGCAGGTCGGACTGGGTACCGACCGGCCCTCGTTGCGAGACTTACTCGCCCGTCGCCTTCGCGATGATCTCCTTGGCCACGTTCGCCGGAACCTCGGCGTACGAGTCGAAGACCATCGTGTAGTTCGCCCGGCCCTGGGTCCGCGACCGGAGGTCACCGACGTAGCCGAACATCTCGGACAGCGGCACGAGCGCCTTGACGACGCGGGCGCCGGCCCGCTCCTCCATGGCCTGGACCTGGCCACGACGGGAGTTCAGGTCGCCGATGACGTCACCCATGTAGTCCTCGGGGGTGGTGACCTCGACGGCCATCATCGGCTCGAGGATGGCGGGGCTCGCCTTGCGGGCCGCCTCCTTGAACACCATCGAACCGGCGACCTTGAAGGCCATCTCCGAGGAGTCGACCTCGTGGTACTGCCCGTCCAGCAGGGTGCACTTCACGCCGACCACGGGGTAGCCGGCCTGGATGCCGTACTGCATGGCGTCCTGGACACCGGCGTCCACCGACGGGATGTACTCCCGCGGGATGCGGCCACCGGTGACCTTGTTCTCGAACTCGTACAGCGCACCGTCGCCGCCGGTGAGCGGCTCCAGGTTGATGATGACGCGGGCGAACTGCCCCGAGCCACCGGTCTGCTTCTTGTGCGTGTACTCGTACTTCGTGACCGGCTGCCGGATGGTCTCCCGGTAGGCGACCTGCGGCTTGCCGATGTTGGCCTCGACCTTGAAGTCGGACTTCATCCGGTTGACGAGCACCTCGAGGTGGAGCTCGCCCATGCCGGCGATGATGGTCTGGCCGGTCTCGTCGTCCAGGGAGACCTGGAACGTCGGGTCCTCCTCGGCGAGCTTCTGGATCGCCGTGGAGAGCTTCTCCTGGTCGGCCTTCGACTTCGGCTCGACGGCCACCTGGATGACCGGGTCCGGGAAGGTCATCGACTCGAGGACGATCGGGTTCTGCGAGTCGCAGAGCGTGTCGCCGGTGGTCGTGTCCTTCAGACCGATGACCGCGTAGATGTGCCCGGCGACGGCCTCGTCGACCGGGTTCTCCTTGTTGGAGTGCATCTGGAAGAGCTTCCCGATGCGCTCCTTGCGGTCCTTCGTCGAGTTGATGATCTGCGCGCCCGACGCGACCCGGCCCGAGTAGACCCGGACGTAGGTCAGCTTGCCGAAGAACGGGTGGGCGGCGATCTTGAAGGCCAGCGCCGAGAACGGCTCGTCCTTCGACGGCTTGCGGCTCGCCGGGGTCTCACCGTCGGTGAGGAAGCCCTCGACCGGCGGCACGTCGTACGGCGACGGCAGGTAGTCGATCACCGCGTCCAGCATCGGCTGGACACCCTTGTTCTTGAAGGCGGACCCGCACAGGACCGGGTAGGCGGCGCGGTCGGTGACCAGCTTCCGGATACCGGTCTTGATCTGCGCGACCGAGATCTCCTCGCCGCCGAAGTAGGCCTCCATCAGGGCGTCGTCGGTCTCGGCGACGGCCTCGATGAGCGCGGTCCGGTACTCCTCGGCCCGCTCCTTGAGCTCGGCCGGGATCTCCTCGATGGCGTAGTCCTCGCCCTTCTTGGGCTCGCCACGCCAGGTCAGCGCCCGCATCTCGACCAGGTCGACGACACCGATGAAGTCCGACTCCGACCCGATCGGCAGCTGCAGGGGCAGCGGCGTCGCGTTCAGCCGGTCCTTGATCGTCTGGACGGTGAAGTAGAAGTCCGCGCCCAGCTTGTCCATCTTGTTGACGAAGCAGATGCGGGGGACGTCGTACTTGGTGGCCTGCCGCCAGACCTGCTCGGACTGCGGCTCGACCCCCTCCTTGCCGTCGAAGACCGCCACCGCGCCGTCGAGCACCCGCAGGGACCGCTCCACCTCGACGGTGAAGTCGACGTGCCCGGGGGTGTCGATGATGTTGATCTGGTGGTCGTTCCAGAAGCAGGTCGTCGCGGCCGACGTGATCGTGATGCCGCGCTTCTGCTCCTCCTCCATCCAGTCCATGGTGGCGGCGCCGTCGTGCACCTCACCGAGCTTGTAGTTGATCCCGGTGTAGTACAGGATCCGCTCGGTCGTGGTGGTCTTACCGGCGTCGATGTGGGCCATGATGCCGATGTTGCGGACCTTCGTGAGGTCCGTCAGCACGTCCTGTGCTGCCACTGCTCAGCTCTCCCTCGATCGCGAGTTGGCGCCCGACGGTCGGCCGGTCACCAGCGGTAGTGGGCGAAGGCGCGGTTCGACTCCGCCATCTTGTGCATGTCCTCGCGCCGCTTGACGCTGGCACCGAGGCCGTTGCTCGCGTCGAGCAGCTCGTTCATGAGGCGCTCGACCATGGTCTTCTCACGGCGCTGACCGGAGTAGGTGACGATCCAGCGCAGGCCCAGGGTGGTCTGCCGGACGGCACGGACCTCGACCGGGACCTGGTAGGTCGCGCCACCGACACGGCGGCTGCGGACCTCGAGGGCCGGCTTCACGTTGTCGAGCGCGCGCTTCAGCGTGACGACCGGGTCGGTGCCGGTCTTGTCACGGGTGCCCTCGAGGGCGGCGTAGACGATGCGCTCGGCCAGCGAACGCTTGCCGTCCTTCAGGATCTTGTTCACCAGCTGGGTGACCAGCGGGGAGCCGTAGACCGGGTCCGAGACCAGCGGACGCTTCGGGGCGGGGCCCTTGCGGGGCATCAGCTCTTCTCCTTCTTCGCGCCGTACCGGCTGCGGGACTGCTTGCGGTTCTTGACGCCCTGGGTGTCCAGCGAGCCGCGGATCACCTTGTAGCGCACGCCCGGCAGGTCCTTCACTCGGCCACCGCGCACCAGCACGATGGAGTGCTCCTGCAGGTTGTGACCCTCACCGGGGATGTAGGCGGTGACCTCGATGCCGCTCGAGAGCCGCACACGGGCGACCTTGCGAAGCGCGGAGTTCGGCTTCTTCGGGGTGGTGGTGTACACGCGGGTGCAGACCCCGCGGCGCTGGGGGCTCCCCTTGAGCGCGGCGGTCTTGGTCTTCGCGACCTTGTCCTCGCGGCCCTTGCGGACCAGCTGCTGGATCGTGGGCATGAACCGTCTACTTCTTCCCGTCAGGTGTGGCTCGACTGTTGTCGCTCGTCGCTGTTCTTCGTCGTGCTTCGTTCTCGATGACTCCGGGGATCCGGGCGCCGGGGTGGCTTCCGATCTCCGCCACCGTCGCGCCGGACCCCGAGGTCGGGCGTGTCGTCCCGTGCACGCTCGTGGCCGGAAGGGCCCCGCGGAGGCTGTCGGGACGTCCACCGTGCCCGTCACCGCGGCACTACCTGGTCCCGGGAGGTGATGACCTTCCGGGACCGAGCACCACGGGGCACGCGGACCGGCCCGACCGAAGTCGAGCGCAGAGCATGAGAGTACTCGGCCCTCTTCGACACGGTCAAAGCGGGTCCGTCACGGACACCGCCTCGGGATCCTCCGGGGGCTTCGGAGATCCTCGGATCCGCCGGGGCCGTGCCCCTGCGGAGACCTGATGTGACCCGACGATGCCGCACGGAGCGGCGCCTGGCAAGCAGGCTCACCCGCTCGTCGCAGATCGTCTGCCGCTCGTCGCGGCCGGGTCGGTGCTGGGCGATGGTGCTGTCGCACGTGGTCCGGCTGGTCACCCCGGGGGGCCGGTGTTCCGGTTACCGTCCGGTATGCACCTGCCGACGGCGGTCAACCGCTTCGCCACGCGCGCGCTCATCGCGCCACTGCTCGCACCGACACTACCCGTACCGGTCCGGCGCCGTGGCCTCGACCTCGTCGGCGCGTCGGTACCGCTCCCCCGCGGCACCCGGCGGGCCCGCGGCGAGCTCGGTGGCGTCCCCACCGAGGTGGTCGCGCCGTCCGTGCCGTTCGGACCGCACCGTGTGCTCTACCTGCACGGCGGCGGTTACCTGGTCGGGTCCGCCGCCTCGCACCGGCCACTGCTCACAGGGCTCGCACACGCGACCGGGACGCCCGTGCACGCGCCCGAGTACCGCCTGGCACCGGAGCACCCGTTCCCGGCCGGCCTGGACGACGCACTGGCCGCCTGGCACGCCCTGCGCGCGGCCGGACACCCTGCAGAACGCATCGCGGTCGCCGGTGATTCCGCAGGCGGTGGCCTGACCATGGCGCTGCTGCTGCGGCTCCGCGCCGACGGGGAGGACCTGCCCGGCTCGGTCGGGCTCGTCTCCCCCTGGCTCGATCTCGGCTGCACCGCGGACGCGATGACGCGCAACGCCGCGTCCGACGCGATGCTGGACCCGTCGTGGCTGCCGTCCGCCGCCGCCGACTACGCCCCGGGCGGCGTCGTGGCACCCGAGCTCCGCCCGCTCGACGCCGACCTCTCCGGGCTGCCGCCGCTGCACGTCGTCGCCGGATCGGACGAGATCCTCGTCGACGACGCCGACACCCTCGTCGAGCGGGCCCGTGCCGCCGGCGGCACCGTGGACTACCAGCGCGTCGAGGGCATGTGGCACGCCTTCCCGACGCTGGCCGGGCTGCTCGCCGAGGCCGACGACGTCCTGGGTCACCTGGGGGCGGCACTGCGGGCGGACTGCGGCGTGCGCTGACCTGCGACGGGCCCGGAACGCACGAACGGGGCCGGACACCGCCACGGGAGAGCGGTGCCCGGCCCCGTCCGGGACCTCCTCGGCCGCGTCCCGCCGCCGTCGCGGCGGGACGCGGTGCGGTCACCGCATCAGCGGTAGTCGCGCCCGAAGTCGTAGTCGTCCAGCGGCACCGCGGCACCGGTGCCCGTGCCGAACACGTCGGGGCTGTAGTAGCCGTCGTCGTAGCTCGGCAGCGCGTAGGCGGCCGCGCGGGCCTCCTCGGTCGGCTGGACCTGGATGTTCCGGTACCGGTTGATGCCGGTACCCACCGGGATCAGCTTGCCGATGATCACGTTCTCCTTGAGCCCGACGAGCTTGTCGCGCTTTCCGTTGATCGCGGCATCGGTGAGGATCCGGGTGGTCTCCTGGAACGAGGCCGCGGACAGCCACGACTCCGTCGCCAGCGAGGCCTTGGTGATCCCCATGAGCACCGGGCGGCCGGAGGCCGGCTCGTTGCCCTCGGCGACGACCCGGCGGTTCTCCGACTCGAACTCGCCGCGCTCGGCGAGCGCGCCGGGCAGGAACTCGGTCGCACCGGAGTCGATGATCGTCACCCGGCGGAGCATCTGCCGGACGATGACCTCGATGTGCTTGTCGTGGATGTCCACGCTCTGCGTGCGGTACACCTTCTGCACCTCCCGCACGAGGTGCAGCTGCACCTCACGCGGGCCCATGACGCGCAGCACCTCGTGCGGGTCCGCCGTGCCCTCGAGGAGCAGCTGACCGACCGTCACGTGGTCGCCGTCGGCCAGCGGCCGCTCGGCACCGTCGACCGAGGTCATCCCGAGCCACTGCCGCTTGGACAGCTTCTCGTAGACGATCTCCTCGCCGCCGTCGTCCGGGATCAGCGTGATCTTCCAGAAGCGGTCGCCGTCCTCGATGCGGATGCGTCCGTCGACGTCGGCGATCGGCGCCTTGCCCCGCGGCACCCGGGCCTCGAAGAGCTCGGTGACACGCGGCAGACCGGTCGTGATGTCGTCGCCGGCCACACCACCGATGTGGAAGGTACGCATCGTCAGCTGCGTGCCCGGCTCACCGATGGACTGCGCGGCGACGATGCCGACGGCCTCGCCGACGTCCACCAGCTTGCCGGTGGCCATCGAGCGGCCGTAGCACATGCCGCAGATGCCGGTCGCCGAGGCGCAGGTCAGCGCGGACCGCACCCGGATCTGCCGGATGCCGGCACCGACCAGGGCGTCCAGCGCCGGGTCGCCCAGGTCGTCGCCCTTGCGGACGATCACCGTGCCGTCGGGCGCGGTGACCTCCTCACCGGAGGTACGGGCGTACACCGAGGTGCGCAGGTACCGGTGCGGGATCAGGCGGCCGTCGGCCGTCTCCTCGGTGACCTGCATGGTGATCGCACGCTCGGTGCCGCAGTCCACCTCGCGGACGATGACGTCCTGCGAGACGTCGACCAGACGCCGGGTCAGGTACCCCGAGTCGGCGGTCCGCAGCGCGGTGTCCGCCAGACCCTTCCGGGTGCCGTGCGTGGAGATGAAGTACTCCAGCACCGACAGGCCCTCGCGGAAGTTCGACTTGATGGGCCGCGGGATGTACTCACCCTTGGGGTTCGCCACCAGGCCCTTCATGCCCGCCAGCTGGCGGACCTGGGCCATGTTGCCCGCGGCACCGGACTGCACGATCGTCGGGATCGGGTTGTCCTGGGGGAAGTTCTCCTCCATGGACCGCGCGACCTCCTCCGAGGCCTGCGACCAGATCTTGACCATCTCGTCGTTGCGCTCCTGGTGCGACAGGGCGCCGCGCTGGTAGCGCTTGTTGATCTGGTCGGCCTTGACCTCGTACGAGTCCAGGATCTCCTGCTTCTTCGGCGGGACGACGACGTCGTCGATCGCCAGGGTGACGCCCGAGCGGGTCGCCCAGAAGAAGCCGGCGTCCTTGAGGCGGTCCAGGACCTGCGCGACCTCGGTCATCGAGTACCGCTCGGCCAGGTCGTTGATGATCATCGCCTGGCGCTTCTTCGGCAGCGGCTCGTTGACGAACGGGTAGTCCGCCGGGAGCAGCTCGTTGAACAGCACCCGGCCGAGGGTGGTGTCGGCCGTCCAGACGCCGTCCTCGGTGACCGTCTCGGCCGCGGCACCCGCGGTCGGCGTGACCTGCGGGAGCCGGATCTTGATCGGCGCCTGCAGGTGGAGCACCTTGCGGTCGTAGGCCATGATCGCCTCGGCCGAGGAGCCGTAGTGGTTGCCGGCCCCGTGGGCCTCCTCGCGCAGCCGGGTCAGGTGGAACAGACCCGTCACCATGTCCAGGCGGGGCATCGCCAGCGGGCGGCCGGACGCCGGGGACAGGATGTTGTTCGAGGACAGCATCAGCACGCGGGCCTCGGACTGCGCCTCGGCCGACAGCGGCAGGTGCACCGCCATCTGGTCACCGTCGAAGTCCGCGTTGAACGCCTCGCAGACCAGCGGGTGCAGCTGGATGGCCTTGCCCTCGACCAGCTGCGGCTCGAAGGCCTGGATGCCGAGACGGTGCAGCGTCGGCGCACGGTTCAGCAGCACGGGGTGCTCGGAGATGACCTCCTCGAGCACGTCCCACACCTGCGAGCGGCCGCGCTCGACCATCCGCTTGGCGGACTTGATGTTCTGCGCGTGGTTGAGGTCCACCAGGCGCTTCATCACGAACGGCTTGAACAGCTCCAGCGCCATCTGCTTGGGCAGACCGCACTGGTGCAGCTTCAGCTGCGGGCCGACGACGATGACCGAACGGCCCGAGTAGTCGACGCGCTTGCCGAGCAGGTTCTGACGGAACCGGCCCTGCTTGCCCTTCAGGAGGTCGGACAGCGACTTGAGCGGGCGGTTGCCCGGTCCGGTCACCGGCCGGCCGCGACGGCCGTTGTCGAACAGCGCGTCGACGGACTCCTGGAGCATCCGCTTCTCGTTGTTGACGATGATCTCGGGCGCGCCGAGGTCGATCAGTCGCTTGAGGCGGTTGTTCCGGTTGATGACCCGGCGGTACAGGTCGTTCAGGTCCGACGTGGCGAAGCGGCCACCGTCGAGCTGCACCATCGGGCGCAGGTCCGGCGGGATGACCGGGACGCAGTCGAGCACCATGCCCATCGGCGAGTTGCCGGTGGACTGGAACGCCGCGACGACCTTCAGGCGCTTGAGCGCACGCAGCTTCTTCTGGCCCTTGCCGGACCGGATGATCTCGCGCAGCTTCTCGGCCTCGGCCTCGATGTCGAAGTTCTCCAGGAGCTTCTGGATCGCCTCGGCACCCATGGCGCCGGTGAAGTAGTCGCCGTAGCGGTCGTACAGCTCGCGGTAGATGGACTCGTCCGCGATGAGCTGCTGGACGTCGAGCTTGGTGAACGTCGTCCAGATCTCGTCGAGCCGGTCCAGCTCGCGCTGGGCACGGTCGCGGAGCTGGCGCATCTCCCGCTCGCCGCCGTCCTTGACCTTGCGGCGGACGTCGCCCTTGGCACCCTCGGCCTCGAGCTCGGCGATGTCGGACTCGAGCTTCTGGGCGCGGGCCTCGAGGTCCGCGTCGCGGGTCTGCTCGATCCGCCGGCGCTCCACGCTCATCTCGTTCTCGAGCGTGGACATGTCGTTGTGCCGCAGCTCGGTGTTCACCGAGGTGATCACGTACGCCGCGAAGTAGATGATCTTCTCGAGGTCCTTCGGAGCCAGGTCGAGCAGGTAGCCCAGCCGGCTCGGGACGCCCTTGAAGTACCAGATGTGCGTGACCGGCGCGGCCAGCTCGATGTGGCCCATCCGCTCACGACGCACCTTGGCGCGCGTGACCTCCACGCCGCAGCGCTCGCAGATGATGCCCTTGAACCGGACGCGCTTGTACTTGCCGCAGTAGCACTCCCAGTCCCGGGTCGGACCGAAGATCTTCTCGCAGAAGAGCCCGTCCTTCTCCGGCTTCAGGGTGCGGTAGTTGATGGTCTCCGGCTTCTTGACCTCACCGTGCGACCACTGGCGGATGCCCTCGGCGGTGGCCAGGCCGATGCGCAGTTCGTCGAAGAAGTTGACGTCGAGCACGTATGTCCTCTGTTTCTTCGTTATCTCGGCTGAGTCGGTCTACGGCGGGGTCAGTTGACGACGTCGTCGACGGTCATCGACTCCGAGCCCGGGCGGCTGGACAGGTTGATGCCCAGGTTCGCGGCGGCACGCTCGAGGTCCTCGTCGTCGGCGTCCCGCATCTCGATCGCCGCGCCGTCGCTGGAGAGCACCTCGACGTTCAGGCAGAGGGACTGCAGCTCCTTGAGGAGCACCTTGAACGACTCGGGGATCCCCGGCTCCGGGATGTTCTCGCCCTTGACGATCGCCTCGTAGACCTTCACGCGGCCCACGACGTCGTCGGACTTGATCGTCAGCAGCTCCTGCAGGGTGTAGGCCGCGCCGTACGCCTGCATCGCCCAGCACTCCATCTCACCGAAGCGCTGACCACCGAACTGCGCCTTACCTCCCAGCGGCTGCTGGGTGATCATCGAGTACGGGCCGGTCGACCGGGCGTGGATCTTGTCGTCCACCAGGTGCGCCAGCTTCAGGATGTACATGTAGCCGACCGCGACCGGGAACGGGTACGGCTCGCCGGAGCGCCCGTCGAGCAGCTGCGCCTTGCCGTCCGGCTGCACCATCCGCTCACCGTCGCGGTTCGGGAGGGTGCTGCCGAGCAGCCCGGTGATCTCGTGCTCGCGCGCACCGTCGAAGACCGGCGTCGCGGTCTTCGTGTCGGCGGGCACCGAGTAGAGCTCCTCGGGCATCCGGGACGCCCATTCGGGCTGCCCCTCGATCTCCCAGCCGGTCTTGGCGATCCACCCGAGGTGGGTCTCCAGGATCTGGCCGATGTTCATACGACGCGGCACACCGTGGGTGTTCAGGATGATGTCGACCGGCGTGCCGTCCGGGAGGAACGGCATGTCCTCGGCCGGGAGGATCTTGCCGATGACGCCCTTGTTGCCGTGGCGGCCGGCGAGCTTGTCACCGTCGGAGATCTTGCGCTTCTGGGCCACGTAGACCCGGACCAGCTCGTTGACGCCCGGGGCCAGCTCGTCGTCGTCGTCGCGGGAGAAGACCCGGATGCCGATGACCTTGCCGTTCTCGCCGTGGGGCACCTTCAGCGAGGTGTCGCGGACCTCGCGCGCCTTCTCACCGAAGATCGCGCGGAGCAGGCGCTCCTCCGGGGTCAGCTCGGTCTCGCCCTTCGGCGTGACCTTGCCGACCAGGATGTCGCCGGGCTGGACCTCGGCACCGATCCGGATGATGCCGCGCTCGTCGAGGTCGGCGAGCACGTCCTCGGAGACGTTCGGGATGTCCCGCGTGATCTCCTCGGCACCCAGCTTGGTGTCACGGGCGTCGACCTCGTGCTCCTCGATGTGGATCGAGGTCAGGACGTCGTCCTGGACGAGGCGCTGCGACAGGATGATCGCGTCCTCGTAGTTGTGGCCCTCCCACGGCATGATCGCCACGAGGAGGTTCTTGCCCAGCGCCATCTCACCGTTCTCGGTGCACGGTCCGTCGGCGAGCACCTGGCCCACCTCGACCCGCATGCCCTCGTCGACGATCGGCTTCTGGTTGTTGCAGGTGCCCTGGTTCGAACGGCGGAACTTGTTCAGACGGTAGGTCTGACGCTGCCCCTCGTCGTCCATGACGGTGATGTAGTCGGCGCACAGCTCCTCGACCACACCGGCCTGCTCGGCCACCACGACGTCGCCGGCGTCGACCGCGGCCCGCAGCTCCATGCCGGTGCCGACCAGCGGCGACTCGGAACGCAGCAGCGGCACGGACTGACGCTGCATGTTCGCACCCATGAGGGCGCGGTTCGCGTCGTCGTGCTCGAGGAACGGGATCATCGCGGTCGCGACCGACACCATCTGGCGCGGCGAGACGTCGATGTACTCGACGCCGGTGGGCGAGATCAGGTCGACCTCGCCGCCCTTGCGGCGGACCAGGACCCGGTCCTCGGCGAACGAGCCGTCCTCGTTCAGCCGGGCGTTCGCCTGGGCGACGACGAAGCGGTCCTCCTCGTCGGCGGTCAGGTAGTCGATCTGCTCGGTGACGACACCCTCGGTGACCTTGCGGTACGGGGTCTCGATGAAGCCGAACGGGTTGACCCGCGCATAGGAGGCGAGCGACCCGATCAGACCGATGTTCGGCCCCTCCGGGGTCTCGATCGGGCACATCCGGCCGTAGTGCGACGGGTGGACGTCACGGACCTCCATGCCCGCACGCTCACGCGACAGACCACCCGGGCCGAGCGCCGACAGGCGGCGCTTGTGGGTCAGGCCCGCGAGGGGGTTGTGCTGGTCCATGAACTGGGACAGCTGCGAGGTGCCGAAGAACTCCCGGATCGCGGCCGTGATCGGCCGGGTGTTGATCAGGGTCTGCGGCGTGATCGCCTCGACGTCCTGCGTGGTCATCCGCTCGCGGACGACCCGCTCGGTGCGCGACAGACCGACCCGCACCTGGTTCTGGATCAGCTCGCCGACGGTACGCAGACGCCGGTTGCCGAAGTGGTCGATGTCGTCGGTCTCGACCGGGATCTCCCGGGCGGAGTCGCCGGAGCCCACCGACATCGTGGTCTCGCCGGCGTGCAGCCGGACGAGGTACTCGATGGTCGTGGCGACGTCCTCCTCGGTCAGCGTGCCGACCGAGTTCTCGATGTCCAGACCGAGCTTCTTGTTGGCCTTGTAGCGCCCGACCTTGGCCATGTCGTAGCGCTTGTCCTTGAAGAACAGGTTCTCCAGGAGGGCCTGGGCGCTCTCGCGCGTCGGCGGCTCACCGGGGCGCAGCTTGCGGTAGATGTCGAGCAGCGCCTCGTCCTGACCCGCGGTGTTGTCCTTCTCCAGCGTGGTCATGATCGTCTCGGAGAACCCGAAACGCTCGCCGATCTGCTCGGCCGTCCAGCCCAGCGCCTTCAGCAGCACGGTGACCGGCTGGCGGCGCTTGCGGTCGATGCGGACACCGACGGTGTCGCGCTTGTCGACGTCGAACTCCAGCCACGCACCCCGGCTCGGGATGATCTTGACCGAGTAGACGTCCTTCTCGGTCGTCTTGTCGATCGAGTGGTCGAAGTACACACCCGGCGACCGGACGAGCTGCGACACGACGACGCGCTCGGTGCCGTTGATGATGAAGGTGCCCTTGTCCGTCATCACGGGG
This sequence comes from Pseudonocardia sp. EC080619-01, assembly GCF_001420995.1. Classification (NCBI taxonomy): domain Bacteria; kingdom Bacillati; phylum Actinomycetota; class Actinomycetes; order Pseudonocardiales; family Pseudonocardiaceae; genus Pseudonocardia; species Pseudonocardia sp. EC080619-01. The sequence continues at coordinate 3,663,902 of NZ_CP012184.1, read as the reverse complement.
AACTCACCCATGAACACGGTCTGGGACTTGATCTCACCGGTGGTGTTGTTCGTGAACTCCGCCGTGACGAACAGCGGGGCCCCGTAGGTCATGTCCTTGTCCCGGCACTCCTCGACGGAGGCCTTGACCTCGTCGAAGCGGGGGTCGGAGAAGGACAGCGACATCGACCCGGAGAAGTCCTCGATCGGGGAGATCTCGGTGAGGATCTCCTCGAGACCGCTCACGGGGAGGTCGTCGCCGGCCTCGATCCGGCGCTGGAACCAGGCCTCGCTGCCGACGAGCCACTCGTAGGACTGGATCTGCAGGTCGAGGAGGTCCGGGACCTCCAGCGGCTCGGAGATCTTCGCGAAGGTGACCCGAGTGGGTGCACCGGGGTAGTTCGGGTTCGCCGAAGCGGAGAGGGTCGAGGTGGTCGCGGCGGCGCGGGAGACAGCCAAGATGCGTCCTTCCGAGAACTGCGCTTCTCGTCTGGCGTGCGCCGGTGGCGAGCGCTACCGTCTCCCTCGATCCGATCGGGTCCCCCCGGGATCGTGAGCCGGCAGCCGGCCCCGTCGCACGCCGTCTGTTGTCAGGCGCCGTCGTGCGCGCCAGAATCCCCGCGCCCACTCCGCCGGACCCTCTCCGGCGGCCGACGGACACACCGCCAGGCCCGGATACTTCCGGTAGTGAGCGCGCAGAGCCTGGGCGCAGGCAGCGCAAAGAATGACTATAGACGCTGCGAACGCAGCTGTCGAGACAGGTCGCCGATTTCAGCATCCAGGCAACCACCGTGGCCCAAGAGTGACCTGCCCGGCGCACCGAGTCAAGTCCCCGAGCGTCGATGAACGGTCGGAAGTCCGGGACGACCGGTCGTCGGCCGTCCGTTCGCAGCGGTTCCTCCCGATGGTTGACACGACGTCGTCGCCACACCAACGATCTGTCACGGGTCGATGACGACGCGGATGACGACGCGGGAGGACGACGATGTCCGACGACACCCCTTCGATGCGCGAGCTGCTCGGGGACGACGCACCGTCGAACTGGGGCCGGTGGGGCCCCGACGACGAGCTCGGCTGTCTCAACTACCTCGACGCCGGCGAGGTCCTGCGCGGCGTACGGCACGTGCGGTCCGGCGAGGTCTTCACGCTGCAGATCCAGATGGGGCGCACCGACTCCCCCGGCGATCCGCTGTGGCCGGGCCGGGAGGGCATCAAGCGCCAGAACGTGATGGACGAGGGCACCTGGGACGGTGCGGACGCGCCGCAGTTCCCCGGCGGCCTGCACTACGCCGACGACACCGCCCTGATCTTCCTGCAGGGCTCCACGCAGTACGACGCGCTCGGCCACGTCTGGTACGACGGCAAGCTCTGGAACGGCTACGACGCCCGCTCGACGGTCGACGCGATGGACCGGGCGTCGGTGCTCCCGATCGCCGAGAAGGGTGTCGTCGGACGGGGGGTCCTGATCGACGTCGCCCGGCACCGCGGGAAGCAGTGGCTGGAGAAGGGCGAGACCTTCGACCACACCGATCTCGAGGCCGCCGCGGCGGCGCAGGGGGTCGAGATCGAGCCGCACGACGTCCTCGTCGTCCGCACCGGGTGGATGCGGTACTGGTACGAGCTGAACGACCCGGAGACCTTCTACACCGACTTCAAGGAACCCGGCCTGACCTACTCCCGGGAGCTCGTGGAGTGGTTCCGGGACAAGGAGATCCCCAACCTCGTCACCGACACCATCGCGAACGAGGTGACGACGGAGCCGGGTACCGGGGTGGCCCTGCCGCTGCACTGCGCACTGATGCGCAACCTCGGCGTCACCCTCACCGAGATCGCCTGGCTCGACGACCTCGCCGACGCCTGCGCCGCCGACAACCGCTGGAGTTTCCTGTACGCGGCCGCGCCGCTGAAGGTCGTCAACGGGACCGGCGCGCCGGTGAACCCGATCGCGATCCGCTGATGGGGTACGCGGACCGCCCGTGGCTCCCCCGCTTCGCCGAGGGGCAGCCGCACGACATCACCCCGGACTTCCCGGATGCGCTGACGATGTTCCGCGCGGCGGTGGCGCGGAACCCCGACGGGGACGCGATCCGCTACTTCGACGGCGCCGTCACCCACCGCGAGCTCGACGCACTGACCGACGCCTTCGCGGCCGGGCTCCTCGACGCCGGCTTCACCGCGGGTGAGCGGGTCGCCATGTACCTGCAGAACGTGCCGCAGTTCGTGATCGGGCTCGTCGGGACCTGGAAGGCGGGCGGCGTCGCCGTCTCGGTCAACCCGATGAACCGGGAGCGGGAGCTGGACCTGCTGCTGCGTGACTCCGGGGCGTCGGTCCTGGTGTGCCTGGAGTCGCTCTACGCCGACGTCGCCGCCGGGGTGGTCGCGGGGACCGGCGTCCGCACCGTCCTCACGACCTCCGAACGGGACTTCCAGACCCGGGACGACCCCCGGGCGTTCGGCGACGCGCCCCGCCCGGACCTGTCCGGGGCCGCCGTCACCGGCCTGGGCGCGTTCCTGGAGCGGTACCGCGGGACGGTGCCGCCCGCGGTGTCCTTCGAGGCCGGGGACACCGCGTTCCTGACCTACACCTCGGGCACGACGGGGCCGCCGAAGGGAGCGATGAACACACACGGCAACGTCGTGTTCAACAGCCAGGCCTACGCCACCTGGTGCGACCTCGGCGACGACGACGTGGTGCTCGGCGTGGCACCGCTGTTCCACATCACCGGGCTGATCGCGCACGTGACCCTGGCCCAGTACCTGGCGGTGCCGCTGGTGCTGTTCCACCGGTTCGAGCCGTCGCTGGGGATCGACGTGATCCGTGAGCACCGGCCCACCTTCACCGTCGGCGCGATCACCGTGTTCATCGCGCTGATGAACGCCCCGAACGCCGAGCGCTCCGCACTCGCGTCGCTCACCACGATCGCGTCCGGGGGCGCGCCGATCCCGCCGTCCACGGTGACCGCGTTCCACGAGGTGTTCGGGCACTGGATCCACAACGTCTACGGGCTCACCGAGACGACCTCGCCGTCGCACGGGACGCCGATCGGCACGCAGGGCCCGGTCGACGCCGCGTCCGGGGCCCTGTCGGTGGGGGTGCCGATCTACAACACCGTCGTGCGGATCCTCGACGACGAGGGCGCCGAGCTGCCGCCGGGCGAGGTCGGCGAGATCTGCACGTCCGGCCCGCAGGTCGTGTCCGGCTACTGGAACAAGCCGGAGGAGACGGCGACGGCGCTGCACAGCGACCCCACGCGGCCGCCGGAGCTGCACACCGGCGACGTTGGCTACATGGACGAGGCCGGCTGGTTCTACATCGTCGACCGGAAGAAGGACCAGATCAACGCGGGCGGCTACAAGGTCTGGCCGCGCGAGGTGGAGGACGTGCTCTACGAGCACCCCGCGGTGCGGGAGGCGGCCGTCGTCGGCGTCCCGGACCGGTACCGGGGCGAGACGGTGAAGGCCTTCGTCTCGTTCCGCCAGGGCACGAGCGCGACCCCGGAGGAGCTCGTCGCGTTCACGAAGGAGCGGATGGCGGCCTACAAGTACCCGCGGCAGGTCGAGATCCTCGACGAGGTGCCCAAGACGGTGACCGGCAAGGTCCTCCGCCGGGAGCTGCGGGACCGCGACCCGCGGGGATAGGACCCCGGGAACGCAGAAGGGGCGGGACCCGCGTCGGGTCCCGCCCCTTCCGGGCGCATGCGCTCAGATCACTTGAGGGAGATCTTGGCGCCGGCCTCTTCGAGCTTGGCCTTGGCCGCGTCCGCGGCCTCCTTGTTGACGCCCTCGAGGAGCGGCTTCGGCGCACCCTCGACGAGGTCCTTGGCCTCCTTGAGGCCCAGGCCCGAGACGACCTCACGGACGACCTTGATGACCTGGATCTTCTTGTCACCGGCGGACTCGAGGACGACGTCGAACTCGTCCTTCTCCTCCTCGGCCGGGGCGTCGCCCGCGGCCGGGGCGCCGGCGGCCGCGACGGCGACCGGGGCGGCGGCGGTGACGTCGAAGGTCTCCTCGAACTTCTTCACGAAGTCCGAGAGCTCCAGGAGGGTGAGCTCCTTGAAGGCATCGAGCAGCTCGTCGGTGGACAGCTTCGCCATGATGGCTGGTCCTTTCTCTTACGAAAGACGTTCGGTGGGGGTGGTGATCAGCTCTCGGCGGAGTCGCCGTCGGCCGCGGCCTCGGCCGGGACGGACTCGCCGCCCTCGACCTTCTTGTCGGCCAGGCCCTGGGCGAGCCGGGCGACCTGGGAGGCCGGCTGGCTGAACAGCGTCGCGGCCTTCGACAGGTTCGCCTTCATCGCGCCGGCCAGCTTGCCCAGCAGCACCTCGCGGGACTCGAGGTCCGCGAGCTGCTCGATCTCGGCGACGGACAGGGCGCGCCCGTCCATGTACCCGCCCTTGATCGACAGGCCGGGGTTGTCCTTGGCGAACTTCTTCAGCGCCTTGGCGGCGTCGACAGCCTCGCCCTGGATGAACGTGATCGCGGTCGGACCGGCGAGCAGGTCGTCGAGACCCTGCACACCGGCGTCCGCGGCCGCGCGCTTGACCAGCGTGTTCTTCGCGACGCGGAACTTCGCGTCCGCACCCAGGTCCCGGCGCAGCTGGGTCAGCTTGGCGACGCTGAGTCCGCGGTACTCGGTCACGACCGAGGCGTTGGCCTCGCGGAAGCGGCTGGTGATCTCCTCGACCGCTGCGACCTTGTCAGGTGCTGCCATCGCTGCCCTCCTCTCGGGTGGTTGGTCCTTGCAGGTGCCACCGCACCGACCCCGAGAGACGACGAACGCCCCGTGCGCAGAGCACGGGGCGTGGAAAGTACTGGGGCGCTGTCGCGCCGGATCGCCTCGTCCTCCTGCGCGGGCCGCCCGGTTCTTCCGGGACCTTCGACGCTCCGGCGAGCCGGGGCGCAGACCTGCGGTCTTCGGTGGATCGTGGACAACCCTACGCGAGCGCCCCGTACCCCCGGCAGGCGGGGGTACGGGGCGCGGGACGCGACGTCCGGACCGGGTCAGGCCGGGGTCATGGCGCCGATCTTCCAGCGGCCGTCGAGGAACTCGGCGTCGATCCGCAGCCGGGCCGCGGCCGAGCCCTCCTGCGGCGCCCCGCCGTCGGCCTGCCGGCGGATGACCTGGTTGACGAACACGTACACGGTGGCCCGGTCGCCGTCGATGCTCGCGACCGCGGACTTCGGGATCGTCGCGGTGACGACGGCCTGCTGCTGCGGGGCGAGGTCCCGCACGCTGCCGAAGATCCGCTCGAACTCCGGCCGGAAGGCCGGGGTGATCACGTCGGCGGCGTCGGCCTCGGCCTGCTGCAGCCGGGCGTAGTCGAACGAGTAGACCTTGGTGACCGCCTCGCCGACCTGGGCGCTCACCTCGGCCGTGGCGCCGACGTCGGTGAGGGCGGTGTTCGCCGCCGAGCCGGCGAACTCGGTGCGGTACCACTGCACACCGAAGAACGCGGCGGCCGCGGTGAGCAGCACGGTGACGGCGAGCAGCACCGCGGTCGCCCGGCCGGTCGCCGGGGCGGCAGGGAGCGGAAGCCTGCGGCGGGCGCGGGGGGCCGGGTCGGCGGTGCCCCCGCCGGTGGCGGTGGTGTCGGCGTCGGGGTCCAGCTCGGTCCCTGCCGCGTCCTCCGGCTCCGCCGCGCCGGTTCGCACCGGTGCGGCGGGGGCGACGTCGACCGGGGCGTCGGCGCGCTCGTCGACGGCGACGCCGCCGGTGGTCGTGCCGGACGTCTCGCCGGTGCCGTCCTGCTCGTCGTCGGCGCGGCCGGTGCGCGGCCGCCCGGCGACCTGGGGCCTGCGGATGCCGCCCGTGGGGCGGCGGCGCGGGGTGGACATGCGGTGACCTCCTGGGGTGGTCGACCTGGGAGCGGGCCGGCGGCCGGTG